>NZ_JBVHQM010000019.1:0-174605 GCF_055567415.1 Streptomyces sp. NPDC026575
TGTCCTCGTCAGCATGCGGCCAGTTGAAGCCGAGCATGTCCAGGACCCACTCAAGAGGATCCGGCAACATGAGAGACAAGGTGGAACTCCCCCGTGAAAAAGGTGCAATCAGGCGTGATACGGACGCAGGCGTGCGGAAGGGCTCGTTGCTGAGCCGACACCCTGGAGATCGGAAGCCCTGGTGTTCAGGACCCTGGAGGTCGGAAGCCCTGGGTTCAGGACCCTGGGCTCAGACCCCTGAAGATCAGGACCCTTGGGATCGAAATCCTGAGGTCGGCCCCTGGAGGCCGAAGCCCCAGGGGCCGACTTGTGGCCTCAGCTGCTGGCCGGTCTCCAGGAGACGCGGACCGAGCTTTGGTCATCCTTCGTCGGGTCCTGCCAGGCCCGCTTGTTCTCGACGTGCTGCTTCATCAGCGAGTCGTTGAAGTCCTCGTTCTCCGCATGGTTCCTGGACATCGAGTTCAGCGCCTTGCCGATCTCCTGGAACTTGGCGGCGAGGTGACCCATCGACTCGTACATGCCGTCGCGGACGCCCTCATAGACGACGCCGAACTTCTCGCCGATGTCGTCGTCCCCCCACGGAGGAGCGTCGGCCTTGCTGGCGAACGACGTCAGACCGCTGACGAACTGCTCGCCGAACGACTTCTTCTCCGGCGGCGGCCCCTCCGGGGGCTTGCTCGGCGGACCCGCGCCCAACGCGCTCAGGCCGTCCATGAGCCGCGCCACCGACGAGTCGAAGTCCTCGCCCAGCTTGACGAAGTTCGTACCCTCGGCCTTGAGGCCCTCCACATTGGTCTGGAACCCACCAGCGCCAGCCACAACGTCCCCCGTGCTCGTAATGGTTACCCAATGAGATATTCAAGCCAAAGCTTAACCGGCGGCACCGACAGCTCACCAGGCAGCGGCCGTTGCCCCAGGAGGCGCGCTCAGGTCTCGCTCGGGCGGTAGAAGCGGTGGTAGAGCTCCACCGCCGCCTCCGGGGGGAAATTGGGCAGGAACGTCACGTCTCCGTTGGTCTTGTTGATGGCGACCTGGCTTCCCCCGGGATCGGCCGGCGGGGCGGTGGGGTCCTCGGGCGGCGGCCAGCTGGCGAACACCAGGTAGCCGAGGTCGAATTCGTGGACGAACAGACCGGCGGGGCCGCCGGGCGAGCCGACCTCGGGGAAGTGCTGCCGACCGATTTCCAGCGCCTCGGCCTCGTTCGTCGGCACCGGACGCGGTCCGGCGTCCGCCGGCTCCGGGGGGAGCGGGGGAGGCGTGGGCGGCAGGCCGGGAGGCTGGCTGCCCGTCTGGTCGGAATCGGTCATGGTGTGTCTCCTTTGGTGCTGCTCCTGTCGGCGACCGTCAACTTAACTCACGCGTGAGCGGCCGGATTGGTTCGTGTGAGGTCTCCGCACATCCGAAGCCGGTCAGCTACCCGAAGCCGGTCGGCTATCCGAAGTTGACCAGCGACAGCCAGAACTCCAGCAGGTCCGTATCGCCGACCGTCTCGAAGGCGTCCTCGTCGGTGGAGCGGCGGCCGTAGACGAGCAGCAGCAGGTCCGTCAGGGGTGCGCTGACGGAGACCGCGGCCGGTTCCTGGGCGCGGCGCCAGGCCAGGGTGTCGCCGGTGAGGTCGACGAGCCAGTGGGCGGCCGCCTCCGGCGGGGTGTCCGTGGCGTGGAAGTGCAGTGTGCGGCCGGGGCCGAGGAGGGCACGCCGGTCGGGGTGGTGGTCGAACATCTCCGGGAGCGAGCCCAGTTCCATCCACTCGTCGAGGGCGTCGAGGGCGATGCGCCGGTCGACGGTGAAGTCCGCGCCGAGGGCCAGGGCCGCGTCGGCTCGGTGGATGACCGTCTCGTGGGCCATACGGCGGGCGAAGAAGGCCGGGCTGCCGGACGGGAGCGGGGTCCAGATCCGGGCGTCGGGGCCGGCGTCCCGGAGCGTGTCCGCGAGCAGCCGGGCGCCCTCGGTGAGCCAGCCGGCGAGCTCCTCCGGGGTCCGGTCGGGCTCACGGGGAAGGACGCGCAGCGCGGTGTCGGGCGGCGGCTGGGCGGCCCGGGTGCGGACGATCTCCTCGACCCAGCGATGGGCCTCGCCCAGATGCCGGAGCAGCTGGGCGAGGTTCCAGTCGGGGCAGGAGGGCACGGACGTGGTCAGATCCGTGCGCGCGTCGAGGCAGGAGCTCAGCAGTCCGGCCTCAGCGACGATTTCGGCGCAGTGTCCGTCGTAGTCCATGGCGGCATAGGTGGCTTCCATGACCTCACGGTAGGGCGCGCCACCGACAATCAGCCGCTCCCACATGCGGCTGCCCCCGCCCCTGCCCCCAGTGGCGCCCGCCCTACCCCCGCCCGGCCGCCTCCAGCCGGAACCGCAGCCGGCAGATGACCGCGTCGGTGTCCCGGCGGATCGCGTGGGCGACGACCGCGCCGCGCTGGTTCTGCAGCAGGCGCTGCCACAGGTGGGCGGGCTCGGCCTCCGGGATCAGGACGGTGATCCGGGTGCCGGGCCGCTGGGCCGTCAGGTCGGTGACGTAGTCGGCTATCGGGCGGCCCAGGGAGCGGGTGGCGGAGGGCAGTTCGAGGAGCTCCACGCCGGGGTTCCACAGTTCCCAGTCGCGGCGCAGCGCCTCGGCGGCCGGGCGGTCCTCGGGGGTGCCGTAGGTGACGGTGACCGCGACCACCTCATCGCCCAGGGACACCGCCGCGTTCAGCGCCTCACAGGTCAGCCGGGACAGATGCGAGACGGGGACGATCACCAGGGAGTGGGCGCGGCGCGGCGGCTCGGGGACCCGGCCCAGGCCCAGCCGCTCGCCGATCCGGCCGTAGGCGCGGTGCACCGCTTCGAAGGCGAGGACCAGCAGCGGCAGCGCGACGACGATGAGCCAGGCGCCCTCGGTGAACTTCGTCGCGGTCACGACGACGGCCGAGACGCCGGTGAGCAGCGCACCGAAACCGTTCAGCAGGGCCCTGCCCCGCCAGCCCGGCGAGCGTGCGAGGCGCCAGTGCCGGACCATGCCGACCTGGCAGATGGTGAAGCCGACGAAGACGCCGATGGCGAAGAGCGGGACGAGGGTGTTGACGTCGCCGCCGGAGAAGACCAGCAGGGCCGCGGCGACGGCGGCCAGGGCCAGCACACCGTGGCGGTGGACCTGGCGGTCCGCCTTCAGGCCGAAGACGTGCGGCAGGAAGTTGTCGCGGGCGAGCAGGCCCATCAGGACCGGCAGACCGCCGAAGGAGGTGTTCGCGGCCAGCGCGAGCAGCACCATGGTGGCGAACTGGGCGACGTAGAAGCCCCAGTTGTGGCCGAGCGAGGCGTCCGCGAGCTGGGCGAGGACGGTGACGCCCTCGACCGGCTGGAGGTGGAAGCGGCCGATGAGGACGGACAGGCCGATCAGCATCACGCCGAGCAGGGCGCCGAGCGCGACCTCGGTGCGCTGGGCGCGCTTGGCGGCCGGGGCGCGGAAGGACGGCACCGCGTTCGCGACCGCCTCGACACCGGTCAGCGCCGAGCAGCCGGACGCGAACGCCTTGAGCAGCAGCAGGGCCCCGACCGTGGTGGCGTTGTCCGCGAGGACCGAAGCATGGCCGTCGGCGGTGACGGTGGAGGCGGGCGCGTCGCGGAAGAGGCCGACGACGACCATCGCGAGGACGGCGCCGATGAAGACCGCGGTGGGCGCGATGAACGCCTTCGCCGAGTCGGCGATCCCGCGCAGGTTGATGCCGGTGATCAGGACGAGGACCGCCAGGCAGATCCAGACGCGGTCCTCGTAGAGCGCGGGGAAGGCGGAGGTCAGCGCCGCGACGCCGGCGGTCACCGAGACCGCCACGTTGAGCACGTAGTCGAGGATGAGGGAGGCCGCGGCGACCAGCGCCGTACGGCGGCCGAGGTGGGCCTGGGCGACCGCGTAGGAGCCGCCGCCGTTGGGGTACGCGGCGATCACCTGGCGGTAGGACGCGACCAGGACGGCGAGCAGCGCGGCGATCGCGAGCGTGACCGGCAGCGTGAAGCCCAGGCCGTAGCCGCCCGCCGCGGCCAGGACCAGCACGATCGACTCGGGGCCGTAGGCCACCGACGCCATGGCGTCGAGCGAGAGGGCGGCGAGTCCCTGGAGGGAGGTGAGGCGGTGGCGGGCGTCGGGCTCGGGGGCCTGGACGCCTCCCGGGCCGGTGTCGGCCTCGCGGGGGCGGCCGGGCCGGGTGGTGACCGCGCCGGTGACGGTATCCGGCGGTTCTTCGGGCCGCCCATCGGGCTGGGACACCGTGGACATCTTTCGTCGTACCTCCGTACGGCACCGTGGCCGTATCGCTGTGGCCGTATCGCGGTACGGCACTGTGGTGCGCTGTGCTGGACCAGGCCAGCGTGCGGGCCGCGACGGCCGCCGTCCGCGCCCCTTGGCGGCCCCTTGGCGGGCGAAAGGGTGTTCTTCACGCGTTCTTGACGGGGCGGCGGGCGCTCTCGGGCAGTGCCGCCGGGGAACGCGGCCGGTTCTCGTGTACGCGGTGGCCGCATTTCGGCGTCCGCGTCAACGTCTCGTCATCGCCGCGTCAAGGTTCGAGGGGGCCGCGTCAGCGCCGTGCAAACGCCCCCGGCCGTCCCGCGGCACCGCCCTAGCGTCAACGCATGGGACGGCGACGTGGCCTGGGGCCCGAATTCACGAAGGACGACGGGGACGACGGGGACGACGGAGCGGGCGGGGCCGGCCGGGCCGGTGCCGGAGGGACGGGTGAGACGGATGCGATGGGACGGACGGCGCTGGGAAGAGCCGCGAGGGAACGGACGGCGCTGGGACGGGCCGGGAGGGGACGGGCGGCGCTGGGCAGGGCCGCGGCGGGACGGGCGGCGGCGGACGGACGACGAGGTGTCCGGCCGGCCATCTCTCCACCACCGGTGCGCCGCGGCGAACCCGTCCGGGACCGGACCTGGCTGCCCGAGCTGCGAGCGGCGATCTGGTGCACGGCCGGACTGTTCACCGTCATGCTGCTGGTCGACCTCGCCAACGGGACCCTCGATCCGTGGCGCGCGCTCTGCTGGACGGCCGTCGCGCTGGTGCTGTTCACGGTTCTCTACCCACCACGGGTGACCGCCGGCGCGCACTGGCTGGCCACCCGCGGACCGGTGCGCACCCGCATGGTCCGCACCGATCTGCTCGTCCTGGTCCGCCGCGACGACGGGGTGGCCCCGCGCCTGGTGCTGCGCGACGCCCTGGGCGGCCGGGTGGAGCTGGACCCCGAGGTGCTCATCGCGAACCCGCTGCTGTGGCACCGCCTTGAGCGGGGCGTGCGCCGCTCCCGAGAGCACGGGTGGCTGCGGTGCGGTGCGGTGCCGGTGCAGACGCTGGCGGACCGGATCGATCACGACGGCGCGCGGGCGGTGTTCGAGGCGTCCGGACTGAAGTGAACAACTGGGCAACTCTCGGGCTCAGCCTGTTAGTTGAGCCCCGGTCCGGATCCGGATCCTCCGGATTCCCGCAGATCGCGGAAGCGCACCAGACGGATCCCGCAGAAGTCCTCGGGGCCCTCCGCCATGTCGAAGAAGGCGGCGATGATCCAGACCAGCACGAAGAGATAGCCGCCCAGCCATCGGCGGAACAGCCGCGGCAGCCGCGGACGGCTGGCGTCCGTTTCGCGGATCACACGGGTGCGGACGGCGAACTTGCCGATGCTCGCACCGCCGATGCGCGTCAGCACGACGTGGTTGAGGAACGAGAGTCCGAAGCCGGCGCCGAGAGCGGCGTAGAAGCCCTGCAGGTCCGGCAGAGCGGCGCGATCGGCGGCGCGCAGCGCGATGAGCGCGGCGCCCAGGGCGAGCAGCCCGTCGAGGAGGACGGCGCCGAGCCGCCGCATGTCGCTGGCCTCACGGGGGATGTGCGGGGTGGCGGCCACCGGAGGGTGCGCCTGGTGCGGAGCGGGCTGCTGGTACGGGCCCGGCTGCTGCTGGTACGGCTGCTGCTGGTACGGGTGCTGCGGACCCTGCTGTGGGTACGGACCCGGCTGTGGGTACTGCCCCTGCTGTGGGTACGGACCCGGCTGTGGGTACGGCCCCTGCTGCGGATGCGTCCCCTGCTGTGGGTACGGCTGCTGGTGCGGATAGGGCTGCTGCTGGTAAGGCTGATGCGCCTGTTGCTGAGCGGGCTGCTGATACGGATGCGGGGGCGGCGGGGCCTGCTGCCCAGGCCGGTGCTGCGGGGCGGACTGCTGCTCGTACATGAATCCGGATTTTTTCATGCCGTGCGGGTCGGCGTTCGCGGTCCCGTCCGTCAGTGCGTCACCCTCCTTCGGCCAGGCGCTTGATGGCCGCGAGCCGGGTGTCCCAGGTGGCGGCCACCCGGTCCATCCACCGGGCGGTGACGCCGAGTTGCTCCGGCCGGACCCGGTAGCGCGCCTCCCGGCCCTCGCGGTGTCCGGCGACCAGCCCGGCCCGGTCCAGGATCCCCAGGTGCTTGACGATGGCCTGCCGGCTGACGGGCAGTTCGGCCGCCAGGACCGTGGCGGTCGCCTCGCCGTGCGCGGCGAGGGCGTCGAGTATCCGGCGGCGGGTCGGGTCCGCGAGCGCGGCGAACACCTCCGCCACGGCGTCCGCGCCCGCCCCGGAATCCCGGCCCTGGGGCGCCCCGGACTCCCGGCCCGCGCCCGCTCCTTCGTCCGTCGTCATGCCGCGAGCCGCTCCGCGTACTGCTTGATGTTCTCGGCCTGGCCGGTCCAGCCTGCGGAGTGGCTCTCGTATCCGGCGGTCGGCATCCGCTCCTCGGGGATGGCGATCTCCTCGAAGCCGGTCTCCACGACACGCAGGCGGGTGCCGTCGCCCTCCGGCGTGAGCGTGAACTCGACGAGGGTGGAGTTGCCCTCGACCGCCACCTCCCCGGGGTGGGCGCTGGCCCAGCGGTACGAGAAGTAGTGCGGCGGGTCGACCTTCACGATGGTGGTCGGGAACTGGCCGTACTCGCCGTGGTCGAGGTGCATGATGCCGCCCGGCCGGAGATCGATCGGGGCGGGCTCGCCCTGGCCGAACCACGCGCCGACGTGCTCGGGCTCGGTCAGCACCGCCCAGACCCGTTCCACGGGCGCGGCGATGCTGATCTCCCGCTCGATGCGGTTGCGGTCCTCACCGGTGGCGTGGGCGCTCTGCGTGCTCATGGGGTGGTCCTCCTGTCGCGCTCTTCCTGTTGCTTCGCGCATCCTTCTTACGTGCTACCCAATGGTTGCACGTAAGAAGAGGAGGTGCAACCGCACGGTTGCGGATCGCCCCGGTCCGGTCGCCCGGCGCCCGCTCGGCCCCGCCCGCTCAGCCCCCCGCCCGCACCCGCACCCGGTACGCCGGTACCGAGACCTCCGGATCGTCCAGGCATTCCCCCGTCGCCAGGTCGAAGCGCTGCTTGAGCAGCGGCGACGCCACGAACGGGCGGCCCCCGGCGGAGCCCGTCAGTCCGCGGGAGAGGACCTGGGCGCCGGTGAACGGATCGCGGTTGCCGATCGCGTAGATCTGGCCGGAGCGGTCCACGAAGAGCGCGGCCTGGGTGCCGTCGGGCAGGAGGGCGGCGACGCCGCGCCCCGGGGTGAGCGCGTTCAGCGTGCAGACCGCGAGCCAGTCGCCCTGCGGGCAGTGGACCTCGACCGTGCCGACCGCCGCGGCGACGGCAGCGGGAGCGGTTGCGGTGGTCATCGGACTGGTCGTCACAGTGGTCATCAGACAGAGGTCCCTTCCAGAGTGCGTACTGCCAAGGTCGGCCCGGCCAGCAGCGTCAGGTCCGGCTTGACCTGGTCGCGCTCCGGTACGAAGCGGACGGACGGGTCCGGGGCGTCGGGCGCGTTGACGAAGGACACGAAGCGGGCCAGCCGCTCGGGGTCGGCGAGGGTCTCGGACCATTCGTCGCGGTAGTGGGTGACATGGGCGGCCATCAGGGCCTCCAGTTCGTCGCACAGGCCCAGGGAGTCGTGGACGACGACATCGCGTACGTGGTCCAGGCCGCCCTCGATCCGCTCCAGCCATGTGGAGGTGCGCTCCAGGCGGTCGGCGGTGCGGATGTAGAACATCAGGAAGCGGTCGATCAGCCGGATCAGCTCGGCGTCGTCGAGGTCCTGGGCGAGCAGGTCCGCATGGCGCGGGGTGGCCCCGCCGTTGCCGCCGACGTACAGGTTCCAGCCGTTCGCCGTGGCGATCACACCGAAGTCCTTGGACTGGGCCTCCGCGCACTCCCGCGCACACCCGGAGACCGCGGACTTCAGCTTGTGCGGGGCGCGCAGCCCCCGGTAGCGCAGCTCCAGATCGATCGCCATACGGACCGAGTCCTGTACGCCGTAGCGGCACCAGGTCTCGCCGACGCACGACTTCACGGTGCGCAGCGCCTTGCCGTACGCATGCCCCGACTCGAAGCCCGCGTCCACCAACCGCGCCCAGATGACCGGCAGCTGATCGACCCGGGCACCGAACAGGTCGATCCGCTGACCTCCGGTGATCTTGGTGTAGAGACCGAAGTCGCGGGCCACCTCGCCGATGACGATGAGCTTCTCCGGGGTGATCTCGCCGCCCGGGATGCGCGGGACGATCGAATACGACCCGTTCTTCTGGAGGTTGGCGAGGAAGTGGTCGTTGGTGTCCTGAAGGGCCGCCTGCTCGCCCTGGAGGACATAGCCGTCGGCGCCGACCGCCGGTGCGAGGGAGGCGATGACCGAACCGATCGCCGGCTTGCAGATCTCACAGCCCTCGCCGCCGCGCGCCTCTTCCCGGCCGTGCTCGTCGAGCAGCTGGGCGTAGGAGGCGATCCGGCGGACCCGGACGATCTCGTACAGCTCGGCGCGGGTGTGCGGGAAGCACGCGCACAGGCTCTGGTCGCCGCTGTCCGGCAGCAGCTTGCCGATCATCTTCACGCAACTGCCGCACCCGGTACCGGCCTTGGTGCACTGCTTGACCTCGGGAAGGGTCTCACAGACCTGGATGGCGTCCTTGGTGACGTTGTGGCAGCTGCAGATCACCGCGTCGCCGGGCAGCGCGTCCGGGCCGAGCGCGGCGGGCGCGCCCGCGCCGGCGGGCAGCACCAGCTGCTCGGGCGCCACCGGGGGAACGGTGCCGGTCAGCGGGCGCAGCATGCCGTACGCGTCGGCGTCGCCGACCAGCACACCGCCCAGCAGCTCGCCCTCGGCGCCGATCACCAGCTTCTTGTAGACGCCGCTGCGCGCGTCGGAGTACACCACGTCCAGGCAGCCGTCGGCGGCGCCGTGCGCATCACCGAACGAGGCCACGTCCACACCGAGCAGCTTGAGCTTGGTGGACAGATCGGCGCCGGTGAACCCGGCGAGCTGCCCGGAGCCGTCGCCGAGCCGCTCCGCGAGGGCGCCGGCCGTCACCCGCGCCATGTCGTAGCCCGGTGCGACCAGGCCGTACACCCGGCCGTCGACGGCCAGCGCGCACTCGCCGATCGCGTACACCGCCGGGTCGTCGGTCCGGCACTGCTCGTCGATGATGATGCCGCCGCGCCGGCCGACCGGCAGCCCGCAGTCCCGGGCGAGCTGGTCGCGGGGGCGGACCCCGGCGGAGAAGACCACCAGGTCGGTCTCGATACGGGAGTCGTCGGACAGCCCCATGGCGGTCACCGCACCCGCCTCGTCGGCGACGATCTCCTTGCCGCCGACGCCGGTGTGCACCTGCAGGCCCATCTCCTCGATCCGGCGGCGCAGCGCACGGCCGCCGCCCTCGTCGACCTGCAGCGCCATCAGCCGCGGCGCGAACTCCACGACGTGGGTGCGCAGCCCCAGCCCCTTGAGCGCGCCGGCCGCCTCCAGGCCGAGCAGGCCGCCGCCGACGACCACACCCGTGCGGGAGTTCTTGGCGTACTCCTCGATGGCCAGCAGGTCCTCGATGGTGCGGTAGACGAAGCAGCCCGCGCTGTCCTTGCCGGGCACCGGAGGCACGAACGGATACGACCCGGTGGCCAGCACCAGCGTGTCGTAGCGGACGGTCAGCCCGGAGCGGGCGGTGACCGTGCGGGTCGTGCGGTCGATGGCGGTGGCCGGGTCGCCGAGGTGCAGCTCGATGCCGTGCCGGGCCATGAAGTCCGGATCGGCAAGGCTCAGCTCCTCCGGGCTGCGGCCGGCGAAGTACGAGGTCAGCTGGACCCGGTCATAGGCCGGGCGGGGCTCCTCACACAGGACGACCACCCGTGCGCGCTCGGTGACACCGCGGTCGGCCAGCTCCTCCAGGAAGCGCTGGCCGACCATGCCGTGGCCTATGAGAGCGATGGTGGGGATCGTGCCGGGTGCGGCGTCGGGGTGCGGGTGAGTGGTGGTCATGCTCGTCAGCGTGCGGTCCGGCTGTTACCCGCCCGCATCTGCTCTGTTTCCCGGGCGGAACGCTGCCCTCAGAACACGCCCGGCCGCCGTGTGAGGCTCCGACCGCCCCGCCCCGTCACCCCGGCCCGGATCAGCCGCCCAGGGTCGCCGGGCACAGCCGGCGCGGCTCGTGGTCCGTACGCAGCCGGGCATCGACACAGCCGCCCGGCAGGCCCGCATGCGCCCGGGTGCCGAAGTTCGCGGTGACGGTCAGCGTGCCGTCGCCGAAGACCGTGCGCTGCACCGTGCGGTCGCCGGTCAGCCACCGGAAGGACGTCATGCGCTCGGTGCCGGCGGCGCGGTGCAGCGGCGAGAAGTACTTCTGCAGCGCGGCCAGCCGCGGCCCGTTGCGGATCAGCGTCGGCCCGTCCAGGACATGGTTGAGCGGGGTGTTGTAGAGCATCGCGAGCAGCGCCCGGGTGGTCTGCTGGTCCGGCAGCTTCTCGTACGACAGCTCCCAGCGCTCGACGTTGACCAGGGAGCCGTGCAGCGCGGTCTCGTACAGGGGCACGCGGTACCGCGGGTCGTACATGGCCTTGGCCAGCTCCGCGGGCAGCCGGACCGGCTTGAAGAAGGCCGTCGGGGCCTTCTGGGGGTAGTAGCCGCCCCAGTTCTCCTTGTCGCGCTCCAGCTTCCACAGCCCGTCGGCGACCGGGGTGCCCGACCCGTGGTCGTAGGCCAGCACCTCGTTCGCCCAGGACTGGGCGGACTCCGAGCCCAGGACGAGGCCCTTCGACAGCCGACGCATGCGAGCCAGGCGCATCGCGCGGTCGTCCGCCTTGGTCATCTCGTGCCCCGCCCCGTGATCGCGGAACAGCTCGCCCGTCGCGTCGACGTCGAGGAAGTAGCTGTCCGCGCCGTTGGCGACCATCGAGCGGGTGCGGTCGGCGAGGTAGTGCCGGTCCGGCTCGGCCTGCTCGAAGGCCCGCGAGCTGAGGTAGCAGCCGCGGCCGCCGAACCCGGTCTGCGGGCTGCCGTCCGCCTTGCGCACACAGAAGTCGGGGTAGACCCGGCCGGGCCAGACCGAGGTGGGGCTGTCCGCGGCCTTGGGGTCCTGCCCGTTGGCGAAGGTGTCGTACGGACCGACGAGATAGCCGGCGTTCTTGGCGGCCCGCACCGCCGCGGCGTTCATCGGGCCCGGCCCGGAGTCGTACCCGAGCCACATCCGGTCCACGCCGAGCCGCCTGAGCCTGTCGACCCCGGCCGCGGTACGGGCCTCGCCCCACACATAGGCGTGGAACGCCCCGAGCAGCTTCGCGGTGGCCGGATTCTGCCGGATCTTCCGACGCAGGCTGCCGAGCCGCCCGTGCTGGGAGAGGTAGGAGCGGTAGTCGGCCGCGGGCGCCACCGGGTCGCCGTCGGTGAGGGCGAAGGTCACCTCGTAGTCACGGGTGCCCTCACCCGCGTCGAAGGCGTGCGTGGCGGTGGCCCGCAGCCGGCCCTCGGTGGAGGCGAAGCGCAGCGAGGTACCGATATCGGTGGGCGTGAGGTAGCTGACGCCGTACCGGCCGCCGGAGCCGTCCGCGCCACCGCCCATGGAGAAGCCCCACAGGGGAAGCGACAGTTCGCCGCCGACGTCGACCGTGCTGCCGGCCAGCCCGCCCTTCTCGGCGGCGGAGTTCCACCACGCGTCCCGTACGGGGATGTCCAGCCCCTCGCCGCGCGGCAGCTGCACCGCGGAGGCGGCCCGGTCGGTGCCGGTCACCGGCCAGCCGACCGAACCGTCACGGTCCGCACGCAGCCTGATCCGCAGCCGCCCGCGCTCCGCACCGGCCGTCACGCTCAGCCCCTTGGCGGGGTAGCTCCAGCGCGCGCCGCCGGCCGTACGCGTCACCGGCCCCGGCTTGCCGAGCCCGCCGCCGGCCGCCTCGGACAGCACCATCCGCCGCCCGTCGCCGGTGCGCGCGGTCACCGCGAGGGAGTCGGTGTCGATGACGGCGGTACCGCCGCCGACGGGCAGTTCGAGGCGGCTGCCCTTCAAGGTGCCCGCGGCGGCACTGTCGCATCCGGAGACGCCGAGCGCGGTCGCGGTGAGCGCGAGGGAGGCGGCCAGCGCGCGGGTGCCGGCGCGGCGGCTACGGCCGTTCCTCCGCGGGGAGTTGGGGAGATCGGGTGTCATGGGGACTGGATAGTCCCCCGGCATAAGAGGCTTCTAAGAACCCGACCGAGAACCGGATCGAGATCCCGACCGAGATCCCGACCGAGATCCCGGCTGAGATCCCGGCTGAGATCCCGGCTGAGAACTTGGCCGAGAACCTGACTGAGAACCCTGCTGACCTGTGTCACCGACCGGCCGCACCGGCCGCGGCCTGCGGGTCCGGCAGGGCATGCCCCACCAACCTGACCGCGGGCTGAGGACCAAGGAGGCCGATGCCTTCCCCGTTGGCGGGTCGTTCGGCCTTCAGCCGGCCGCCCGTGACAGCCGCGCCCGCTCCTCCTCGTCCGTGAACCCGCCCTGCAACGGCGGTTCACCGCGCTCGACGTCCCAGGCCAGCACGTCGGCCGCGGTCACCTCCAGCGGAGTCGACGGCATGCCCGCCGCCCGCGCGCGGGCCGAACTGCGCTGCTGGGTCGACCAGTCGGGACGGACCAGCGGGAAGAACATCGGCAGATCGTCATCCGGTACCCGGACGATCTCGACCTCCGTACCCGCCACCCGCGCACAGGTCGCGATGAGCCCACCGAGCGTGGTCGGCTCGGCGGGCCCCACCGCATGGAACGCCCCCGGCCGATCGTCGACGAGCAGTCGCACCACCAGGCGGGCCAGATCGCGCGAGTCGATGATCTGCACCGGCTGTGCGGGATCGGCGGGCAGCGCCACCCGCCCGCCGCGGGCGGCCCGGCGCACCCAGTAGACGAAGGAGTCCGCCGTGTCGAACGGCCCCGCCACCTTGCCGGGACGCACGATCGTCGCCCGCTCGCCGTACCGGGCCAGCACATCGTCCTCGCAGGCCACCTTGCAGGGGCCGTAGGTGGCCTCGGTCAGCTCCTCGGTGTCGCGTACCGGCGCCCGGCGCGGGGTGTCCTCGTCGGAGCCCGGACCCACCCCCGCCCGCTGGTACACCGCATGGCTGGAGACGAACAGATACCGCCCGACCCGGTCGCCCAGCGCCTCCATCGCCTGCCCGACGTGCCGGGGGACGTATCCGCTGACATCCACGACCGCGTCCCAGGCGCCGTCGCCCAGCGCGCCGTAGTCACCGGTGTCCCGGTCGCCGATCAGCCGGGGCACCCCGGGGAACAACTCCGGGCCGGTCTTCCCCCGTCCGAACAGCGTCACCTCGGCCCCGCCGCGCAGGGCCTCCTCCACGATGGCGCGGCCCACGAACGACGTACCGCCGAGAATCAGAAGGCGCATGGACGACGACACTACCGATCACGCACATCCACGGGCGCGCACATTTTCAGCCCTTCGGAGGCCGCGTCGTCGTCATACCGCCACCGTCATACCGCCACCGTCACACCGCCGTCGTCACACCGCGCTCAGCCGCCTCGTCGCCAGCTCCGCGTACATCGTCGCGCCGTCCGCCAGCACCGCATCGTCGAACTCGGCGAGCGGCGAATGGTTGTTGGGACTGCGCTCGTGGTCGGCACCGGCCGGCGGGGCACCGAGCAGGATCATCGCGCCCGGCACCTCGGCCAGCACGCGGGAGAAGTCCTCCGCACCCGCCAGCGGCTGCGTCATCGGCGCGAACCGCTCCTCGCCCAGCACCTCGCGGACCGCGTGCGCCGCGAAGTCCGCCTCCGCGTGGTCGTTGACGGTCACCGGGTACACCTCCGCGAAGTCCGCGTCCACCCCCACCTCGTACGCCGCCGCGATACCCCGGCACACCTCCACCGTGCCGTCCTTGACCCGCGCCTGGGCGGCGTCCGAGAAGCTGCGGACGGTCGCCTCG
The DNA here is from genome assembly GCF_055567415.1 of Streptomyces sp. NPDC026575. Taxonomy (NCBI): domain Bacteria; kingdom Bacillati; phylum Actinomycetota; class Actinomycetes; order Kitasatosporales; family Streptomycetaceae; genus Streptomyces; species Streptomyces sp. NPDC026575. The sequence continues at coordinate 14,201 of NZ_JBVHQM010000019.1, forward strand.
AAGACCGCGGTGTCCGGGATGACGTTCTGCTGCGTACCGGCGTGGAACGTGCCCACCGTCAGCACCACCGGATCGAAGACGTCGAAGGTACGGGTGATCCACGCCTGCAGCGCCGTCACCATCGCACACGCCGCCTGCACCGGGTCCTTGGCACGGAACGGCATCGAGCCGTGCCCGCCCGCGCCGCGCACCGTCACCCGCAGCACATTGGACGCCGCCAGCGCCGGCCCGCCACGGGTGCGGAAGACGCCGCCGGGCAGCCCCGCGGACAGCACATGGAGCGCATACGCCGCGGCCGGCCGCTGTCCCGCCGCGTCCAGCAGCCCCTCGTCCAGCATGTGCCGCGCGCCGTCGTGGCTCTCCTCGCCGGGCTGGAACATGAACAGCACATCGCCCGCCAGCCGGTCGCGGTGCGCGCTGAGCAGCTTGGCCGCGCCGGCGAGCATCGCGGTGTGCAGGTCGTGACCGCAGGCGTGCATCCGGTCGTTGTCGGCGGCGAAGTTCAGGCCGGTACGTTCGGCGACGGGCAGCGCGTCCATGTCCCCCCGCAGCAGCACGACCGGGCCGGGCCGCCCGCCGCGCAGCACCGCGGTGACGGAACTGAGCCGCTCGCCGGTGCTGACCTCCAACGGCAGGCCGTCCAACTCGGCCAGCACCGCCTCCTGCGTACGGGGGAGGATGAGCCCGGTCTCGGGAATCCGGTGCAGCGAGCGGCGCAGCCGTACGAGGTCGTCGGCGAGGCCGCGGGCGTCGTCGCGGAGGTTCACTGGAGCTCCCTTCAGGCGGGGAACTCCCCGCGCTTGATGGCCGTGACGAATGCATTCCACTCGCCGGCGGGGAATATGAGCGCGGGACGGTCGGGGTTCTTGCTGTCACGGACGGGGACGAGGCCGTGGGGGGCGGTGAGGGAGCGGGAGAATTCGAGGCAGGCTCCGCCGTTGCCTTCGCTGTAGGAGGACTTGACCCAGGCGAAGTCGCGGGAGAATTCGAGGCATTCTCCGCCGTTGCCCTCGCTGTAGGACGACTTGATCCACTTGGCGGTGGCGAGATCCAAGTCGGGGATCATGCTCGGTACTCCTTCAGCAGATTCTTGATCAGGGCCAGTGATTGATCCGGGGCCAACGCATGCGCCCTGAGAAGATCGTAGTCATCCAAGGCCGCATCGACCGTTTGTGCGGAGTCATGCATCCTGCCTCCTACCCGGGTCTCCGTGTACAACACAGCGGGGGAGCCTGGGAAGCGCAGCACGGTGAACGGCATTGTGGACGTGGCAGGGATTCCCACTGAGAACCTCATGACCTGGAGCTCGACTTGCGGTGATGCGGCCACCTTCGTCAGATAGTCGAGCTGTCCAGCCATGACTTCGGCTCCACCGACCACGTTTCGCAGACACGCCTCATGCAGGATGACCCACAGGAACGGTGGGATCTCTCGCTCGAACACCTCGCGCCGCCGTAGCCGAGCGGCCACCTTGTCCTCGATCGCCTCCACGCTTGCACGGGGGTTGGATACGCGGAAGACGGTCCGTGAGTAGTCCTCTGTCTGGACGATGCCCGTGACGAGGTTCGTCGAATAGGCGAGTATCCGCGATGCCTTCTTCTCCAAGTTCAGGTACGGGACGAACCAACTCGGGTGCTCCCCCTCATCGATCCTCTTCAGCAACCCCGCGAATAACTCACCTGTCCCGAACACGGTGTCGCAGCCCTTGGCGAACTTCGCGCTGGGCCTGGGAAGCAGGGTCCCGGACTCGACCTTGCTGACGTACCCCTCGGAGTAGCCCGTCGCCTTGCCCAGATGCTTCTGCGTGATCTTGCGGGCCAGGCGGACCTGTCTGATGTCGCGACCGAAGCGCTGCAGGGGATTCAAGTGCTCGGGTGGGGTCGTCTCGTCCAACGCTATGACCTCTCGCCATGTGAGCGCACGTCGGAATCGCGGCAGGCCGCATCCTTGAGCGCTGCCCGTTCAAGCACCCCCACTCTATTGCCCGTCGCGTTGTCCATGTGACCGAATGACTACATCTGGTTACGCGCAACTCCCCTCAGGAGATGGCCCCATGACAGACCCAAAGGACACCGCCCGACTCCTGCCGTGGTCGAGCCCCGAAGGCAAGCGCTGCCTGCTCGTGGGTGACGGCACCGGGTACGTGTCCCGGATGGCCGACGACCTCGATGAAGCCCAGCTCGAACTCGCCCTGGAGCTCATCGGCGAGTCGCGGCGCATCCTCGACGGACGCAGGTGGACGCCCGGTGAAATCCACCTGCTGGCCGTCGAGTTGACCGACGCGCTCGCCCAGGTGCACCGCGTCGCGAAGAGCCGGGACCCACGCCGTACCTGAACCGCCCGATCACGCGCGGCCGGTCAACGCGGCCGGTCCAGCTGCGCCATGTCCGCGTCCGTCAGGGCGATTCCCGCCGCCGCCAGGTTCTCGTCGAGGTGCACGGGCGACCCCGTACCGGGGGTGGGCAGCAGCACGGGGGAGCGGTGCAGCAGCCAGGCCAGTGCGATCTGCCCGGTACTCACCCCGTGCCGGGCGGCGACCGCGTCGAGCGCCTCACCCAGCGCCTCGCCCGCGCCGCCCGTCAACGCGCCATTGCCCAACGGGAACCACGGCAGGAAGGCCGTGCCGCGCTCCTCGCACAGCTCCAGTACGTCCTCCGAGGCGCGGTCCATCAGGTTGTAGCGGTTCTGGACGGACGCGATGGGTGCCAGCTCCTGCGCCTGCCGCAGCTCCGCCGCGCTGACGGAGTCCAGCCCGATGTGCCGGACCTTGCCCTCCCGCTGGAGTTCCTGCAGCGCGCCCAGCTGGTCGGCCATCGGCACCTCCGGGTCCAGCCGGTGCAACTGGTAGAGGTCGATGGTCTCGGTGCGCAGCCGGCGCAGGCTCGCCTCGCACATGGCGCGCAGCCGCTCCGGTCGTCCCTCGATGTGCCAGACGTCGGGACCGGTCCGCACCACCCCGCCCTTCGTCGCGATCACCAGCCCCTCCGGGTACGGATGCAGGGCCCGCGCCACCAGCTCCTCGGCCACGTCCGGGCCGTAGTTGTCGGCGGTGTCGATCAGCGTCACCCCGCGCTCCACGGCCTGCCGCAGCAGGGCGACGGCGCGCTGCGGATCGTCGTGCCGCGGCCCCCAGTAACCGGGCCCGACGAGGCCGCCCGTCCCGAACCCCAGCCGCCGGACCGGCAGTTCCCCGCCGACGCGGAAGTCGGCACCGCCCTCCCGGGGTCCGGCACCGCCCTCCCGGGGTCCGGCACCGCCCTCCCGGGGTCCGGCACCGCCCTCCCGGGCACCGCCCTCGCCCGCCCGCGAACCGGTGCCCCTCCGGGGCGAGGTGTCAGCAGTCTCAGCATCCATATTCCTGAGCCTAGAGCGGTGCGCGGTTCGTAAGATCGCCCGGTGCCCCCTGACATATCGCTCTTCGCCCTGACTCTGCTCTGCCTGGCCGCCCTCGCGGCGGGCTGGATCGACGCCGTGGTGGGCGGTGGCGGACTGCTGCTGCTCCCCGCTCTACTGGTCGGCCTCCCGCACACGCCCGCCGCCTACGTCCTGGGCACCAACAAGTCCACCGCCATCGTGGGCACCACCGCCGCCGCGGTCACCTACGTCCGCAAGGCGCCCATCGACCTCCGCACGGCGCTGCGCATCGGCCTCGCCGCGGTCGCCGGCTCGCTGGCCGGGGCGTTCTTCGCGGCCGGGATCAACAGCGAGGTGCTGCGTCCGCTGATCATGGCGGTGCTGCTGGCGGTGCTCGCGTTCATCCTCTTCCGCCCGGCCTTCGGGACCGCGCCCGCGCCGTCGGGGCCGGTCACCCGGCGGCGGGTGCTGGCGGCCGTCCTCATCGCGGGCCTGGGCATCGGCTTCTACGACGGCCTGATCGGGCCGGGGACGGGCGCGTTCCTCGTCATCGCGCTCGCCGCCGTACTGCACATGGACCTGGTCACCTCGTCCGCCACCGCCAAGGTCGTCAACGTCTGCACCAACGTCGGCGCGCTGACCATGTTCGCGATCCAGGGCACCGTGCTGTGGCAACTCGGTGCGCTGCTGGCGCTGTTCAACCTCGTCGGGGGGATGGTCGGCGCGAGGATGGCGCTCAAGCGCGGCGCCGGGTTCGTCCGCGGGGTGCTGGTGGTCGTGGTCGTCGCCCTGCTGTGCAAGCTGGCGTACGACCAGTGGCTCGCGGTCTGAGGAAGCTCTGGCGCGCGCATGCCCATGCCCATGGTCGTGGGCATGGTCGTGGTCATGGGCATGCTTCTATGCGCAGCCAGGTGTTGGCGGCGCGGAGCCAGAGGGTGCCGTCACGGCCCTGGCCGCAGTGCATGACGACTCGACCGGGTACGCGAAGCCGGTGGCGGCCGGTCACTGCCCAGGTGGCGCCGTGGAGCTCGGCGCGGATGAGTTCGACGGACCGCTTGTTGCGGTCCCGGCGGGTCAGTACCGCCCGGTTGCCGCGGACCGCGAATCCGTCCGGTCCGGGGACGGGGCTGGGGTAGCTGACCACGTCGCCGGTGGACGGGGTGATCCGGGTCAGGAACGTGCCGCCTTGCTGCTGCCGGAGTACCAGACGAGCCAGACCTGTTCGTCCTCGGTCGCGGCGGTGCAGCCCTGCAGCGGGTGATCGGGCAGCCGCCCCTCGGGAGCCCAGACTGCCCGACCCCGGGTGTTCCCACCCGCCAGGCCCGCCCCCGACTCGGCGTGACCGCCGTAGACGCCTTCGTCGCCGTGCGCCGTCCAGATGCCGCCGTGGACGTCGGTGACCAGGGCAGGGAGCAGGGACTGCATAACATTCAGAAAAATCTGAATACTCGAAAGCTCGAAAGCTCGCCCGGCGGCGGGGCTCGGGCGACGCGCCGTCGAGTGCATCCCTGGGCGCTGTCGCGTGGCGCGCTCGACGACTACACTCCGAGGGAACTGATTACTCTCCGTAATCGTTGCCGTATATGGAAGTGAGGAGGCGCCGGGCAAGGCGGCACAGATCCAAGGCCCAAGTGGCGCACCGCGCAAGGCAGTAGCGAAGAGAGGGAGGTGGTGGCTACGACTACTTCCGCGCCGCCCTCGCCCCCGCCCTCGCCGTCGTACCCGCCCCTGTCCCCGCTCCTGCGCCCGCCCCCGCCGGGACCGCCCGGTGGGCCCGCGCCGGCACTTCCGTCACGGCCGTCAGCAGCACCGCCGAGTCCTCGATGGCCTGCAAGCCGTGTCGCTCGTGCGGGATCGCGGCGACTTGACCCGCCTTCAGCTCCAGGCCGCCGCCGGGCCCGGTCAGCCGGACGCGACCGTGCAGCACCTGCAGGCTCGCTGCCGGTGGCGCGTTGTGCTCGTCCAGCGCGGCACCGGCGATCAGGGCGATCACGGTTTGCCGCAAGGGTCCGTCGTGCAGGAAGAGGTGGGCGCTGCGCCCGTGGGCGGAGGCCCGGGCGTCGTCGAGTTGGTGGCGGGTGAGTGTGGAGAGGTCATCCATGATGCTGCCCTTTCGCATCCGTGGCGGCGGGCTTCCCCTCCATCGTTGCCGTTGCGCGGGTGGACGCAACCGGGGAATCGGCCCCGGGCGAACTGGGGGGCCAGCCCGGGGCGAACTGGGGGGCCGACCCCGAGCGAACCGAGGCACCGCCCGGGGTGAACCGAGGGACCAGCCGGGGGTGAACTGGGGGACCGGCCCGGGGGGGGGGACGGGGGGCCAGCCCCGAGTGAACTGGGGGCCAGGCCCGGGCGAACCGGGGAGTCGGCCCGGGAGAACCGGGGAGTCGGCCCGGGCGAACCGATGCACCGGCCCCGGGCGAACCGGGGCACCAACCCCGATCGAACCCGGGGAGCCAACCCCGAGCGAACTGGGGGGCCAGCCCCGAGCGAACCGGGGAATCGGCCCCGGGCGTCCGGGTGCATACCGGGGCAGGGCGGCCCGTCACTTACGCGATGATCATCGCGGTCCGTACGATGCGGCCCGGGACGTTCCTCGTGGCACGTCCCGGCGTCCCGCGCCCCCCACTGCGAATGTCCCCCCACTGCGAAGGATGCGCCACCGTGGCCGACCCCACAGCCCTGAGCGAACCGTCCGGACCGCCTGAACCGGCCGGGCAGGGCACAGGATTCCTGACCGTCATGACGACCACCGACAGCGAGGAGAAGGCCGAGCGGTTGGCGCGCGAGGCGATCGCGGCCAGGCTCGCCGCCTGTGCGCAGATCAGCGCGCCGGTGACCTCCGTGTACCGCTGGGACGGTGCGGTCGAGACCAGCCGGGAGTGGCAGGTCCTTTTCAAGACGACGCAAGCGCGCTACGCGGAGCTGGAGGGCTATCTCCTCCAGGCGCACGACTATGACACCCCCGAGATCATCGCCACCCCGATCATCCGCGGCGGCGCCGACTACCTGTCGTGGGTCGCGAAGGAGACGAGCTGACGTGGCACGGGACAACGGCATGACTCCGGGCAACAACCACACGGCGGCGGGTAGCGGCCACATGGCTCCGGGCGGCGGCGATACGACGTCGGCCGGTGCGGAGCGGGGTGGGTCCGTGGGGCGTGCCCGACGGCGCTGGACCAGGGCGGCGACCGCCGTGATCGGCATGGCGATGTGCCTGGTCGTCGCCCCCATCGGCCATGCCTCCGACGGCGGCCCGGGCCCCTCGGACAGCAGCAGTCCGAGCCCCGCCCCCGTCTTGGGCAGCCGGGACGCCGCCGCCTACTGGACCCCCGAGCGCATGGCCGCCGCGGCCCCGGCCGACGAGGCTCCCGCGGCCGACGGCGACACCCCGGACCAGTCGACGCCCGCCGCCCCGCCGGAAGACGGCACGCCGAGTCAGTCGCCGACCACCCCGGACGGAGGGGACGCGCCGAGCCAGCCGCCCGCCGCCCCGCCCGCAGCCGAGACGCCGAGCCAGTCGCCCACCACCCCGGCCGGAACGGATACGCCCGGCCAGCCGTCCGCCGCCCCGCCCGGCAAGGACACCCCGGATCAGGCCCCCACCACCCCGCCCGCGTCCGGCAGCCCGGACCGGCCCAGCGACTCCACGGCGGCCCAAGTCCCGGCCACCGCCCGGCACTTCGACGGAATCCCGTCCGTCGGCGTGCTGTTCTCCGTCGACAAGGACGCCCGCGCGCACCACTGCACCGCCAGCGTGGTGCACAGCCGGCACCGCAACCTGATCCTCACCGCCGGGCACTGCAACCCGGGCGCCCGCGCCGCCTTCGTCCCGCAGTACCGTTCCGGCGCGCAGACCCAGCCGTACGGCGTCTGGGCGATCACCAAGTCCTTCGCCTACCCCGAACGCGGTACCACCGGCGACAAGGCCGACCTCGACTTCGCCTTCGCCACCGTCGCCCCGGCCGAGGACGGCCGCTCCCTGGAGGAGGTCACCGGCGGCAACATCCTCACGGCGACGCCCGGTTACACCAACGACGTCACCGTCATCGGCTATCCCAAGGTCAACAACGACCCGGAGGACCGCGCCGTACGCTGCGACACCCGCAGCTCCCGGCTCGCCGGCACCCGTCAACTCCGCATGGAGTGCGGCGGCTTCTCCGGGGGAACCTCGGGCGGCCCCTGGCTGACCGACCTCGACGAGGAGACCGGGACCGGCCGGATCATCGGCCTGATCGGCGGAGTCAACGGCGGCGGCCCCAAGGGCCCCGACCACGACCGGATCTCCTACAGCCCGTACTTCGGGGGCAAGATCCTCGCCCTCTACACGCGCGCGTCACAGGCGTAGTCGAGGGGCTCGTAGTCCACGGAGGGGGCAAGGGACGGGAGGGGCCGTCAGGGGCGGTGCACGGTTCGCGGAAATCCGAATCGGGTATCGCCCCGGTGCCTCTAATGTGGCGCGGTGACGACTCAGGTGATCGTGCTCAATGGTGGTTCCAGCTCGGGGAAGTCCGGGATCGTCCGGTGCCTGCAGGCGGTCCTGCCCGATCCGTGGCTGGCCCTCGGGACGGACACGCTGGTCGAGGCGATGCCGGCGGCCATGCAGGCGTCGGACGCCGGCATCGAGTTCGCCCCGGACGGCGAGGTGACCGTCGGCCCGGAGTTCCGCACGCTGGAAGCGGCATGGATCGAGGGCGTCGCCGCGATGGCCCGTGCGGGCGCCCGGGTCATCGTCGACGAGGTCTTCCTCGGCGGAGCGGGCTCACAGCGGCGCTGGGTCAAGGCCCTGGACGGACTGCGGGTGCTGTGGGTCGGCGTCAGGTGTGACGGCGCGATTGCCGCAGGCCGTGAGGTCGCGCGCGGTGATCGGACCATCGGGATGGCCGCGTCCCAGGCGGATGTGGTCCACCAGGGCGTGGTCTACGACCTGGAGGTGGACACCGCGCAGGCCGAGTCGATGGAGTGCGCACGGGCCATCGCCGCACTTGTCGGGTGATCCGGGGCTGCTACCCAAGGCGGTCGAGTCCGCCGGCTCCCTGTCCACCGTCGCCGCCGCAGACCTGCGCGGCCGACTTCGGCTGTCCCAACGGGTGAAGAGCTACGGCCCCTCCGTCCCGGCCCCGGCGCGCAGTGCCTCCGCCACGCCCGTCTCGCGCGGCCCCAGGAAGTGCGGATCGGGCCGCAGCAGTGCGTCCGCCGCCGCCTTCCCGGCCGCGAAGAGCTCCCGGACACCGCCGTACGCCCAGGTCACATCGCGCTTGGCGGCCACTCCGACCCCGTACGAGTCGATGCCGGCCGCCGTGCACAGGGACAGTGCCCGCCGGATGTGGAAGCCCTGGCTGACCAGCACCGCCCGGTCGACGCCGAAGATCCGGTGGGCGCGGCTGCAGGAGTCCCAGGTGTCGAAGCCCGCGTAGTCGCTGACGATCTTCCGGGCCGGGACGCCGTGGCGCAGCAGATAGGCGCGCATCGCGTCCGGTTCGTCGTAGTCGCGCCGGCTGTTGTCGCCGGTGACCAGGACCGCGCGGACCCTGCCGCGGTCGTAGAGCTCGGCGGCGGCGTCCAGCCGGTGGGCTAGGTACGGGGACGGCTCGCCGTTCCACAGGCCCGCGCCGAAGACGATGGCGACCGGCGCGGCGGGCGCGTCGGCGACGGTGCGCACCCGGGGACCCCCGGTGGCGTTCATCCAGGTCGCGGGCGCCAGGGCGAGCACCGTCGCGATCACCGTCACCTGGTATGCGCGGCGCCACTCGCGCCGGGTCCGTGGCAGCCGCACGCGGCGCACCCCGCCCCGTATCCGCCGCATCAGCCCTCGCATCCGCCGCCCCTGTCCCGATCGCATCCGATCACGTCCGGTCGTGATCGATCCTGCAGGCTGCGACGCCCACGGGCCGGTGATGGTTGCAGGGGGCGCCCGACCAGTGAGGTGGCGCGGGGTCTGCCCGGTGGTGGCGGGACGGGGTGCCCGACCAGTGAGGTGGCACGGTGGCCTGGCATCGTGGCAGGAGAAGCACCGAGCCCGGAGAGGAACGCGCCACCATGACCACCGAGCCCGAGCGGCTGCCGTTCTTCGTCTACGGAACGCTGCGCCCCGGCCAGGCCCATCACGCCCGCATCCTGCGCGGCCGCACCGCGCGCGAGGAGCCGGCCCGGATCGCCGGCGCACTGCTCTACGACGGCCCCGGATACCCCTACGCCGTCACCGGGCCCCCGGACGCGGCGGTGCACGGCGCCCTCGTCCTGCCCCGCGACGCCGACTACGACGAGGTGTGCGCGACGCTGGACCGGCTGGAGGACTACGCCCCCGGCGACCCGCGGAACCTCTACGAGCGGGTGGTCACCGAAGCCGAGTGCCCGGACGGCCGGACCGTACGGGCCTGGGTCTACCTGGCCGCCGCGCCGCTCGCCGCCCGGTTGCGCGCCACCGGCACCCCCATCGACGGCGGTGACTGGCTGCGCGGCACGGCGGCGGCGCACTCCCCGTAGCCACGGCGGCCGTCCCCCTGGCCACGACGGTGCACTCCCCCTGGCCACGGTGGCGCATGCCCCGTAGCCGCGAGGCATCCCAAGCCGGCGGCCGGTACCGCCGCGGGCCCCGCCCGCACCCCGGATAGCCTGGACAGACAAATCCTCCGACCCCTCCAGGACCGGCAATCGCTCCGGGGCCGGCGGCACCTCCCGGACCGACGGCTCCCCTCGTGGCGGGCCCCTTCCGTACCCCTCCCGTATCCCGTCTCCCGTACCCCTTCCGAACCGCAGAACAGGTGTAGACCGCGTGGCTTCCTCCCCGTCCCTCCCCCCGTCCGCTCCCTCCGCCGCGTCCGCTCCCGGTCCGTGGCCCAAGGCGGAGCTGCATCTGCACATCGAGGGCACGCTGGAACCCGAGCTGGCCTTCGCGCTCGCCGAGCGCAACGGCGTCACGCTGCCGTACGCCACCGAGGACGAGCTGCGCCGCGCCTACTCCTTCGCCGATCTGCAGTCCTTCCTGAACCTCTACTACGCGCTGATGGCCGTACTGCGCACCGAGGACGACTTCGCCGACCTCGCGGACGCCTACCTCGCCCGCGCCAAGGAGCAGGGCGTACGCCACGCCGAGATCTTCTTCGACCCCCAGGCGCACACTTCCCGCGGCGTCCCGGTCGGTACGGTCGTCGACGGACTGGCCCGCGCGCTGGACCGCGCCCAGGAGACCTACGGCATCAGCACCCGCCTGATCATGTGCTTCCTGCGCGACGAGAGCGCCGAGTCGGCCCTGGCGACGTTCGAGGCGGCCCGCCCGCACCTGCACCGGATCACCGCCGTCGGCCTGGACTCGGCCGAGGTCGGGCACCCGCCGGCCAAGTTCAAGGAGGTCTTCGCGCTGGCCCGCGAGGCCGGGCTCAAGTGTGTGGCGCACGCGGGGGAGGAGGGGCCCGCCGCGTATGTGTGGGAGGCCCTGGACGTCCTCGGGGTGGACCGGATCGACCACGGCGTGCGCTGCATGGAGGACGAGCGGCTGGTGGCCCGTCTGGTGGCGGAGCAGGTGCCGCTGACCGTCTGCCCGCTGTCGAACGTGCGGCTGCGGGTCATCGACGACCTCGCCGACCACCCGCTGCCCGCGATGCTGGACGCCGGGCTGCTGGTGACCGTCAACTCCGACGACCCGGCCTACTTCGGCGGCTACGCGGACGACAACTTCACCGCCGTACGCGACGCCCTCGGGTTCGACGCGGAGACCCTGCGCACCCTCGCCCGCAACTCCTTCCGGGCGTCCTTCCTCGACGAGGCGACGCGCGAGAGGTATCTGGCGGAGGTCGACGCGCACGCGACGGGTGCGTAACGGGCGGCGCGCACCACAACGCCGCAGGCACAGGTGGCGCGCGCTCCGCACGCACACCCGGGGCGGCCCCGGCGGCAGCCGTACGGAACACGGAGTTACCCGCGGGGAAACAGCACCGCAACGACCGGCTGCCACGCTCGGGCCATGACGGCGCCGATACCGCATTCGCCCTTTCAACGGCCTCTCATGGCGGCCCCGCCGCTCGGCGCGGGTGAGCTGGCCGCCGAGATCACCGCCCAGCTCAGCGCCCGGCTGTGCGGTGTCCGGCTGCGCGGCCGCCGCCACCCGGGGGCGGCCGCGCCGACCCTCGTCGCGGTGGCCCACGGCAGCCGCGACCCCCGCGCGCTGCCCGCCGTCCGGGCGCTGCTCGACCGGGTCCGCGCGCTCCGCCCCGGCCTGCCTGTACGGCTCGGCAACATCGAGCTCGACCGGCCGCTGCTCGCCGACACCCTCGCCGAGCTGCCCGGCGAGGCCGTCCTCGTACCGCTGCTCTTCGGCCGCGGCTATCACGTCACCCATGATCTGCCCGCCGCGCTGGCGGCCGCGCCCCATCTGACGGGCCGGATCGCCGAGCCGCTCGGCCCGCACCCGCTCCTCGCCGAGGCGCTGCACGGACGCCTGCTGGAGGCCGGATTCGCCGCCGGACGGGGGAGCACGGCCGTGGTCCTGGCCGCCGCCGGCTCCCGGGCGGCGCGCTCCACCCAGGACACCGAGCACATCGCGCGGCTGCTCTCCGACCGGCTCGGCGGCCTCCCCGTCCTCCCCGCCTACGCCCACCCGTCGCCCGCCACCACCCCGGCACGAGACGCTTCGCGCCGCCCCTCTCAGATTGCCGCCGCTCCCACCGTCGCCGAGGCCGTCCGGGAGCTGACCGCCCGCGGCCACGACCGGATCGCCGTCGCCGGCTGCTTCACCGCGCCCGGCCGCTTCGCCACCCAGTGCGCGGCGGCCGCCCCGGGGATCGCCGCCGCGCCCCTGGCCGATCACCCCGCATTGGCCCGTCTGGTGCTGCACCGCTACGACCAGGCGCTCCTGGCGCGTACCGGATCCGGCCCCGAGAGCCCCAGGGTGGCTACCGTCGCTGTATGACGGGCACTCCACCCGGGACACCACCGGGCGCACGACCGACCATCCCCGGCTACACCCCGGCCGACACCGAGCGCTGGGTCCCCGAACCCGACAAGCGGCCGGGGCGCACCGCCTTCCAGCGCGACCGCGCCCGGGTGCTGCACTCCGCCGCGCTGCGCAGGCTCGCCGGCAAGACCCAGGTCGTCACCCCGGGCGCGCACACCCACGCCTGGGACGCCACCCCGCGCACCCGGCTGACCCACTCCCTGGAGTGCGCCCAGGTCGGCCGGGAACTCGGCGCCGCCCTCGGCTGCGACCCCGATCTGGTCGAGACCGCCTGTCTGGCGCACGATCTCGGCCACCCGCCCTTCGGGCACAACGGTGAGCAGATCCTCAACGAAGTCGCCGTGCCCTGCGGCGGTTTCGAGGGCAACGCCCAGTCGCTGCGGCTGCTGGCCCGTCTGGAGCCCAAGCGGTTCGTGCCCGACCCGGACGGCCGGGCGCTCAGCGTCGGACTGAACCTCTCCCGCGCCGCCCTCGACGCCGCCACCAAGTACCCCTGGCCGCGCGGCGGGCACCCCGCCGACCCCGCCTCGGCGAAGTTCGGGGTCTACGCGGACGACCTGCCGGTGTTCGCGTGGTTCCGGCAGGGCGCGCCCGACGGGGCGCAGAGCTTCGAGGCGCAGGTCATGGACTGGTCCGACGATGTGGCGTACTCGGTGCACGACGTCGAGGACGGGCTGCACGCCGGGCATCTCGACCCCAACGTGCTGCTCGCCGACGCCGAGCGCGCCGAGATCTTCGTGGTCGCCGGTGAGCGCTATGCGCCCGGCGCCGGCCCCGAGGAGCTGGCCGCGGCGCTGGACCGCCTCCTGGAGCAGGAGTGGTGGCCGCACGGCTACGACGGCTCGGCGCTCGCCCAGGCCCGCCTCAAGGACGCCACCAGCCAGCTCATCGGCCGCTTCTGCCTGGCGGCCGAGGGCGCGACCCGGGCGCAGTGGGGGAGCGGGCGGCTCACCCGCTACGGGGCCGAGCTGGTGGTTCCGGCCGAAACGCGGCTGGAATGCGCCGTTTTGAAAGCCGTCGCCGACCGGTACGTCATGCAGCGCCCCGACCAGGAGGCGCTGCGGGCCGACCAGCGCGTGGTGATCGCCGAACTGGCCGAGGCATTGCTCGCCCGTGCCCCGGACGGCCTTGATCCGCAGTTCCGTTCGCTCTTCGACACGGCCCCGGACGACACCGCCCGGATGCGCGCCGTCATCGACCAGATCGCCTCCTTGACGGACACTTCGGCCCGTTCGCTGCACGGCCGTCTCACCCGACGCCCTGGTTACGTAGGGGACAACCGGGGGTGACCCTAGGGGGGAAGCCCCTCTTCCCCCCTCACGCTCCGTGCGGGACGCTCGAAGCCGACCGTTCTCGAAGTCGATCGCTTTCGAACGGGGAACCCCGACAGGACCGAACGAACGGGAACCCCGACAACCACACACACATCTACGGGGGAAGCAGACCGGCATCTACGGGGGGAAGCAGACCGGGGTACATCGGGGGCGTTTACGGACGCGGACGCGGACGTACGGCACCGCAACGAGGAGGAAGCAAGTGGTCGACGCACACCAGACGTTCGTCATCGTCGGGGGTGGCCTGGCCGGAGCGAAGGCCGCGGAGACGCTCCGCTCGGAAGGCTTCACCGGCCGGGTGATCCTCATCTGCGACGAGCGCGACCACCCCTACGAGCGGCCCCCGCTGTCCAAGGGGTACCTGCTCGGCAAGGAGGAACGCGACAGCGTCTTCGTCCATGAGCCCGCCTGGTACGCCAAGGCGCACATCGAGCTCCATCTGGGCCAGCCCGCCGTCCACCTGGACCCCGCGGCCAAGACCGTGCGCCTCGGGGACGGCACCCTGATCGCCTACGACAAGCTGCTGCTGGCCACCGGCGCCGAGCCGCGCCGCCTGGACATCCCCGGGACCGGCCTGGCCGGCGTGCACCATCTGCGCCGCCTCGCGCACGCCGAACGGCTGCGCGGCGTGCTGGCCTCCCTCGGCCGCGACAACGGGCAGCTCGTCATCGCCGGCGCGGGCTGGATCGGCCTTGAGGTCGCCGCCGCCGCGCGCACCTACGGCGCCGAGGTCACCGTCATCGAACCCGCCCCCACCCCGCTGCACGGCGTCCTCGGCCCCGAACTCGGCGGCCTCTTCGCCGACCTGCACCGCGAACACGGCGTCCGCTTCCACTTCGGCGCCCGCCTCACCGAGATCGTCGGCCAGGACGGCATGGTGCTCGCGGTGCGCACCGACGACGGCGAGGAGCACCCCGCCCACGACGTGCTCGCCGCGATCGGGGCCGCCCCGCGCACCGCCCTCGCCGAACAGGCCGGTCTGGACCTGGTCGACCGCGGCGCCGGCGGCGGCATCGCGGTGGACTCCTCGCTGCGCACCTCCGACCCGTACATCTACGCGGCCGGCGACGTGGCCGCCGCCGACCACCCCCTCCTGGACACCCGTCTGCGCGTCGAGCACTGGGCCAACGCCCTCAACGGCGGCCCGGCCGCCGCCCGCGCCATGCTCGGCCAGGACACCGCCTACGACCGCATCCCGTACTTCTTCTCCGACCAGTACGACCTCGGCATGGAGTACTCCGGCTACGCCCCGCCCGGCTCGTACACCCAGGTGGTCTGCCGCGGCGACGTCGGCAAACGGGAGTTCATCGCCTTCTGGCTCGGCGCGGACGGCCGGCTGCTCGCCGGGATGAACGTCAACGTCTGGGACGTCGCCGAGACCGTCCAGCAACTGATCCGCTCCGGTGCCCCGTTGGAGCCCGGCGCGCTGGCCGATCCGGAGGTTCCGCTGGAGTCGCTGCTCCCGTAGCGTGCGTTCATGACGCAGAGCCCCACCGGTCCCGCGGGTCCCGCCGACCACGCCGGCCGCCTCGGAGGCGCCGCCCCGGACGTCGTCACCTTCGACGACGTCAAGGACGCCGCCCGGCGGCTGGCGGGCGTGGCACACCGCACGCCCGTACTCCGCTCACGCACCCTCGACGCGCTGGTCGGCGCCGAGATCCACCTCAAGTGCGAGAACTTCCAGCGCGTCGGCGCCTTCAAGTTCCGCGGCGCCTACAACGCCGTCTCCCGGCTGACACCCGAGCAGCTGGCCCGTGGAGTCGTCGCCCACTCCTCCGGCAACCACGCCCAGGCCGTCGCCCTCGCCGCCCGGGAACTCGGCAGCCGCGCCGTCATCGTGATGCCCGAGGACACCCCGCGGTCCAAGGCCGAGGCGACCGCCGGATACGGCGCCGAGATCGTCCGCTACGACCGCTACACGGGCGACCGCGCCGCCCTCAGCCGCCGGCTCGCCGAGGAGCGCGGCCTGGCCCTCATCCCGCCGTACGACCATCCGCACGTCATCGCCGGCCAGGGCACCGCCGCCCTGGAGCTGATCGAGGAGACCGGCCCGCTGGACGCGCTGCTGGCTCCCGTGGGCGGCGGCGGGCTGATGGCCGGCTCGGCCCTGGCCGCCACCGCCCTGGCCCCCGGCATCCGCCTGATCGGCGTCGAGCCGGAGACCGGTGACGACACCCGCCGCTCCCTGGCCGCCGGCCACCTGGTCACCATCCCCGTGCCCCGCACCATCGCCGACGGCCAGGCCGTGGAGAGCCCCGGCGCCCTGACCTTCGCCGTCAACCGGCGGCTCGTCGACTCGGTCGTGCTGGTCGACGACGACGAGATCCGCGGCGCCATGGCGTTCGCCTTCGAACGGCTCAAGATCGTCACCGAGCCCAGCGGCGCCAGCGGCCTGGCCGCCCTGCTGGCCGGCCGCATCGACCCCCTGCCCCCGCGGATCGGCGTGATCGTCTCCGGCGGCAACATCGGCCTTTCCCGCTTCGTGGAGCTACTGGGGTGAGGGTGCGTGGCGCTGCCGGGGCGTGCGGCGCCGAGGACGTGCCGGCGCCGCGCCGCCCGGGGCGCCCGGCAGCGGCCTGCGGGCGGGACTGTCCGACCCCGGCCGTAGAATTCACGCGTGGCAGGCAGGATCAACGATGACGATGTGAAGGCGGTACGGGACGCGGTCCCGATCGACGCCGTCGTATCCGAGTACCTCCAGCTCCGCAACGCCGGCGGCGGCAATCTCAAGGGCCTGTGCCCCTTCCACGACGAGAAGTCCCCGTCCTTCCACGTCAGCCCCGCCAAGGGCCTCTACCACTGCTTCGGCTGCCAGGAGGGCGGCGACACCGTCGACTTCATCATGAAGATCGACCATCTCTCCTTCGCCGAGACCATCGAGCGCCTCGCCTCCCAGGCCGGCATCACCCTGCGCTACGAGGAGGGCGGCTACACCCCCGGCCGCCAGCAGGGCGAGCGCACCCGCCTGGTGGAGGCCCACAAGGCCGCCGCGCAGTTCTACGTCGAGCAGCTGGACGGCCCCGAGGCGGAGATCGCCCGGAAGTTCCTCGCCGAGCGCGGCTTCGACCAGGCCGCCGCCCAGCACTTCGGCGTCGGCTACAGCCCGGCCGGCTGGGACCACCTCACCCGCTTCCTGCGCGGCCGCCGCTTCAGCGACCAGGAACTGGTCCTCTCCGGCCTCTCCCAGGAGGGCCGCCGCGGCCCCATCGACCGCTTCCGCGGCCGTCTGATGTGGCCGATCCGCGATATCTCCGGCGAGGTCGTCGGCTTCGGCGCCCGCAAGCTCCGCGACGACGACAACGGCCCCAAGTACCTCAACACCCCCGAGACCCCCCTCTACCGCAAGTCCCAGGTCCTCTACGGCATCGACCTCGCCAAGAAGGAGATCGCCAAGACCAACCGCGCGGTCGTGGTCGAGGGCTACACCGACGTCATGGCCTGCCACCTGGCCGGCATCACCACCGCCATCGCCACCTGCGGCACGTCCTTCGGCGAGGGCCACATCAAGATCCTCCGCCGGCTGCTGATGGACAACTCCGGCTCCGAGGTCGTCTTCACCTTCGACGGCGACGCCGCAGGTCAGAAGGCCGCCCTGCGCGCCTTCGAGGACGACCAGAAGTTCGCCGCCGAGACCTCCATCGCCATCACCCCCGGCGGTATGGACCCCTGCGACCTGCGGCTCGCCAAGGGCGATGCGGCCGTCGCCGACCTCGTCGAGTCCCGCACCCCGCTCTTCGAGTTCGCCCTGCGCCATGTCGTCTCGCGCCACAACCTCGACACCACGGTCGGCCGCGCCGCCGCCCTCGACGAGGCCGCGCCGATCGTCGCCCACATCAAGAACAGCTCCATCCAGCACGAATCCGCCGTCCAGCTCGCCGGCATGCTCGGCATCCTGGACACCCAGTTCGTCGTCCGCCGGGTCAGCCAGCTCGCCCGCTGGGCCCGCGAGCGCGGCCGCGACGGCGCCGGCCCCGACCAGGGCCGTCAGCAGCGCCGCGGCCCCGGCCCCGGGCCCGAGCAGCCCGCCCCCGCGGCCGGCCCGCGCGGCCCGGCGCTCAACCTCCGCAGCCCCGCCCACCGCGTCGAGCGCGAACTGCTCAAGCTCGCCCTCCAGCGCCCCGACCTGGTCTCCCCGGCCTTCGACGCCTACGGGGCCGACGAGTTCACCGCGCCGCCGTACGCCGTGGTCCGCCAGTGCATCGAGGACGCCGGCGGGGCGACGGCCGGCGCCGCCGACAGCGGGTACGTCCCCCGGGTGCGCGAGGTCGCCCCCGACGACACGGTCCGCGCCATGATCACCGAACTCGCCGTCGAGCCGCTGCACACCCGCCGCGATCCCGACGAGGCGTATGCCGGCGTCCAGTTGGTCGCGGTCCGCCTGGCCGCCGTCAACCAGCGCGTCACGGAGATCCGCGGCACCCTCCAGCGCCTCGGCCCCCGCGCCGACCCCGAGCACCTGGCCGCCGTCCAGAACGAACTCTGGGTCCTCCAGCAGTACGGCCAGTCCCTCCGCGAGCGGGGGTACGCGGCGCTCTAGCCGACGGTGCGGCTCTAGCCGACGGTGCGGGCGGTGCGCGCGGCGGCGCTCCGCAGGCGGCCAACAGCGCCCGTCACCCGGGAATACCGCCCCGGCCCCCGCCCGTTGTGGCCCCACAGGGGGCCCTCGCATCCCCTACGGAATGTGTTCGCACGCCCCCTAGTGCCCACCCCCGAGCGCCCCTCGGCCCCACCCCGGGCAGAGCCTGCCGCACCCCCGGCCCGCCCGTGCCGCACCCCGGGCCCGGCTCTGTCCCACCCTGACTCCGCCCCGACCCCACCCCCGGCCCCTCCGGGAACACCCCGCAGTAGCCGTCCGGTCACGGATCGGACTCAAAAAGTGGTCGCACGCCCCTCGTGGCGGGAGTGTGTCGTACTCCACACTGAGAAGCGGTGCTTGAGTCCTCGGAGCGCGGCGGGTCCGGTCGTACGCCACCGGAGTCCCCCGCGGAACCACTCTCGACGTACGGGACGGGAGGCGGCTCGGCCGCTACCGTTCCCGATCTTTCTGCCGCCTCAGCAGCGATCACCCTGGAGGTCGCCCCCGTGCAGACCCAGACCCTCGCCGATGCGCCGACCGCCGCGGCCCCGGCCACGGAGCCGGCCGCGGCCCCGGCCGCCGAGCCGCAGCGGGAGCCGGCCCCGGAACCGGTCGCCGTGCCGCAGCAGGCCGAGCCCCCCGCCGCCGAGATGTACCTCGGGGAGATCGCCCCGGAACCGGGACCGGGACCCGCACCGGAGCCGGAAGCGGAACGGGAACCGGAATCGGAAGCGGAACCGGCACTCGAACGGGAGCCGGCACCCTCGCCCCGCCCCGACACCACCGCCGGCCCGTCCTCCGACCTCTTCCGCCAGTACCTCCGCGAGATCGGCCGGATCCCGCTGCTCACCGCCGCCGAGGAGGTCGAGCTCGCCCGCCGGGTGGAGGCCGGTCTCTTCGCCGAGGAGAAGCTCACCAACACCCCGGACCTGTCGTCCCAACTCGCCTACGACCTCGACAAGTTGGTGGTCCTGGGCCGGATGGCCAAACGCCGCCTGATCGAGGCCAACCTCCGCCTGGTGGTCTCCGTCGCCAAGCGCTACGTCGGCCGCGGACTGACCATGCTCGACCTCGTCCAGGAGGGAAACCTCGGACTGATCCGCGCCGTCGAGAAGTTCGACTACGCCCGCGGCTACAAGTTCTCCACCTACGCCACGTGGTGGATCCGCCAGGCGATGTCCCGCGCCCTCGCCGACCAGGCCAGGACCATCCGCGTCCCGGTCCATGTCGTCGAGTTGATCAACCGGGTGGTGCGTGTCCAGCGCCGGATGCTCCAGGAGCGCGGCTACGAACCGACGCCCGAGGAGGTCGCCACCCACCTCGACCTGACCGAGGAGCGCGTCAGCGAGGTGCTGCGCCTGGCGCAGGAACCGGTCTCGCTGCACGCTCCGGTCGGCGAGGAGGAGGACGTCGCCCTCGGCGACCTCATCGAGGACGGCGACGCCGCCTCACCCGTCGAATCCGCCGCGTTCCTGCTGCTGCGCGAGCACCTCGACGCGGTCCTGTCCACGCTCGGCGAACGCGAACGCAAGGTCGTCCAGCTCCGCTACGGTCTGGCCGACGGCCGCCCCCGCACGCTGGAGGAGATCGGCCGGATCTTCGGGGTCACCCGCGAACGGATACGGCAGATCGAGTCCAAGACCCTCAACAAGCTCCGCGACCACGCCTTCGCCGACCAGCTCCGCGGCTATCTCGACTGAGCGCACCCCTAGGCACGGCCGCCAGAGCGCCGCCCCGGTACGCACCTCCACGCCCCCGGCACGCACCGCACGCCCCGCCGGACCCCGGACGACCCCACGACGCGTCGCACCACTGCGCCCCGCCCCGCTACGTCACGCCTCCCGCTGGAACGCCCCCGGGTGGGCCTCGTCGCGCACCGCCGCGTACTGCTGGCGTACGGCCTGCCCGACCGGAAGCTCCTCGCCCGGATCGAAGATCTGGCTCGCGGCGGCCGGCCACTGCGGCGGATCGACCCAGGCGGCCCCGCCGCCCGGATGGGCCTGCGCTCCGGCGGCCGGCGCGAGCGTGCCGTGCGCCACGCCCCATGCCCAGGCCGCCTGCCGCGCCGCGCCCAGCGCCGCGTACTCCGCCGGCTGCGGCACCACGACCTGCACCCCGAACAGCCCTGGCGCGATCGCCTGCACCGCGCCCAGCTCCGCCGCCGCGCCCAGCAGGAACACCCGGCGCACCGCCACGCCCCGCCCGCGCAGCACATCCAGCGCGTCGGCGAGGCCGCAGAGCATGCCCTCCACGGCCGCCCGCGCCAGATGCTCCGGCTTCATGCTCTCGCGCCGCATCCCGTGCAACGACCCGGCGGTATGCGGCAGATGAGGCGTCCGCTCGCCCTCCAGATAGGGCAGCAGCACCATGCCGTACGCGCCGGGCGACGACTTCAGCGCCAGATCGGACAGCCCTTCCAGGTCCGTGCCCAGCATCTCCGCGGCGCCGCGCAGCACCCGTACCGCGTTGCTGGTGTGCACCACCGGCAGATGCCGCCCGGTGGCGTCGGCGAACGAGGTGATCGTGCCGCTGGGGTCGGCCAGCGCCTCATGGTGGATCGCGAACACCGACCCCGAGGCGCCCAGCGACACCACGGCGTCGCCCTCCCCGACGCCGAGCCCGAAAGCCGCCGCCATCGTCTCGCCCGTACCGGCGGAGATCAGCAGCCCTTCCGGGGTGAAGCCGGCGGTCCCGGACGGGCCCAGCACCTCCGGCAGCCGCACCTGGTGTCCGAGCGCCAGCTCCACCAGATCCGGCCGGTACGACGCGCTCGCCGCCGACCAGAAGCCGGTCGCCGAGGCCCCGCCCCGGTCCGTCGTACGCCGCGCGGGCCGCCCCAGCAGCTGCCAGGCCAGCCAGTCGTGCGGCTGCATGACCTCCGTGATCCGGGCCGCATTCTGCGGCTCCGTACGCGCCAGCCAGCGCAGCTTGGTCACCAGGTGCGCGGCCTGCGGCACCGCCCCGACGGCGTGCGCCCAGGCGGCACGACCGCCCAGCGAGTCGACCAGATCCGCGGCCGCGCTCTGCGCCCGCTTGTCATTGCCCAGCAGCGCCGGCCGTACGAGGTTGCCGTCGGCGTCCAGCGCCAGCAGGGCGTGCTGCTGCGCCGAGACGCCGATGGCCTGCACGCCTTCGAGCAGCCCGTTGCCGGCCGCCTCGCCGAGTGACATCAGCCACGCCTGCGGATCGACCTCGGGCCCCTTTTCGACGGGGTGCGGGGCATACCCCCGTCTGATGACGGCACCCGTGTCCGCATCGCAGACGACGATGCGTGTGCTCTCGGACGAACTGTCCAATCCGGCGACTATCCCCATGGCCCCAGATGATGCCTCATGGGACGCATAAGGAGAGAGTCAGGGTTTGCCCGGGAGGACCGGCCTCGGGCTCCTTTCCGGCATCCCCCCTGCTCCGCCGCCCGGGGATTCCCTCAGGCCGTCCCCCGTCGTCCCCCTCACGCCCTGGGCCGTTCGGCTCAGGTGTTGCTGGTTCCCCAGTCGTCCTCGTCGGCGGCGCGCTGCTCCCGCAGCGAGCGGACCCGGTCGGTGACGGCCCCGGGCAGCCGGTCCCCGACCTTGGCGGAGACCGTCCCGAACGCCTTCGTCGCCGCATCGCGCCCGGTCAGGGCCACGGACTCGGCACTGTTGCGGACCGCCGGGTTCTGCGCGACCCGCTGGGCGGCCTTGCGGAGCTGCTCGTACCGCTCGCGGCCGGCTCGTGCGCCGAGCACGTACCCCGTGGCCAGTCCCGCGATGAACGTGAGCCGGTAGCGCATCGCTCCACCTTTCCCTGTGTCGGACCCGTCCGGTGCCACCACGCACCGGCACGCCGGGCTGTGCCGCGCCCCTACCCTCCGGGGCCGGAGATCACCCGAGGTGACCTGAGGCGATACCGATTGGCGGAGCACCCCCCTGCTTGCGCTAATGTATGTGTCGCAGCGAGCGCGCGCCGTCCGGAGGCCCGGACAGCGGTGCATTCGAGGCACACAGAGCAATCCCCTGTAGCTCAATTGGCAGAGCAGCCGGCTGTTAACCGGCAGGTTACTGGTTCGAGTCCAGTCGGGGGAGCTCGGTCCCCTGTAGCTCAATTGGCAGAGCATTCGGCTGTTAACCGGAGGGTTACTGGTTCGAGTCCAGTCGGGGGAGCAGAGAGAACGAGGACCCCGCGAGGGGTCCTTTTTCTTGTGCCGTGGAACCGAACCCCGGGTGATCGAAGTCCTCTTGGGCGTCCGATGTCGCGCGACGGCAGCCCTCACGGGCAGCAGATCGTATGAGCGGCTATGCTGCGGCAGACGGCGCGCACAAATGTGCGCGACGCGCCGTGGAGGGGGCGGTAGCTCAGCCGGTTAGAGCAGCGGACTCATAATCCGTCGGCCGTGGGTTCGAGTCCCACCCGCCCCACCACTGCACAGCAGTAGCGGAACGCTCTGACCAGCTCTCCAGCTGGTCAGGGCCGACCGCGCAGGCTCCTGGCGGCCCGCCCCGATCATGGTTTCATGATCGTGAGGACAAATTGAGGACGCAGGTCACGCGGCGGGACACAATCCCTCGTCCGGCTCACCGTCGTCCGTCCCCGGCGCCTCTTCCTCGCCCTCCGGCTGGGAGTGCTCGCTCTGTGAGTGCGCGGGATCCTCCTTCCGCGACCGAGGCACTATCGAGACTGTGGACTCCGCCTCGGCGCTCATGAGCTGAGGAAGCACACTCGTATACGTATCCGAGGTGATCTGGCGCGAGCTGTGCCCCAGCCGCTCCTGGACGACCTTGATATCTGCTTTGCCTAGCAGTGCCAGTGTTGCGGACAGGTGCCGTGTGTCGTGCAGGCGGATCGGAGGGAGGCCGGACAGCTCGACGAGCCGATTGAACCGACGACTGATCCAGTCGGGATGCAGGGGCTCGCCGTTCTCGTGAGTCCAGACGCGGTTGCTCTCAACCCACGCCTTTTCGCCTGACCACTGCTGACGCTCCCTTTCCTGAGTTCCACGCCACGCACCCCACAGCCGGCACGTTTGGGAGTCGAGCGTGACGGTGCGCACGCTGTCCTGCTTCGGCGCTTCGTCGTACTGCCGGTAGGCGATCTCGACGATCTGGGCAGAGATGCGGAACCATGAGTTGGACAGGCTGACCTCCGTCCAAGGCAGAGCACACATCTCGCCGCGCCGAGGTCCACGAAAGATGAATCCGTGCCACATGCCGCACAGCCGGTCGTCGCAGATGTAGTCCAGGAACTCGCCGGTCTGCTCGGGAGTCCAGACCATCACCGGGCTGGGCTTCTTACCCGTGCGCTTCCACTCTGCGACTCGCTCTGGTGTCCATACCAGCGCCTTGGGCCGCTTGGCCGCTGGCAGCTCGACGAGCGCGGCCCAGTTGGTCGCGTACTCGCCCCGCTTGATGCCGCTCCCCAGAAACGAGCTGAGGGTGGCGTTGATGCGATGCATCGTCGCGGCGCTGGTGATCTTCCGCTTGCCCTTGCGGCCCTCGCGCAGTGCGGCGTTGGCGTCTAGGTAGGCCCGACGTGTAACGCGGCGTTCTTCCTTCTTCCCCGCGGCACGCACCCATGCCGTGTGAGCGGCGTCGCGGGCTTCCTGCAACTCCACCACCTTGGCGTGGTGGATCAGCCGCTCGGCGTTCTCGCGCTCGATCGCGTCGTACATGGCTTCGATATGGCGCAGCTTGAGATCGCGCCGCTTGATGTGCCCGAGGCGGGGTTCGAGGTAGAGGTCGACGTGTTCCTCGTAGCCGTGGAGCGTCGTGCGGGCCAGGCTCCGCTTCCGCTTGAGCCAGTGCCGCAGATCTTCGCCGACAGTGGCGTTGCTGAGTACGTCCGTGCCGCCGATGACGTCGCGGTAGACCTCGGCAGCTCTGGATCACCGGGAACGCCGCGCCCAGGCTGCCGGACGACGCCACCCCCGCCGAACTTGCCGCTCACGAGGCGCACATCGCCGCGCGCCTCCCTGAAGGGCACCGCTACAACAAGGCGACCACCCTCGTCGCCGACGAAGAGGAAGACCCCGCCGTCGTGATCCTGCGCACCCTCGAAGACCACCTCCTTCCGGCCTTCGAGTACAAGCCTCGCTACGTCGGCCACCGGCCGTGGATCGACCTCTTCGACAACGCACTGGCCGTCGTCGCCGCTGCCGAGAGTGGCGCCCCCCTGGGCCCCGCCGAGGCCGAGCCGGAACCGGAGCCCGAAGCCAAGCCGCGGCTTGAGGAAGGGGTGCAGCCCGAAGGCGCCGCAGGCGAGGCCGGCGCAGATGGGGCCGCGGCCCCAACCGAGGAGGCCGAATCTGAGGTGGTCCGCAGCGACGTAGATGTCGCGCCTGCACCAGCTCCGGAGCTGGCCACCGCCGAGGAGGTCAGCGACCAAGCCAGCGAACTGCCCGCAGCCCGCCACGAACCGGCACCTCTCAAGCGCACGCCCAAGCGCCGCTCGAAGGCCAGCGCCACCTAGCCGGTACAACTCGGCCTAGGGGCGCGGCCACGCCGCGCCCCATCCGGAGCGCCATGAGCAGCGCGGCCATCTCGCTGCGGCGGGGCTGAGGCGTGTTTTTCGGCCTTCATGTGGCGAATACACCCGCCATCTCGCATGAGAAGTTGAAGCGTGAAGGTGTGAGCTCACGAGTGAGGTGCGCGAAAGCGGCGCAGGCCGAATGTCCAGACCACCTTGACAAGTATCGTGCGCATAAGGCGAGTTGAGGCATGTAGGGGGACGCGGCGACTCATGGTGCGAGGGGATGGTTGTAATCGCAACAAAGACTGTGGCCTAAGTCACTTCCGCCGAAGCGCCAATACCTACCGTGTTCACGCGTTCACGGAACTGTGGTTTCCCGCTGTCGCGCTCGGAACTTTTGTCCGATGTGAGTTGCTTCGCCAGTGTTACCGAACGCGAGCGTAAACGCGCCGACTTACTCGCAGTTCCGTTTTACCGACTCAGGGATCTGACCTAGGCTCAGGCATCAATCGCGAGGAACCGACCACTCCTTGCGCGCATGGGAATTTTTCTAACGGGGGGTCTATTTTGTGCTGCCCACGCTCATGGGCGCCTAATCCGAGGGTTGTTCGTTGCGATGCCTGACGGCTGCCCTCGCGCAGTCGTCGACCACAAAAGCAGAAACGGGAGACAACATGCAGGTATCCAAAAGGGCTGGAAAGATCGTGGCAGCCATCGCCGTCGGCGTGGCGCTCGCCGGTTCCTCTCCTGCCTTTGCCGACGCTGGCGAAGACGTGACGTCGGCGCTGAGGGAAGGCGAAGCGAATGACGGCGCGATGATCGCATACGCCGCCAGCCTGAAGAGCAACGGCAACAAGAACGTCTCCGTGACGGACAAGAGGGAGGACAAGGCTGATGTTTATGCGGAGTTCGACCGTCTGAAGACCAAGGGTCTGCGTCTGTGGAACACGGGCGACAAGGTCGGCAGGACGACGTACAGCGACTCTTCCGCGTCTAACTACGTCGTGAAGGTCACCGCCTGCTACCAGCAGAACGCCGTCCCGGACCCGTGCGGACCGGATGACCGTCCCGGCGACGGCCGCTGAAGCCAAGCCCTGCGGGGCAGAGGCCACTGCCTCTGCCCCGCAGGGCCACCGCAGCATCGCGGTGAACTCGGCAAGAGCAACCCAAGGGCACAACACGTGAGCAAGTCAGACACCGGGCCCGCGCCCGCACCCGTACTGAAGATCCAAGACCTGCACTACACAGTCCGCGACCGGACACTGTTCAAAGGCCTGGAACTCCACGTCGACACCGGCGAGTCAGTAGCGATCACGGGCCCAAGTGGCTCAGGCAAGAGCACGTTGCTGTCGTCGATCCTCGGTCTGATCAAGCCGAACAGCGGCAGTATCCGTGTGGCCGATGCGGAAGTGACCAAGCTACGGCGCGCGCATCTTGCAAGGCTGCGCAGCGAAACCATTGGTGCGGTCTTCCAGTTCGGAGAACTTCTGCCGGAACTCAGCCCGCTGGACAACGTCGCACTCGCTGCGCTGCTGTCGGGCTCTGACCGCGCGGGCAGCTACCGACGGGCCCAGACACTCCTCGATGAGCTGGGCGTGCCTCGGGCTGCGACGGCCGAGGAGCTCTCCGGCGGAGAGCATCAGCGTGCCGCCGTGGCACGTGCACTGGTCAACTCGCCTGAGCTGATCCTGGCCGACGAGCCCACTGGCGCCCTTGACCCCGATGCGTCTGCTCTTACCGCAGAGCTGCTATTCGACCTGCCTCGACGACACCGGTGCGGGCTGCTGCTCGTCACGCACGACATGCGGGTCGCAAAGCGAGCGGACAGGATCTTGCATCTGCAGTCCGGCATGCTGGTTCCTGCCGGGACGCAAGAGACGGTGGCAGCGTGAGTGGAGTGAGACGGGAGAGCCTGTCGCGTCGTCTCCTGAACATGGGGCGCACCGCGGGGCGCCGCTCGGAGGCAGCCAGGACCCGTTTCGTGGCCCTGATGCTTTCGGCTTTCGCCGTTGCGCTGTGCCTGGGCACGATGGTGATGGTGCACGCCGCATACACCGGCAAGGAGACGCGGCGCGAGGCCAGGACCCCGGTGTGGCAGGCCGACCAGCCAAACGCCAAGCAGGCCACGCTGTGGCTGGTTGGCACGGACGCACTGAAAGACCAGCGACGGTTCAGCGTTGTGCACATCGCGCCGAGTACAGCGAATTCCCCCCTCCCCCCGGGAGTGGACCGTTGGCCGGGGCCGGGCGAAGCGGTCCTTTCTCCAGGCTTGTTGAAGGCTGGCGCTGATGAGGCGATCGCCAGTCGCTACGGAAAGCTCGTGGGCTCCATCAGGCAGGAGGGGCTGGAAGATCCGGGCGAGTGGCTCGCCTACGTCCGTCCCGCCCGCGGCTTGAAGCCGCAGGCGCCTGTCGAGCCGGTGGTCGGTTTCGGCCCGAAGGCAGGCGAGGTGGCCGAAGGCTTGCAGCCCGGGTCGGCGAGCGAGGACGACAAGCCTGAGTGGGTGTTCCAATCCCTCGTCGGCGGTTTGCTGCTCGCCCCGAGTGTGGTGCTGCTGTTCATCGCGCTCCGTACCGGAGCCCATAGCCGTGAACGCAGGGGTGCGTTGATCGATGCCCTGGGAGGCCGACGGCGCGACCGAGCCCTCGTCGCCGTCGGCGAGGCAGTACGGCCGGTGACGCTCGGAGCCCTCGTCTCGCTTCCGCTGTTCGTCGCGGTCATGCTCGTCGACGTGAAGGTCCCGTATGTTGGCTACCTGATCTCATCAGCTGATCTGCACCAGTACGGCTGGCCCGCCCTTCTGGCCCCTGTCGCCGCGATCGCGATGGCGCTGGCCCTGGCCGCCATCAGCGACCAGACATCCGGCCGCGCCAAAGGGACCAGGCCTCGCAGCGCCAACGGGTCACGCCATCAGCACCGCATCGCGATGCTGTGCCCGCTGGCGATCCTGTTCGCCACCCGGGGCCCGGAACTCGCCGGCGAAGATACGCAGTACCGGGTGTGGCTCAGCTGGATTGGCCTTGTCGCCGTCGTCCTCACCCTGCCAGCGGCGGTTGCGGCGCTCGCCGCCGAGCTCGGACGGGTTCTGGAGCAGACGGGCCGACAGCGTGGGTGGGTGGGCACCCTGGTAGCGGGCCGCCGGATCAGCCACTACCCGGCCGCCACGGCCCGGCTAGTCACGGGCGTGATCGTCGCGCTCATCGTTTTCGCGCAGGCCATCGCCTGGCAGGGAATCTTCGGCACTTACACCGCACAGGTGCAGCGGCTGCTGGGCACCACGAACAGCAGCGTCGCCGAGATCGGGCCCAAAGGCTCGGTCGCTGAGCACGACACCGCCTCCTTCCTCAAACTCCTGCCTGAGGGCAATGTGCCCGTCGTGCTCACCTGGCCCGAGAATCGAAGTGCCG
Organism: Streptomyces sp. NPDC026575; assembly: GCF_055567415.1. NCBI lineage: Bacteria > Bacillati > Actinomycetota > Actinomycetes > Kitasatosporales > Streptomycetaceae > Streptomyces > Streptomyces sp. NPDC026575. Next base: position 42,266 of record NZ_JBVHQM010000019.1, read on the forward strand.
GTCCGATCGCAGTGCGCGGGGCCTGTCCCGCGCTGAAGAGCCTCAGCCTGCCATGCCCAAGCACACAGGCTCGCGTCGACCGTGTTCTCGACCGCCGGATGCAGCAGCTGATCCGCTGGAACACGGAGGGCGGTACCTACCTGAAGGTGGTCAGAGCCGATTATGCCGAACTCACCGAGCAAGCCGCGCTCAACAAGAACAGCACCTTGTCGGTAGTTGGAATCGACGGCAGGGCGCCAGATGTTCCCGCTCTCAAGGAAGCCTCCTATAAGGCGTTCCCCCGCGGTGCTCAGGTCCGCTTCCCCGGGGAGGAGTGGCTGACGAACACCGTTCCTGACCGGGACCAGGGCAGGTGGGTCCGCCTCTTCGGCGTGGCAGGAGTGGGAATCCTCGTGCTCGCCATCGGCTTCAGTAGCAAGGCAGAGTTCCTGCGCCAGGGAAAGGCGCTGGCGCCTCTGACGGTCTTGACCGGCGGGCAGCGCGTCTTCCGCAGCAGCGCCGCTTGGGCGATCGTTGCCCCGCTCACTGCAGCCGGCCTTGCGGGAGGCATCATTGCCACTTGGACCGCGCGACCAGTTTCCCGCCCCGGAATCACGTACTTCGTCCCCACAGAACTCATGGCGGCCGCCGTTGCCGTGGTGTTCGCCATATCCATCGTGATGTGGTTGTGGGCAGCCGGAATTGCCGGAAAACAGGCGCGCAACTGGCAGGCATAAATCGCAAGTGATCGGCAGTCAGGGATACCGCTAGATTCCCGACAGATCGAACTGCTAGCGACATATTCGGACAAACTGATCACTGTAAGGTGTTGCTATGCACACGACCGACCGCCCCAGCGCGTTTCCCAGGACGCGATTGACGTGCTGCGTCGCAGCAGTAGCCATGATCGTCGCTGCCGTCTTCATCTGGCGAATTGCCCGACTTGAATCCGGCGCACTGGGCGGTTTCATATCCTTGGGCATCGTGATGACCGGCATGGCTGCCGGCGGCGCTGCCGCTGCCGCCTGGTCCGTCAAGCGTCGACTCCGCACCGCTGCGGGCCGCTCGCTGGGCGCCCTCGCGGCCACTGTCATCGTCGTGGCTGTGGCATCGGCCACTTTGTCTGCCTGGGCGTACGCAGACCCCCACGGCACATACGCGCGGCATTTCGGCGGCGCAGGACAGTGCCTTGCCGAGACCCCGTATGCCAGCGACCGCGCACACTTCTCCCAGGAAAACACCCCCAAGTCCGACCAGCTGCGGGTCACCCCCGGGGCCGGTGGAGAAGATTCGCCGCTGCTTTTCGATCACGCCTCGAAGGGGAAGATGGCACCGGCTGACGAGCGCACCCGTCAAATCGTCGGCCAGCACCGCTGCTGAAGACCGTCGACGCGAGCCGCGGCCACTGGTAGGCCGCGGCTGGCCTGACGACTGCGCAACACTTTCGGATGTCGACGGGCGGCCCTGGGGCGCGTTCCCGTGGTGGGCCGTAGAAGGCAAGCGCAGTTCCAGATGGCGTTCTGCCCGAGCAAGCCGGGTAGCGGGCCGGACATCGTGATTCAGGCCGCATCGTGCCTCCGTATATGCCGGGTTACGCAGCTTCCACCAGGCCTCCGCCTTCCTTTCAAGAAGCCTCTGACGCGGTCGGCGTTCCGCGTCCCCCCCAGAAGCCCTGAGTACCTTTATGACTTCCCACATAGCCGTCCTTCGGCGCCGCCTGCCCGTATGGCTCATCTCCGTCCTGTGGACCTTGGCCCTTGGCATGTGGGGTCTGTCTCGGCAACACAGTGTGTGGCGGGACGAAGCAGCCACGTGGCAGGTCGCCCAGCGTTCCACTGCCGATATCTGGCACATGCTGGAGAACGTCGACGTTGTGCACGGGCTCTACTACTTCCTGATGCACGAGCTCTTCGCAGCCTTCGGCCCCGGTACGACGGTTCTGCGGCTGCCTTCCGTGCTGGCCACGGCAGTGGCGGCGGCTTGCATTGCGGTACTCGGCCAGCGGCTGGTCGGGGCCTGGGCGGGCCTTGCAGCAGGCCTGGCTTTCGGCCTGCTCCCAGCGGTGCAGTTCTATCTCCAAGAAGGCCGCCCGTACGCGTTGGTCGCCGCCGGAGGCGCGATCTCAACGTTGTTGCTGGTCACCATCCTCAAGGGGTACGACCGGCCGATGCGCTGGGCAGCGTATGGCGGCATCGTTCTGGTGTGCGCGCTGCTGAACTGGCTGTCGCTGCTGATCCTGCCCGCGCACGCGGCTACGCTCATCTGGACGCGCCCACAGCGCAGACTCTTGGCCCGCTGGCTGGCGGTCTCCGCGGCCGCTGTGGTAGGCGCGCTGCCTCTGATATGGCTCAGCCGTGGACAGTCCGGGCAGGTGTCCTGGATCCCCCCAATGACCTGGCACATGATGATCGGCCCAGCGATCCTGCTGGCGATCGGCGGCCTGGGAACCCTGGCAGATCGGCCGCGAGCAGGTCGCCTGTCAGCGGCAGCCGTCGGACTACCGCTACTGGCGGTGCCCCAGCTCGGCCTCATCGGTCTTTCCCTGATTCAACCGCTGTTTCTTGACCGGTACATACTGTTCAGCATGGTCGGCTTGGCGCTGCTGATAGGCGCCGGCCTCGGAGCCGCCGTTCGCGCAGCCGCACCGCGGTTTCCGAAAGCATCGACATGGCTCGTCCCCGTAGCCGTCACTGTGGCGGTGGTGGCGCTACTGCCGCAGTCACTGGCCAAACGCTCCCCGGCAAGCCGCGTGGATGACGTCCTGGCGATAGCGCAAGACGTGCGGCAATTCAAACAGCCCGGATCATCAGTGCTCTTCGTGCCGGCAGCGCGGCGCGACACCAAGTTGGTCTCCCCTCGCGCCTTCACTGGACTGCGCGACATCGCCTTGGCGACAAGCCCGGAAGAGTCCGGAACGCTTAAGGGTGTAGAGGCTGACCCGGCCCGGATTCGAGCTTCGATGCTGTCCCAGCACCGGATTCTGCTCGTCACGGACGCTGGAAATGTGGCGCAACCGGTATCGGCCGACCGCGACAACACGAAGATGTCCGTACTGAAAGAAAACTTCACGGCGGTGGCAGACAAGCAAGTCCGAGGCCGCAGGGTCACGGTGTACGAGCGACGCTGACCCGCCACTGACCTGCATAGTTCAGGCTGCCACCGCACCCTGTCACAGGCGAGGAAGCCAGAGCGAAGCGGGACTGCACAGGCCCCGTCGAGCTATACAGCCCGACGCGCCCGGACGCGGGCGGTCTTCAGCGAGGCGCCAGAATCGTCGGCTCGCCTCTGCAGCTCAGCTAGATGCGCCTGGGAGAAACGGCCCGAACTGGAAACGGCCCTGGATCGCTCTGCATGGCAACGGTCAGGGGAGACGTGCCGGTCTTCGGTACCGGTCCTCACTGCCACACTGTCCTGCGATGAATTGGCGGCCCACTGGTAAGCGATTCGGTCACCCCGGACGGCACCCGGCTGAGCGTACGGTCGGCCCCATCGATCCATACGGCGGCCTGCCTCTACGCCCGTGGACGTGCTCATCTCGCTTGGGCCACAGATCTCGATCCGACACCTCTGCCGTAACATGCCCGTGTGACTGCGCGGCCTGCGACAACGGCCACAGAGGCTCCGCCCCGAGTACCGGGGCGGAGCCTCTGCACGCTGGAAGTGGAATCCGCTGCGGGCGGGTTTGAGACCCGCCCCCGAGCTGGCCTGACGGTTTCCCCGGCCTTCGACTGCGTCCTGCGGGGACTCATTGAGGACGCGGTGGGGACACAAGGAGAGGAACAGACTGACAAGGACGGCACAGCGGCCACACCGCGCACCCTGCCTGGCCAGCTAAAACGTCACGGATGGACGTTGATCGGCAAGGGCCGCCAAGATTCCCAAAGGACTCATAATCCGTCGGCCGTGGGTTCGAGTCCCACCCGCCCCACCACAGCTTCCAGGGCGAAGATCCTTTCTACCTGGGATCACGTGAGAACGGGGGTCACCGCCACGGTGCGGTGGCCCCCGTTCAGCCGTTCAGACCAAGATCCAGGGGACACGCGGGGGACAAGGGTCCGGTTCAGGGGCCAGCGGGGTCTTCAGGCCGCCTTCCGGTGTCCCTTTCAGTCCCTGGCGGACGGTACGGGCCGCCGCGGGCGGCAGCCCCGTCGGCAGCGACCAGCTACTCAGGCCCGGGGAATCACAGCGGCCGATCGGGAAGCGCGTGAGGGACCTCTTCGCCTTGATCCACCGGAGGTAGAGGGCGCGGCTCTTCTCGTCGGACAGCACGTCGGTGCCGACGTCGGCGGACCATAGGCGATGGCGTTCGTAGACGGTCTTCCACGGGCCGAACCGTTCGGGCGGGTCACGCCACTGCACACCGGTCAGCAACCGTCCGATCACCCCGTCCCATGTCCACATCAACGACCTCGGCACGGAGTAGTCACATGATCGGCCGGACAAGTCCTAGCGGAGAGCGTCCTGATGCGGGGGTTCTGCAGCAGCCGCTCCAGCCTCGTTGGCGTGGGGTACGCCGGCTACTGGCGCCCGACGCCACAGACGGCGCCATCGACGGAACAACCAAGTGCTAAGGGCTGCCGCGGCAACCGACCCGATCGCTTCCACCAGGACATGCTCGCCCATGGCCTGCCAGGACAATGCCAAGACCGACACCGAGTCTCTCCTACCGCTCGACAACGACTGTCAGACCACCGTGAACTGACACACGGCCACTCAGACGGGGTTGGACGGCCGATGGCAGCGTCGGACAGTATTGGACAGACTCCTGCGCGGATGCATCGATAGGGCGCTGGAGGACGTCGGATATCTCGACCCTGCGTACCGGCGTGATGGAAGCATCGGGACCACCGTCGCATTCATGGCAACGGAAGAGCAGCCGAGGCTTACCGCAGGGGCGTTCCTGGACGCTGTGGACTACGAGTTCAGTCAAAAACCTCCATGGCTCCGCTTCCTGGCGTACCTCGCTGTCCCTGACCCATCGCGCGAGCACACGATCTCGAACGCTGTGCGCGATGTTGAGGCGCTGTTCGACATTTCTCAACTGTGGTCGTTCTGGGACATGGTGGGCCCCGATGCTTATGGGCGGGGAAATGGGGAGACGGGATCCCACGCACGCCCAACTGGCGCTGTCGTGCACGGCCTGGAGTTCTCCCACTCGCTTTGGGGGCAGTGGGAGATGTTTGCGCTTGAAGCACCTATGGCAAGCCAAGGTGAGATCTGGCGCCGCGTTCGGAGCAATGTCCCCTTCTAGTGGCGCCGGGGGTGACTGGCCGCTCCTGCCCGTCACCTCGGTGGGCGGGCGAGTGCCCCGTTGCGGCGGGGGGCCGGTCGACGGGCTGAGCCGGCGGCGCCTTCACCTGCCGCCGCTTCACCCGTCACTCAGGTGAACCTCGGCGTGGCCGCGTGGCATCCAGGTCACAGGTGGTACAGGAGGCATGGTGAGCTCCCAACCGCCGACCGGCCCGCCCAGAGGCCCCCTGTACGGGGAGCCGGCACCGACCCCGCCACCCCCGCCGCCCCCTCCGTCGCCCCGGCGGCGGGCTGCACCCATCATCATCGGCGCGGCCGTTGCCGTCGTGGTGATCGTGACCGGGCTCGTCTTCTTCGTATTCCTCCGCAGCGACGAAGGCGGCGAGCCTTCGAATACCCCTTCCAAGGTCCCGAGCGTCAGCGCATCCGCAGTGGCCCGAGGTATCGCGAAACGCGTGACGTTGACCCCCAAGGATTGGGGTAGTTCGTTTGTTCAGGCATCTCCATATGAGGACTCCACTCAGGCTTGGATGGTTGCCGACCAAGACTGCCAGAGCAAGGCGACATCGTCGGTCAATGCCATCGATTACCTGAGTCGCAGCGTCACAGAATCGGAAACCACGGCGTACGCCAGCTCTACACTCATCACCTTCAAGGGAGCAGAATCCGCCGGAGGCGCCGTTGCCGAGCAGCGCGACTCCGTGCGGCGATGTCCGAAGCAGTGGATGGCCGGAAGCGAGACCGAGAATATCCATGAGGTCGACGTTCCTGGCCTGAAGGGTTTTGATGACCTGGTGGCCGAGGAAGGCCATGACATCGGTGGTGGGCTGGACGATTACTATACGTCTCTCACGGCCAGCAAAGGGCAGTTTGTACTGCAGTCGTACGTGAGCCGCAGCGGCTACGGGACGCGGGAGCAGAACCGCAAACAAGCGGTCAAAGCTCTCTCCCTCATGCTGAGTCGCCTTGAGAGCAGTTGACTTCATTCACCTCCGGTGGTCCGCATTTTTGCCGGCCCGCTCCACGCGCAACGAATGTCTATACCCGATGCGGAGCCCCGCATCATCCCTGATTCGGTGCGCCCGTCGGTGCCGTAGAGCACTGCGCATTCATGGCCACAAGGGTCCGGAAGGTCGGCGCAGAGCCAGAAGGGAAAGCGCGCTACCGGGCCGGGAGGGGTGTCGACGAGCGGGTCGTCCCCGCGGCGCGGAACGGGCTCCGCCGCTTCGCGTCGTACAGCGATTCGACGGCGTCGCACCAGACGTCCAGGTCGGAGCCGGCGCTCAGCTCGTCGGAGCGCGCCTTCGCGCGGCGGGAGGCCCGCGCCCAGTTCTGCGGGTCCTGCAGCGACATCAGGGCGTGGGTCCAGGCGTTCAGGTCGTCGCGGTAGGCGAAGATCCCGGCCTCGCCGAGGGACTCGATCAGCCCGGGGGTGGGGTGGGCGATGACCGGGATGCCGGAGGCGAACGCCTCGATCGCCACCCGCCCCCAGGACTCGTACAGGCTCGGCATGAGCATCACCCGGGAGCGGCCGTAGACGTGCGTGCGCATCTCCTTGCCGGCCACACCGTCGACGACCTCGCAGTTGGGCAGCCGTGGCGGCGGCATGATCTGCTGCCCGTACGCGCCGCGGACGCCCAGGAACCGCCACTCGGGCGTCCAGGCGGCGATCTGCCAGAAGAGGTCGCCGCCCTTGTCGGGGTTGAGGTTCACCAGGGTCGCGCAGTCGCCCGGTTCGGTGCGGTACTCCGACGTGATCACAGGGGGGCGTACGACGATCGTGTGCCGGGGCAGGAACTCCGGGGGGTAGTGCGCGTAGAAGATCTCGCCGTCCCGGCGGATCCACTCGCTGTTGTAGACCAGGAGATCGGCTCCGGCCGCGTTGTGGAAGGTCGGCGCGAAGTTGTCGTGGCAGATGACGACGACGGGTATGCGGCGGGCTCTGGCGAGACCCGAGACGAGGGGCACGTTCTCGAAGTGGGACAGGAGTACGTCCGCGTTCTGGGCCTGGGCCGCGAAGTCGGAACCCTCCTGATACGGGACGACCCGCACTCCGTCGATGTCGTAGCTCTCCTCGATGCTTCCCGGGTGCGACAGCCAGACCGTCACGCGGTGGCCGCGTTCGCTCAGGGGGCGAAGCATCGAGTGCAGCATCCACTCGGATCCCGCGTTGTGGGCCGGGGGATAGCCGTATACCCGCGCCACGATGGACATGCTCCGCGACCTGGTGAGCGCGGTCAGTGGGGGCCTGTGCGGGCGGGGCGCCGCCGTTTCCACCTGTGAGTACTCCCTCCGGAGGGCAACAAGGACGAGGACGAGGACGGGGAGAGGTGTGAGAGCGAGGGGCGGGGTCGAGGCGGGGGAAGGCCGGTGGTCTTCGTCGCGCAGGTGTCCGTGGACGGAGATCACCGGCTCTTCGGGGCTCCCGCTCAGGGAGCGGGTGGTGCGGGGACGAGCCGGATGTGTGCGAGGAGCATGCCGGTGTCGCCGTCCGGGTCGGCGCTCAGCTCCTGGTCGAAGCCCGCGCGGCCGGGGTTGGCGAACCGCACGGCCACCCGGCCGACGTCGGCCGGTGCTTGGAAGCGGAGTGTGCGCTTGCGCCAGCCGGGGGAGTTGAGGTCGGTCCTGGTGCCGCTGGGGGAGGTGGCCTTGCCGGTGTAGTACTGGACGTAGTCGTCCCAGGCGAGGGTGGTGCCGTCGCGGGCGGGTTCGCCGTCGAGGACCTCGGCCCGCAGATAGGTGGGGGCGGAGAGGGGGTCCCGCAGGACGTGGTAGCCGGTGTAGAACGACAGCTCGTACCAGGAACCGGGGCTCACCGCGACGGTCTGCTCGATGAAGCCGCAGGTCTTGGCCCCGTCGATGTCGACGATGTTCTCGCCCGGTACGAAGGGGTACTCCGGGTCCTCCGGGAAGGTCCCGATGGTGTCCCCTCGGAGCAGATCGACGAAGGTGCCGGGCTCCCCGGTCTCCGAGGTGTGCCAGCTCCCCTTGCCCTCGTACTTGCCCACCTTCCAGGAGTCGATCTGCCGGAGGTCCTTCGCGTATTCGGCGCCCTTGTTGTCGTACCACTTCCCGCCGGGCTTGAATTCGTACTGGGCGAAGCCGTAGTTCCCGATCAGGTTCCCGGTCGGCCGGGGAGTGGTGATCTGGAAGCGCAGCGGGGCCGCCTGGGCGTTGTCGAGGTGGATCTGGCCCCAGAGCATTTCCAGCGGGGCATTGTCGAGTGCTGTGACGCCGAGCAGATAGAACCCGCCGGCTTCCGGTGAACCGTCGTTGAGGTGAACCGTGTTCTCGAACCGCAGGGACTGCCGTTCCTTGTTCAGGATATGCAGTTCCCTGTGGACGACGCCCGGAACGATGTAGATGACCTTCGCATCATCGGGGAAGAAGACTCCTTCGGGCAGGGTGACCGTGATTTCCTTCTTCTCGCCCGCGACGGGTTTGCTGTTCGGTGTCAGCAGCAGGTTGATCGTGAATACCTCTCCCTTTCCCTGAGTGATATTCACCGGAAGCGGTAGTCCCTGGCCAATGATGAACCCCATGGCTGTCCCCTCTGTCGTCCGGCTCGAATGCGACGAGACCCTACCCGAGGGGAAATCTCGTAACACGAGGGAATATTGGCGCTGAGCAGGTTCCGTACACATCAGGCCAGGGCGGCAGCGGAGTCTTCTCGTACTGGCCTTCGAGCGAGTCGCCGTCGATTACTTTCGCTGATGATCCGTTGTCAAGTGGGCTCTGAACTGGGGTGATCGTATGAGCCGACATGGCTCGAATGGAGTGACGGCCTCTCCTGGCCGTTATCGGCCAAGGCGTGAATGGCTTTCAGGATCGTTTCTGCAGATGTGCTTTAAGACCGCCCGGCCGGGGTTATGGCCATCGGGTGCCATCTGAAGGGCCGGCCGATGGCGCAGAAGGGGCAGTAGGTCAGGCTGAATTGGCATCGTTTCGGTTCCGGCCGGGCGACGGGCCCATGGCGTACGGCTCGGACGCCGTGTTACCAAGTCTCCCGTTCGGTCCCGCCGGGAACCGCCCTGCGGGGAAATGCGCGACGGAGGCGGCGATTGTGCCGGCTCATGCGGAGGTGGACTGCGTGGCCCTTGTGTTTCGAGAGATCAGGTTCGATGTGGACGTCAGCCCGTCGAGGAGCCGAGTGGAGCAGCGGAGGGACATCACGCTCCCCGGCAAGCTCCGTACGGATGACAACGGCAACCGGGTCATCGACGTGGCGCTCAAGTCCTTCAAGTTCGAGGCATACATCAACGGGAATGTCGAGGACTATGAACTCGGCGGCCAGGAAATCGACCTGCAGGTCCAGCCGACCGGTCATCAGTCCGGCGAGGTGGTCCTGAACATCAACATGCGGCCCAGGGAGCAGATCATTCAGGACCCGGCATGGCAGTTCAAGGCGAAGGTCAGGGCCCTGGTCATCGCCGACCTGGAAGACGGCCACAAGTAGTCCCGGGCGACGGCGCCGCAGTTCGCGGGTGAGGAGACGAGGCCGCCCCGCCGCCCGCAGCTGCGGCTCGGCGGGGCGGCTTCCGCCGCACGGTCCGCTTCGTACCGCCTCACGTCATCCGTTCTCAAGGCGGCTCAGCATGAGCGAGAGCGCGTTGACCGCCTCGTCGCGGGCCTGCTCCTGTGTGTCGGACCCACCGCGGGTCACGGAGACCTGCAGCACGAACTGCCCTTTACTGGCCGTGAGCACCGTGTAGTAATCGTCTGTCTTCTGGCCGTCTGAACCGACGACGATGTGGCCTTCTCCGGCCACCAGGTCATCAAAGCCCTTCAGGTCGGGAACTTCTCCCTCGTGGACATTCTCATACTGTTCGCTACTTCCGGCGACGCCCTGTTTCGGGCATCGCTGCAAAGGCTCGCGCTGCTGGGCAATGATACTTTTGGCGGAATCCGCCCTCTTGTAGGTGATGAGCGCGGAGCCGGAAAGCACCGTGCCATCTGATTCCTTGGCGTTGCGCTTCAGGCTGTCGAGCGCATCGGTCCGTGATTCCAACGTGACTTTGCAGTCCTGGTCGACAACCGGCCAACCCAGATCGCTCTCCTCGTACGGAGAATCCCGAACAAATGAGTCGCCCCAGTCCTTCGGCGTCAGCGCCACGCGTTTCGCCAGATCGCGGGCCGCCGCGGACGAGCCGACGCTCGGCACCTTGGAGGAGCTGTCCGAGGGCTCACCCCCGTCGTCGACGTTGAGGAACGCGAAGACGACGAGCGCCGACACGATCACCACGACGGCGACGGCCACGCCGATGAGGAGGGGTACGGTGCGCCGCCGGGGCTGTCGAGGGGGAGGTGGCGGCGTGGGCGCCGGCTCCCCGCGCAGGGGGCCACTGGGCGGGCCGGTCGGTGGTTGGGAGCTCACAGTGGCTCCTGTACCACCCGTGACCGGGATGCCGCGCCGCCGCGCCGACGTTCACCTGACTGACGGGCGAATCCGCCGCCCCGGACCTCGATGGCGGATCGTGGGGGTCGGACCTCAGGCCGGATTCCCGGTGCTGCCGCGCTGACGGAGTGCTGTCACCAGCAGGGCCGCCGAAACGAGTGCGCCGGCGCCGGTCCTGTCTAAAGCCAGTCGGTTTGGTAGCCGGTAGGTCGCAGGAGGGCCAGGAGTTCGGTGTCGGTGGGGTGGTGGGTGCGGGTGAGGATGTCCTTGAGCTGGGACACGCTGACGGGGCCGTCGTAGCCGCGGACGGTGATCAGTCGGTCGCCGACGCGTTGGTACAGGGCGAGACCGGGGTCGCTGTTGTCGGTGTCGTGGGTGACGACTTTGCGCAGTCCGTGCCCGAGATCGGTGCACGTCACGATTTTGGTGGCGGCGCAGCTGACGACGTCGGGCGGCTCCCTACCGTCCTTCTCCATGAGGTGCATCGCGTACTCGATCATCGGTCCGTGACCGGTGTCCGGCCCCAGGCGGAAGGTGACGGCGAAAGCGGCTGCGTTCGCCCAGCCCATCGCATCGTCCTCGCGCCGGGCGGCGTCGGGGACCAGGAGGGCGCCGGAGTCCCAGGGCAGGGAGCGCGTCAGGTCATGAAGGTCCCGGCGGTCCTTCGCCTCGTCCAGTTCTGCCGCGAGCCACTGGTAGGCGCCCCAGCAGCCTATGAGCGGAAGGGCGAGAGCAAGGGCCAGGGTGCGGAGGCGGGTCACCAGAGTTTGTCGATTTCGCCGGGGTGCAGCGCGATGCGGGCGCAATGGAACGCCGTGCGGTCCCGGCGGGCCTCGGGGGAGAAGAAGTCCGCCATGGTGACCTTGTCGAAGCCCGGTTGGTCGCTGGGGAAGGGGGACTGCGGTGTGCCTCCGATGAGGACCGTTCCGGGCAGCGGGTGCCAGCCCGCGCTCTCGTAGAAGTGCTGCAGGGGGCGGTCGCAGGTGAAGATGCCCAGGTCCAGGTCCAGGTCCAGGTCCGAGTCCGGGGGCAGGGGTACGGGCAGGGGCGAGCCGGTCATGGCTTTGTGGGCGGCGGTCACCAGGTGGCGGCCGTGTCCCTGGCCGCGGGCGGCTCGGCGGGTCACCACGGTGCTCAGTCCGCCGGCCCGGTAGCGGTGGCCGGCGTGCACGATCGGCTTGGAGAGGATGTCCAGGGCCGCCAGCACCGTGCCGTTGTCGACCAGCAGCATCGAGATCGGACGGAGCGCGGGGTCGTGGTGGGGCCGGTCGCCGTCGTCGGCCGCTGCGGCGGGCGAAGCGCCGGTCCGGGGCCCGGCCGGATCGTCGGCGGGGGGCCATGCCTCGTCATGGAGCGCGCGTACCTGGCGGCGGAGTTCGGGCGGGGTCGCGGCTTCGGGGAAGGTGAGGAGCTGCATCGGGTGGTCCAGGTCCCTGTCCCTAGATGACCGGTGGGCGGCCGAGCCGCGTCATCCGCCACACCGTGCGCCAGCGGATCGGCCGGCGCCGTCCGCAGGGCGTCCGCACCCCTTCGGCGAAGCCGGCGGCCCAGGCGCGCAGGCCCCCGACCGAGCGGCTGCGTACGGCCGTCAGCGCCGCCCATACGCCCAGGTAGAGCGGCACCAGGACCGCGGGCAGATGGCGCTTCGCCAGCCATACGCGGTTCCTGGCGACCATGCGGTGGTAGACCGCGTGCCGGGTGGGGGAGGTGTAGGGGTGCTGGAGCACGATCTCCGGGGCGTAGCGGATATGCCAGCCGTCGTCCAGGGCCCGCCAGGCCAGGTCGGTCTCCTCGTGCGCGTAGAAGAAGTCGTCGGGCCAGCCGCCGATACGGTCCAGCATCGGTACGGACAGCGAGTGCCCGCCGCCGAGGAACGTCGTCACCAGTCCGCCGCGCTGCGGGTCGCCGGCCCGCAGGCGCGGGACGTGGCGGCGCTGGGTGCGGCCGAGCTCGTCGGCGATGCGGAAGCTCACGATGCCCAACTCCGGGTCCTGCGCGTGGAGTTCGGCGAGCCGCCGGAAGACGTCCGGGCTGATCAGGAGGCCGTCGTCGTCCAGATCGACCACCACGTCCAGGTCGCCGAGCTTGCGCAGCTCGTCCAGGGCGACGTTTCTGCCTCCGGAGACGCCCAGGTTCTCGCTCAGCTCCACACCCATCGCGCCGTGCGGCAGCGGCGGCAGCGGCGAGCCGTTCCCGACGACGACGATGTGGGCGGGCTGGAGGTCCTGCTTGGCGACCGAATCCAGCAGCGCGGTCAGCTCGGCGGGACGGTTTCCCATGGTCAAGATGGCGACGCCTACGCGCAGATGACGCACAGAAGGATGCTCCGTTCTTGGCGGGCTTGCCCGGTTGTTTCGGATGCTAGTCGTCGGGGTAAGCGGCTGCGCGCCACCGCACCCGCCGGGCGACATCCCCGTCGGTACCGGTGAGTACGCGCGCACACATGTACGTACGGACGTACTCGCGCACGCACTCACGCGCTTTCGGCCCCGGACCCGGCCCGGGGCGCCGGTGGCCGCCGGTCCCGCGGTGGGCGCACCATGGAAGGGAGGGGGGTGTGTCACAACGACCGGTGGGGGGCGGGAGGCGGCCCTCATGATGGAGATCAAGACGATCGACAAGCCGGACGAGCGGCGTGACTTTCCCAGGGGGCACCTCGAAGCCCTGCACCTGACCGGGCTGGACTTCGCCGTGGCCACCTTTGAACCGGGCTGGCGCTGGACGGAGTCGGTCGGCCCGATCGCCGGGACCGACAGCTGCGAGGTCCACCACCACGGCTTCATGGTCCAGGGCCGTATGCGCATCAGGATGGACGACGGCGCGGAGTCCGAAGTGGGGCCCGGCGATGTCTTCGTCTGCCCGCCGGGCCATGACGCCTGGGTCGTCGGCGACGAACAGGTCGTCGTGTACGACTTCGCGGGCGGGATGGCGACGGACTACGCCAAGGCCAAGGGGTAGAGCAGGAGAGGGAGGGGGCGGGTCGCCGAGAGTGACGGATGGGAGCGGTGTGTTGCGGTAGGGCGATGCGGCGGAGCGGTGGGACGGAGCGATGAGGAGGGCCGCGGGGGCATGGCCCCTACAAGGTCCCGGGAGCTGGTTCCGGGGCCTTGCGGCGTGCGGCTGCCCGTACCGGCGCGTCGTGTGTTTTCCCACGTCGATCGGGATGTCTAGGAACGCGTTCGGTGGGCAGGGGAGCCGGACGGTCCGGCATACGGAATACGGCACGGGGTGATCCTGTTGCCGCTGCCGGGGACCGAGTGGACATCGTCGACAGACCGGAAGCAGGAACGTACGCATGAGCACCGTTGAGCTCACCAAGGAAAACTTCGACGAAATCGTCTCCGGCAACGATTTCGTCCTGATCGACTTCTGGGCCGAGTGGTGCGGTCCCTGCAAGCAGTTCGGCCCGATCTTCGAGCAGTCCTCGGAGAAGCACGACGACCTGGTGTTCGCCAAGGTCGACACGGAGGCCCAGCCGGAGCTGGCGCAGGCATTCCAGATCCAGTCCATCCCGACGGTCATGATCGTGCGGCAGAACATCGCGGTGTTCGCGCAGCCGGGCGCGCTGCCGGCGGAGGCCCTGGAGGACGTCATCGGCCAGGCCCGCGCGCTGGACATGGACGAGGTCCGGGCGTCGGTCGCCGAGGCCCAGCAGAGCGAGCAGGCGCAGGGCGGGGCGGGCCAGTAGGCTCGGGGCCCGTGAGCGAGCTACTTCTGGTCCGGCACGGCGAGACCGAGTGGAGCCGGAACGGTCGGCACACCGGTTGGACCGATCTGCCGCTGACCGCCCATGGCGAGGAGCAGGCCCGTGCGCTGCGGCCGCTGCTGTCGGGCCGGAAGATCGCGCAGGTGTACGCCAGCCCGATGGCGCGGGCGCTGCGCACCGCCGAGCTGGCGGGCCTCGCCTCTCCGCAGATCGATCCCGACCTGCGGGAATGGGACTACGGCGGCTATGAGGGCATCACCACCGCCGAGATCCGTCGTGAGCGCCCCGGCTGGTATCTGTTCTCCGACGGTGTCGCGCCCGGCCCCGACGAGCACCCGGGGGAGTCCCCCGAGCAGGTCGGCGCGCGGGCCGACCGGGTGCTGGCCAGGATCGCCCCGCAGCTGCGGGCCGACAGCGGGGATGTGGCGCTGGTGGCGCATGCGCACTTCCTGCGGGTGCTGGCCGCCCGCAGGCTCGGACTGCCGGCCGCGGCGGGTGGACTGTTCACCTTCGAGACCGGGACCGTCGGCGTTCTGGGAACGGAGCACGACCGCCCCGCCGTGGTGGCCTGGAACGCCCGGAGTCTGTGAGCGCCGCCCGGGGTCGGTGTCCGTGCCGCCCGGGACCGGCGCCTGTAGTGGCTGAGCCAGGGGCGGAGTCGGAGCCGCCGGGTGGTGGGCGGGCGAGCCGCCTCCGTGGCGCGAAGGCCACCGCCGCTACGGCGCCATCGGGTCGAGGTGCAGTGGCTGGACCTTGCCCTCGATCATGGCGCCGAGTCCCATGACGGCGCAGGTGTCCGGCCGGTCGGCGGTGTGTACCGGCATGCTGGTGGCCTGATGGATCATCGGCTCCAGACCGGGGATCAGGGCGCTGCCGCCGGCGAGCATGATGCCGCGCTCGCCGAGGTCGGCCACCAGATCCGGCGGGCAGCGCCGCAGTACGGCTCCGATGCCGTCGAGGATCGCGGTCAGCGGGGTGATGATGGCGTCCCGTACCCGCTCGGTGTCGACATGCACGGAGCGCGCCATTCCGCTGACCACGTCGCGGCCGTGCACCTCGGTGGAGCCGGGGGTGAGGTCGTCGCCACCGGACAGGATCAGATGCAGGGGGCGTACGGCCTGGCTCGCCAGCATCAGTTCATGGTGCTGGCGCAGATGCTGGATGACGGCGTGGTCGATGGCGTTGCCGCCCACCGGCACGCTCTCCGCGGCCACGATGGAGCCGAGGGACAGCACCGCGACCTGTGTGGTGCCCGCGCCGCACATCACGATCATGGTCGCCTCCGGCTGCTCCACCGGGAGCCCGGAGCCGACGGCGGCGGCGACCAGGGTGTCGACGAGTTCGACCCGGCGCGCACCGAGTCCGGTCAGCGTCTCCACGGCCGCCCGCTGGGCCAGCGGCTCGCTCCCGTACGGGAGGCAGACCGCGGCCCGCATCGCGGGGCGGCGCCGCCAGGTCTTGCGCAGCCCGTTGCCGACCAGGGTGCGCAGCAGCCGCTGAGCCATGTCGATATCGACGACGGTGCCGCCGGAGACCGGGCGGACCACGCGGATGTGGTCGGGGGTGCGGCCGTCCATCAACTCGGCTTGCTCGCCGACGGCCAGCAGCGCCCCGGTGCGGGTGTTGATGGCGGCGACGCTCGGTTCGTCGACGACCAGCCCCTGATTCTTGACGTACACCCTGGTCCGGGCCGCGCCGAGGTCGACGGCGGCCGAGCAGCGCCGCAATTGGGCGAGGCTGATGGTCATGGGTGATTCCTCCCCGGTGGGCCGGTATGGACGGAGCGCTCACACGGTCCGTTCGCACGGACCGCTCGTGCGCCATCCTCTGATCGCCCATAGGGGGACGCCCGCTGGGAGGGTCCGGTAGGGGGACGGGGAGGGGCGGGCTACGGCATACGGGTGAGCGGAGCCGCGGCGGCGGCGCGCCGACGGCCGGGGCTCAGTCGACGCGGCGCTGGTAGAGCCCCCAGGTGAATTCCGTGACGATGGGCCGCGGGGCGCCGTCGGGGTCCGGAGCCGTGCAGGCCAGCCGCCAGCGGGTGGGGGCGCTGCCCTCCATCGGGCGGGCCGGGGCGAAGGCGCGGGCGACCTCGTCGACGGTGCAGGACCAGGGGGCCAGGTCCGCGGTCGTCCGCAACTCGGGGGAGGGGGCCCCGGGGGCCCGGACCAGCCAGGCGTTCCAGACCGTGCCCCGGGCCGCGGTGAGGACCTCGAAGTGCAGGTCGGGCCAGAGGGGCACCGGCCAGGTCAGGGCCTCGCAGGTCAGGTCGCCGATCCGGCGGGTGGCGACGGTCCGCGGGACGCCCAGCAGGGCGCGGTACGGCTGGACGCCGCCCGCCCGCGGGGCGTGCATCCGCGCCTGCCAGCGGCGGTTGGCCTCCCGCATCTCGGCGCGGGAAACGCCCAGTTCGCGCAGGGCGTCCTCGACCATGCCGGGGTGGTGGTCGGCCATCCGGCGCAGCAGTACGAGCTGGAAGGCGATGGGTCCTGGCAGGTCGGAGGGGGTGCCGGGGCCGGTGGGCGGGTCATTGTCAGTGGCGGGGCTCATGATGGACATGGTCGTGGACGGCGGGGGCTTCGGGGGGTCCGGGGCGGTCGCCGTCGGGGAGGAAGAGCACGGAGTTCACATAGCGGCGGTGCGGTGCCAGGGAGCGGCGCAGCAGGCCGTGTTCGGCGACATGGGAGGTGCGGGACTGATGGGCCGGCAGATCGAAGTCGGCCAGTGGCAGCCAGCGGCCGTGCGGCAGGACCCAGCCGCGATAGCCGTGGGCGGCCGTCCAGTCGAGCACGGGCGCCAGCGGCTGGATGCGGCTCTCCAGCTCGACGAACAGCGCCGGCCGGTCCCGCTCGACGGTGTCCGCCGCGCCGCGCAGCACCGCCAGCTCCGCACCGTCCACATCCACCTTGATCAGGGTGACGGAGGCCAATCCGAGCGCGTCCAGGGGAAGGCAGGGCACGTCGAGGGCGGCGGTGTGCAGCTCGCGGCGTACGAGCGAGGAGACCCCGCGGTCGCCGCGGCCGTCCGGGGGCAGCCAGAGGGTGGCGCAGCCGGCGTGGTCGGTGGCCGCCGCGGAGACCACGTCGACATGAGGCGGGGTGACGGAAGCGAGCAGGCGGGCCAGGTGGGGGACGGGCTCGATGGTGACGACGCGGTCGGCCCGCCGGGCCAGCCGCCGGGTCCAGGGGCCGTACCACCCGCCCACATCGACGGCCGTGCCGCCCGGCGGGCAGAAGTCGGCGAGCCGCCGCAGCTCCGGTTCGAAGCGCGGATAGAGCCCGCCCGCCAGCGCCGACACCAGCCGGGCCGGCAGCCGGGGCCCCAGCCGCGCGGCGAGCGTCACGACAGCGCCCCCTGCTCCGAGAGGCGGCGCAGCAGACGGTCGTGCTCGGCGTCGGTGACCTGTTCACCGGACGAGGGCAGAAGCTGGGGAATACCGTCGAGGATCGGATAGCGGCGGCGCAGCCGGGGGTTGTAGAGGATGCCGTCGGGGGTGAGGAGGGACAGCGGACCCTTGTCGAGGGGGCAGACCAGGATCTGCAGCAGCGGGTCGTCGGGCTTCATGGCTCAACTCCGTTAGCCGGTGGGCGGGTTGGGACGGCGGTGGTCTCATGACGCGGTAGGGCGAGCAGGACGGTGACGGCGACGGCGGTGCCGCCCAGCCGTAGGGCGAGCCGCAGGGGGTCGGCGGGTAGCGGCTCGCCGAATGCCACGGTGCCGCAGGCGACGGTGAAGACGCAGGTGACGGTGGTGCAGACGGGGACGATCACGGAGGCGCGGCAGCGCTGCAGCGCGGTCTGGGACAGGATCAGACCGGTGGCTCCGGTGAAGAGCAGGAGGTAGGGGTAGGGCGAGCGGAGGAGCTCGGCGGCGGCGCCCGCGAGGTCGTGGGTGGTGAGCAGGCCGGAGACGCCCTTGATGGCCAGGGAGCTGACGCCGTAGAGCAGGCCGACGGCCACCCCGTAGGGGACGCCGGCGGTCGGCAGCCGGTGGCGGCGCTGGGCACGGCGTTCGGCCGAGCGGTAGAGCACAAGCCCGGCGGCCAGCGACGGTACGGCGATGGCGAGCAGCGTCGCGGGCGGGGCGGTGCGGGCGATGGCGCGGGCGTCCTCGCCCTGGAGGGAGGCGACGACCAGGACGAGCGCGATCAGGATCGCCACGATGCTCTGCCGCTCCCGGCCGCTGGTCCGCTCGCCCAGGACGACCGAGGACAGGAGCAGCAGCAGGACCAGACCCGAGACGAAAATGCCCTGCGCGGCGGCGAGGGGCAGGGTCCGGTAGACGGCGAGTTGGGCGGCGAACCCGGCGGCCAGCGCCAGCGAACCGCCGAGCCACAGCGGACTGGACAGGAGGTGGCCGACGACCCGGGCGGGCCGGCGGGTGCTCAGCGCCGGCAGCGTGGCCAGCGCGCGCTTCTCCAGCACGAAGCCGGTGCTGTACAGGACATTGGCGAGCAGTGCGGACGCCACGCCCCACCACAGCATCGCGCCACCTCCTTCGTCGAGGGCCCCCGCGGGTCTGAGTGAGGTGCCGAGCCGGTGCGGTCGGTCAGGGGCCGCTTCGGCGGGCGTGGGCGAGCAGGATGGAGGCCAGGGACGGGACATGGCAGGCGGCCCGGTCGAGCGGGCGCAGCGGGCGCGGCACATCGTGGTACGGGGCGCCGGCGATCCGTACGGCCTCGAAGCCGGAGGCCGCCAGGAAGCCGCGCAGCGCACGGGCGGTATAGAGGCGCAGATGGCCGACGACCTGACTGCCCGGCCGGCCGTGGATCCGGCGCATGCTCACCTCCGAGAAGACGGGCTGGACTCCGGCCAGCAGGAGCCCGCGGTTGTACCAGGCGGCGAGGTTGGGGGTGGAGAGCATGAGGTGGCCGCCGGGGCGCAGCACGCGGCGCAGTTCGTCCAGCGCGGCATCGGGGTCGACGAGATGCTCGATGACCTCGCTGAAGAGGACGGCGTCGGCGGAGCCGGTCGCGAACGGCAGGCCGCCGTCGGTCAGTTCGCCGCGCACGACGGAGGGGATGCGGGACCGGGCGCGGCGCAGCGCGTCCTGGGACCAGTCGACGCCGATGAGCCGGTGGCCCGCGAGGACCTCGGCGGCGGTGGCGGCCGCGGTGCCGTCGCCGCAGCCGAGGTCCAGGACGGTGGCCGGTGGGGCGCCGGAGCGTACGGGCCCCAGGGCGCGGGCCAGCAGCCGCGCCTGCCGCCGGCTGCGGGCGGCGCCGGACGCCACCGGCACGGCGGGGTTCTCGTAGAAGTCCCGCAGCCCGGTGGGCGGCGCGGTCGGGCCGCTTCCCAAGGCGTCCCTGGGGCGGGGGGCGGCGGGGCGGGTCATCGGGCGCGTCCTTCGGTCGGGGCGGCGGGGGGCGGCGGTTGTCCAGGGGGCGGGGGCGCGTCGGAGTCGGGCCGGCCGGTGGCGGCGAGCGAGGAGCGGAAGAGGGCACCGAGCCGGGCGCCGGCCGCCTCGTCCAGCAGGGCGTGCGACCAGCGCAGCGCGAGCTGGATGCGGCCGCCGACGGAGACGGTGGTGACGGTGAGCCCGCGCGGCATCCGTGCCGGGGCGGAGAACCACACCGCGGTCGGGCGTCCGGCGTCGCCGAAGTCCAGCGGATAGGGGATACGGCCGATGTTGGACAGGAGCGTGGTGGAGGTCCAGGGCGCGGCGGCGCCGCGCAGCGCGCGGGCGGCGGCGCCGCGCAGCCCGACGGGCAGTACGGGCGCGGTCAGCACCGCCCCGGAGAGCCCGAGTTGCGGGCCGGGCGGCGCCGACTTGAGGGCGCGGGTGCGCGCCGCCGTACGTCGCAGCAGCCGGGCCACCGCTTCCGGGTCGGGGGGATCGGCGGTCAGCCGCTCGGCGTCCCGCCGTTCCTCGGGGCCGAAGCCGACCGAGAGCAGCCGGGTGCCGTTGCCGATGGGCATCCCGGCGTCGCGCGGCCGGTCGTCGACGGGCATGGTGACGACGACGGGTGCGGCGCGGGCGGCATGCAGCCGGTTCCAGCGGGCCACCATCAGGCAGGTGGCGACGAGGAGTTGGTCGTTCACGGTGTACGGGGTCCGCCCGTCCACCCGGGGTGGACGGGCCGGCACCGGCAGCTCGGTGATGAGCATGCTGTTGCCCCTGCCCGTACCACCGCCGCCCCCGTGGTGGGCGGCGATCCGGACCGGACGGGAGAAGCGGTGGCCGGTGCTCCCCGGAGCGCTCGCGTCGTCCGGACGCTCCGCCCCGGGGCCGCCGGCCCTTATGGGCGGCGGGGCCGGGGAGTTGTCGGCGCCGCCGTAGAGCTCGGCGGCGGTGGCCAGTACCCGGAGGCAGGCCGGGCCGTCCAGGGCGGTGTGGTTGATGGTGAGCAGCAGCACCGTGCCGTCCGCCGTTCCGGTCCCCTGCCGCCCGACGATCTCCAGCCGTACGGGCGGTGAGGCGTCCAGGGGCGGGCAGTGGGAGAGCGCGCGCTCCCGGGCGTGGCGGAGCGCGTCGGGTCCCGGTGGCGCGACGGCGACCGGGTCCACGTCCGGGGCGGCGGTGAGCTGCCAGATGTAGCGGCTGCGCCACCAGCGGACCGGCTCCTGGCGCATGAGGATGCGCGGGTGCCGGGCGAGCGCCTGCCGGAACGCGGTGCGCAGCCGCGCGGGATCGACCCGGCCGGGGAGGTGCACCTCGATGTGCACGGTCTCCGGCTCCTCGTCCTCCAGGCAGTGCCGGGAGACCTCGTCGACGAGCGGGAACGGCACGCGGGCGACGGTGGGTTGCCGGGCCGGACGCGGCCCGGACGGCGAGCCCGACGGGCCGGACGGCCGGGAGGAAGACGAGGCAGACGAGGCAGACGGGGCTGACGGGGCGGACGAGGCTGACGATGCGGACGACGAAGACGAAGAAGACGACGACGGTGGCGGCGCGGCGGCCGGTTGCAGTGCGGTCATCGGGTGGTGCCCTCCCCGTTGTCCTCCCGGTTGTCCTTCTGGTTGTCCGCCCGGTTGTCCGCCCCGTCGTCACCCGGTGGCGCGGGCGGTCGAGGTGTCCGCGGTGTCCGCGGTGCGGCCGGTCGGCCCGGTGGGCGCCGCTCGGCCCACAGCGGACCGGCGCCCTGGGTCCGTCCCCGGGCCACGATGGGACGGCCGACGGCCTGCGCACCGGGCCCGTCCGCAGTGTCCGCAGTGTCCCCGGAGCCCCGGCTGCTGACGGACCGTGCCGTGCCCACCCCACCCCGCGGCCGCCGCGGCAACGGCGGAAGGGGCGCCCCGGGCGGCGCGTCCGGCCCCGCCCGGTCCGGCGGCCGGGCCGGCTCCGTCACCGGCTCCGCCGCCCCGGTCGGTACGGTCACCACCCCCGCCGCCAGCCCCAGCAGCGCCAGCGCCTGGGCGAGGCCGCTGAAGGCGCCCTGGTCCGCGGCGAGGGGCCGGCCCGCGCCGAGTGCCGCGACGGCCCCGGCGGCCGCCATCGCCGCCAGCGCGAGCGGAACGAGCAACCGCGGGCGGAAACGGGCCAGCAGGGCCAGCAGCGGCACGATCACCGCGTACGGCCCGGAGGCCAGGGCCACCACCGCCGTGAGGGCGACGACCCCCAGCACCCACGAGGGGGCGGGCGGCGGCGGGACGTCGGGACGCGGGGTGCCCGGCGGGCGGCGGATCAGGGCGGACAGGACGAGCAGCACCACGCCCAGCGCTCCGCCGATCAGCCCCAGGTCGTAGGCGGTGGCCGGACCGTAGGACAGCTCGATGGTGCCGCCCGCCCCGGCCGGTACGAGGAAGCCCTGCTGCCAGCCGTCCACCCGCAGCGGGGTCAGCCGCCGCCCGTGGAGCGTGGCCTGCCAGCCGTCGTTGGCGTTCTCGTGGATCTGGAGGTAGACGGCCTGACCGGAGCCGACGGAGACGGTGCGGCGATCCCCCGACCAGTCCTCGGCGGTGACCTTGCGGGCCGGGCCGGCGGGGGCCGTCGCCGGCTCTGTGCCGTCGGCGTCTCCCCTGCGCAGCGTCACATCCGTCAGTGCCAGCGGCCCCTGGTCGCCGGCCTCCACCCGGTGGCGGCCGGGCGGCAGTTCCAGCCGCCCGTCCTTGGCCGGTCCGGCGCACAACTCCACGTCGATCGGGCGGCGTTCGGTGAGGTCGCGGACGTAGCCGGAGGCCCTGGTGGCGTGCAGTACGCCGTCGACGGCGAGCATCGGGCCCTGGCCGCAGCCGACGGTGAAGCGGGCGCCGGCGGCGGGCCGCGGGGTGCGGTAGGCGTCGAGCGCCGGCAGGTAGACCTCGCTGAGGCCGACCGGGAGTTGCAGGGCCTGGCCGGCGACCGGGTTGTGGATCGTCAGCTCCTTGACCTTGCTGATGGTGATGTCGAGGCGGTCGGTGGTGATCGCCTCGAAGCGGGCCTGGCCGTTCTCGTCGACGCCCGCGGTGGCCGCCCCGTCCGGTGAGTTGATCAGGATCTGCTCCGGCCGGGTGGAGATGCCGCCGGCCGCGGCCAGCACGATCTGGTCGATCTTCTTCTTGCCGGGCCAGCGCAGATGCAGCGTCGGCCGGTCGCCGGCGATCCAGGCGGTGGTCAGATCGCCGTCGACGAGGTTGCGGGGGCTGAGCGACTGCCCGAAGCCGAAGCCGGTGGAGTCGGCGGTGGCGGTGATCCGGTCCTTCTGCTCCGGCGCGACCCGGTCCAGCAGCCGGTCGAGTTCGCTGCCGGGGACGGCCAGCGCGGTGCCGGAGACGGCGTAGTCGGCGCGCTCGCCGGTACGGAACTGGCGGTGCAGTCCGACCTCGGCGGAGACCGGCGACAGCCCGCCCGGGTCGCTGCCGCGGTGCAGCGAGACGGTTTCGGCGGGCGCGTCGGAGTCCTGGGCGTCGGTGGGGAGTTGCAGCAGCCGGGTGACCTGCACGCCGGGGAGGGCGATCTCGGCGAATCCGGCGCCGGAGAGGCCGGCGCGCGGGGTCTGCGAGCCGGTGATCGTCACCTTCAGCCACTTCGCCGTCCCGGCCGGGGCCTTGACCTGCTGGGGTGTGCCGTCGGGCCGCAGTACGGAGTCGGCGCCGCCGCGGTCGGTCTGGATCCGGACGGACGTCGGGGCGGCGCGCAGCCCGTCGCCGGGCAGCGGGGTGAGGGTCAGCGCGGCGGGGACCCCGGTCGGCCGGGTGAAGGCGATCTTGACCCACTGGCCGACGGGGTCGCCGGCGCTGCCCTCCGCCCAGGCGGTGTCCGGGTTGCCGTCGAAGGCGTTGACCGGGTCGTACTGCGGCAGGTGGAAGAGCCAGTTGCCGCTGGTGGAGGCGGTGACCGAGGACGCGCCGCGGAGCTGGGCGGTGGTCTGGTGGCCGATCCCGGTGGTCGGCAGGATCTGCCGGGGCGGCCGGCCGGGGTCCTGCACGCTGTCGGGGTGGTTCCGCTCGTCGGGCGTGTAGGTGTAGGAGGTGTTGCTGTTGACCAGCCCGAAGCGGGTGTCGGCGCGGCGCAGGCCGTCGGCGGTCAGCTGGAGCGGCGGGGTGCCGAGGCCGGGGTGGCGGTCGCCGGTCAGCACGGTGGCCCGGTTGCGCAGGGCGGGATCGGCGGAGAGCTGGAGGAGGGCTTCGGGGCCGCCGCTGAGCTGGGCGGTGTCCGCGACCGGCCGGGCGGCGACGCGGCCGGGCTCGGGGGTGCCCACCGGCTGGTAGATCTCGACGGCGCGCTGGCGCGGATAGAGGCCCTGGATCTGCACCGGGGCCTCGGCGGGGATCCTGCCGCCGGTGGTCAGCGGGCCGAAGGCGGCCGCCCTGCGGTAGCCGGACGCCTCCAGGGTCCGCTTGACGGTCTGCGGGGGGACGTAGCCGATCTGGTCGGGGTCGAGGTCGTTGCGTACCACCACGTCGTGCAGCCCGGCCCGGCCCAGGTAGTCGCGCAGGCCCGGGACCCGGGCGCCGGTCAGCAGCGCCTGCTCGACGGCGTCCAGGGCCCGGCGGGCGCCCGGGGTGCCGAACGGGACGAAGTCGCGCTGCGCCCAGGGGGAGTCGGCGAGCACGTCGAGGGGTTCGTCGATGGGGGAGCCCCAGGTGTAGATGCCGTGCGCGGTGGCGGGGACGACCAGGGCGCGGCTGTGCGGGGTGTGGGTCCGCAGCCAGCCGGCGGTCTGCTCCCAGTAGGCGGGCAGCTTGGTGAAGGCGCCCGGCTGGAGGACGGTGCCGGTCAGGAAGGGCAGCGCGAGGGCCGGCAGGATCAGCAGCGCGGTCAGTCGGGGCAGGCGGTGGCGGGCCGGGACGCGGCGGGTGCCGCGGCGCTCGGCGGCGACGGCGAGCAGATGCGCCAGCCCCAGGGTGAGGGCCAGGGCCAGGCCCGGGGTGAACTTGTAGATGTTGCGGAACGGGCGCAGCCAGCCGTTCAGCCAGTCCTGCCACAGCTCGTGCAGCGGCCCGCCGAGCGCTCCGCCGTATCCGGCCAGCGCGATCAGCGCCACGGCCAGTACGGTCAGCAGGAGCCAGCGCCGTTCGGGCAGATCGCGGCGGGCCAGGCCGGCCAGGCCGAGCGCCGCGGCCAGCGCCGAGCCGAGCACCGCGAAGGCGTTGGCCGTCATGGTCCAGCCGGCCGGCAGCCAGGGCTCGCCGAAGTCGAGGTAGCCGACCCAGTTGCCGGCGCCGCGCAGCAGTTCGGTGGCGGACATGGTGCCGGTGGTGGTGTCGGCCTGCTCGATGAACGGCATGAAGTTCTCACCGTGGATGCCGAGCAGCAGCAGCGGTACCACCCACCAGGCGGTGGCCAGTACGACACCGGGCAGCCACCAGGCGAGCAGCCGGGTGCGCCGCGGCCCCGTACGGGAGAGCAGGTACAGGCCGGCGGGCAGCAGCGCGGCCAGCGTGGACGCCGCGTTGACGCCGCCCATGAAGGGGATCAGCAGCGCCGAGCGGGTCGCCGCGGTACGGGCGCTCACCTGAGGGTTGGTCAGCGGCAGCAGCACCCAGGGGAGCAGCGCGCCGGGGAGGACGGCGGCGGAGGTGGAGCCGATGACGATGGTGAAGGTGGGCCACAGGGCGTAGCAGGCCGCCGCCGTCAGCCGCGTGGGCGGGCTGCCGAAGCGCAGCCGTTCGGCCAGCCGCAGCGCGCCCCAGAACGCGGCCGTGACGATCAGCGACATCCACAGCCGCTCCGCCAGCCAGACCGGGACGTGGGCGAGGTCGGTCAGGCCGTAGTAGGGGAGCGTGGGGAAGGCGTAGCCGAAGTACTGGTCGGCGATGCCGCCGAAGCCCGCCCGGTCGTGCCACAGCTGCCCGAGGTCGCCGAGGAACTTCCAGGGGTCGGTGGTGACGCCCAGTTTGGTCTCGAACGTCATCTTCCCCGGCGAGGGCGTCAGAAAGCCCACCAGGGCGGCCGCCCAGAAGGCCAGTAACCAGCGTCTGCCGCGGGGCCCGCCCGGCGGTGGGGCACTCGTGGTGTCGGTCCTGCCGCCGGTGTCGGGCGTGCCCGGGGACGGGGAGGGCCGCAGGGTCTGGGTCATGGCAACCGCCGGAGGATGAGGAGGAGGTTCCAGGTGGCGACCTCCCGGACGCCCGGGAGGCGGGGGATGGCCTCGGCGAGGAACGGTGCGTAGCGGGAGCGCGCGGTGACGATCGCGACGTCGTCGCGTGCCCGTACCTGCCGCAGGGTGCGTCCGACGTGCACGGCGAAGAGGTTGACGCCCAGGGTGTGCTTGGCGTCCCGGCCGGTGCGCCGCCGGTAGCGCCTGCGGGCCCGTTCGGCGCCCAGGTAGTGCCAGGGCGCGGTCTCGTGGCCGCCCCAGGGGGAGAGCCAGTTGGTGAAGGCCACGTAGATCAGCCCGCCGGGGCGGGTGACCCGGACCATTTCGCTGAGGAAGGTCTGCGGATCGGCGACGTGCTCCAGGACGTTGGAGGAGAAGCAGATGTCGGCGGCGCCGTCGGCGAGCGGCAGCAGGTAGCCGTCGGCGACCACCGCCGCCTCGGGCCTGCGGCCGCCTGCGGTCAGCTCCGCCGGGTCGGGCTCGAAGAGGTAGCCGTGGGCGCCGCGGCGCCGGAACTCCTCGGTGAAGTGGCCGGCGCCGCCGCCGACGTCGGCGACCACCGCGCCCTTGAGCGGTGCATGGCGTTCGACCTGGTCGGCGGCGTCGCGGGCGAGCAGCCGGTAGCAGTGCTCGGGTGCGGTCTGCTCCTTGAGGAAGGCGCGGAAGAGGGCGTAGGACCTGCGCAGCGAGGGGTCGCGCACCGGGGCCTCACCGCCTGGGGGGTGCGTCGAGGACGGCTTCCGCGGCGACCGCGCGGAAGCTGCGGACGGTATGGCTCCATCGGAAGCGGTCGGCGCGTTGCCGTGCGGCCTCGCCCAGTGCCTGGCGGCGGGGGGCGCTGAGCGCGAGGGTGCACCAGTGCGCGGCGAACGAGCTCTCGCCGCGGGCCAGCAGGCCGGTGGCCCCGTCCTCGACGGAGTCCCGCAGGCCGGGGATGTCGAAGCCGACGGTCGGGGTGCGGCGGGCGGCGGCCTCCATCACCACCAGGCCCCACCCCTCGATCAGCGAGGGGTGCAGCAACAGCCAGGCGGAGCAGAGCAGTTCGTGCTTGCGCTGCTCGGAGACATGGCCGGTGAAGGTGACGCCGGGGCCGGCCTGCGCGGTCAGCCGGGCGCGCTCCGGCCCGTCACCGACGATCACCAGATGGCCGCCGGTCACCGGCCGGACCCGCTCCCACAGCCGCAGCAGCAGATCGATCCGCTTGTACTCCACGAGCCGCCCCATGGCCAGGAACAGCGGTTCGGGGGACTTGGGGGCCAGCGCGCCGGGCTCCTCCACGCCGTTGTGGACGAGCCGGATCCGGCCGGGGTCCACGCCGAGGCCGCGCAGTGCGGACGCGGTGGACCCGGAGACCGCGACCATCAGGTTGCGGTGGTGGGTGGCGGCCAGCGCCCAGTGCTCCAGCCGGCGGCCGAGCCGGGCCGCCGGCGCCGGGTAGCGCAGCCGCCACAGATCCGTGTGGACGTGGTTGACCAGGCACAACGTCGGGCCGCGGTGCCACAGCGGTGCGAGGTAGGGCAGGCCGTTGCAGACCTCGACCAGCAGATCGCAGGAGCCGGCGCGGCGGGCCAACTGGCGCGGTGCGCGCAGGAAGTGGCCGGCGTCGCCGCCCGCGGACACCACCCGGTAGTCCCGCGCGGCCGCGGGCCCGCCGCACAGCAGGGTCACCTCGTGGCCGTGCGCGGTCAGTCCCGCGGCGATCCGGTCCACCAGGAGTTCGGAGCCGCCGGCGGCGGGGTTGCCCAGGTCGCGGCGGGCGAGGAAGACGATCCGGCGGGGGAGCGGGGGTCGGCCGGCGGCAGGGGGAGTGCCGGCCGGCGGCGCGGAGGCCGCCGGGGGCGGCGAGGGGCGTACGTACGGGGGCATGAGCGATCCAACTCGTCTCAGGGTGCGGTACCGGCGGTGGGGGACGTACTGCGTACTGAGTCGTGCGGGGCCGTGCTGCGCCGTGGGGTGGACAGTTTTCGCCCGGCCGGTGCGCCGCGGCTACTCACCGGGGTGACAAAAACGGGTCCGAACCTGACTGACGGTTCATCACTTCGCTCCGCGGCCGGGCCGCCGGCCGCGCGCCACCCACCCCGCCCCGGCCACCGCCAGCACCCCGCCCGCCACCGCGGCCCCCACCGGCAGCGTCCGGCCGACCAGCGCCAGCTTGTCGCTGTCGGCCTTCGCCAGCCGCACCTGCGCGCGCTGGGTCGCCGGTGTGAACCCCAGCTGCCGGCCGTGCAGCAGCACCACCGCATCGCGCCGGGAGCCGGGGGCCCGCAGGGTCTTGAGCGGGGAGATCGCGGCATGGATGATCCGGCCGGTGCGCTGCTCGACGACCAGCTCGATACCGGAGTTGGCGTACCACTCCTCGGCCTGGATCTGCCCCTGTCCGCCCCGCCCGACCAGCCGCCCGGGGACCTGCCGGCTGCCGGTTCTGGTCGGCGGCACCGTCCCGGTGAAGCGGTAGCCCTCATAGCCCTGGATGTGCCGGGTGCCGGCGTAGCGGAGCGGGACGGCCGCGCCCAGGGTGTTGTCCCACCAGCGGTAGCCCTTCTTCTGCACGTCGAAGGGGAACTTGAGGTACGCGTCGCCGTCGAAGCGGGTCGGGGCCTCCGCGCAGCAGTGCACCGGGGCGTTGGTGTGCCGGTCGGTGACCCAGCGTTCGGTGGTCCACTGGAAGGCCCTGCGCGGGTCCTTCAGCGGCAGCGTCCGCGGGGTGTCGACCGTGGTGGAGACGTCCCACACGGCCCGCCCGCTGCGCTCGCTCGCCGCGACATCGCCCAGCACGTGCCGGGTGATGGTGATCTTCTGCCGGTCCCTGGTGCGCAGCGCGGCGGTGTCGAAGTAGCTGCCGGTGCCGGTGAAGACGGTGGTGGCATCGATGTCGATCGGGGTGACCTTGGCCCGTGGCGCGACGTACCAGGCCAGCAGGGGGGCCAGGACCAGCAGGAAGACGCCGAGTCCGAGGACGGCCAGGGACGGCGGCGAGGCGGTGCGGGCGGCGGCGGAGGGGGTGGCGGACTTGCCGGATGCGGGCATACGGGCACTCCTGGAAGCGGTGGGGGATCACGCTCTGGTGCACGTGCGGGGCGCCGTGGCCGGTCCGGTGCGTGCGCTCCCGGCGGCCCCGGACGCCATGGGCCGGGAACGTAAGGGAACTCTTGACAGGGAGTCAATGCCCTTCCACACTCGGCAGGCACCACGACGGAAGTGGTGCCGCGCTGTGGGACGCGGCGCCGGGCCGGCCCTGATCCCTCGCACTCCGGGCCGTGCGTGTGCCGTACCAGCCTCGACGGAGACCGGCCGAGGGTCTTGGGGCCGCTCCAGGCATCGACGAAGGGCCGCCGCGCCATGCACCGAATGCTCGCTGCCGTACTGACCGCTCTGGCCGCCGCCGCACTGGCCGTCGGCGTCGCGCTCGGCGTCGTCGCGGCGCTGGGCGCCACCCCGGAGCAGCCGAACGTGCCTCTGGTGACCTTCGGCCGGACCGGCGAGTAGGCGGGGGCGGCGTGCGAAGGAGGCCCGGGTGGTGACCGCCGTGCGTTCCGCCTGGCGGGAGGTCCCGCCCCACCAGGTGCGGCGGTTCGCCGCGCTGGCGCTGGACGAGGTGCCGTCCCTGGCCCAGGACATCCTGCGCGAGATCCGCCGGGAGTACCCCCAACTCCCCTTGGTTCACGATGAGTTCGGCGAGCCGAGGGCGCTGGTCGGCATCCGCCAGTCGCTGGAGCACTTCGTCGCCCATATGACGGCCGGTCTGGACCGTCCGCATGTCCACCCGAGGGTCTTCCAGGAGTTCGGCCGCGGCGAGGGCATCCAGGGCCGCAGCCTGGACGCCCTCCAGGCCGTCTACCGGCTGGGCGTACGGCTGGCCTGGCGCCGGCTCGCCGAGATCGGCCAGCAGGTCGCCATCCCCGCGCCGGCGATGTACGAGCTGGCCGAGTCCGGGTTCGAGTACCTCGACGGACTGGTCGCCGAGTCCGTACGCGGCTATGCCGAGGCCGCCGCCCGGCAGGCCGGTGAGCGGCTGCGGCTGCAACGCGGCCTGATGGAGCTGCTGTTCGCCGGTGCCGGCAGGAGGCGGCGCGGCAAGGGCTCCGGCGCCGCGGGGGCCGCCGCGCTGCTGCCGGCGCTCGCCGAGCGGGCCGCGCGGATCGGCTGGCCGCTGCCCGAGCAGGTCGCCGTCGCGGTCCTGCTGCGGCCGGCCCGCGAGGCGGTGGCGCCCGCCGTCGCCTCGGACGTCCTGCTGGACATGGAGTGCGAACGGCCGCGGATGGTGGTGCCGGAACCGGACGCCCCGGGGCGGCGCGAGCTGCTGGCGCGCGCGGCGGCCGGCTGGTCGGGCGCCATCGGGCCCGCCGTACCGCTGCTGGACGCCGCGAAGTCGCTGCGCTGGGCCGGGGCGGCGGTCGATCTGACCGAGCGCGGACTGCTGCCCGCCGGCGAGCTGCTGCAGTGCACCGAGCACACCGAGGCGCTGGTCCTGCTGCCGCCCGAGGAGCTGATCGAGGACCTCACCCGCCGCCGGCTCGCCCCCCTGGAGAGCTGTGGCCCCACCCACGGGCGCCGGCTCGCCCAGACCCTGCTCGCCTGGCTGGAGACCCGCGGCGGGGCCCCGGAGATCGCCGACCGGCTCGGCGTCCATCCGCAGACCGTGCGCTACCGGCTGCGCCAGATACGGGAGTTATGGGGCGGGGAGATGGACGACCCGGACCGCCGCTTCGAACTGGAGCTGGTGTTACGGGCCCGCCGGCTGCGCGGGGAGCTGACCTGACCGGCCGCGCGGGACCGGCGGACGCACCGGCGGCTCCCTGAGGACCGGGCAACCTCCGGCGGCCCGCGGCCGGTTCAGCCGCCCGCGCCGCCTTCGGCCGCCCGGCGCCCGACCAGCACCTCCATGCCGTCCAGGAGCCGCGCCAGCCCGAACTCGAAGAGCGTCTCCAGGGTCACCGCGCCCTCCCCGACCCCGTCGATGCCCGCGTACATGGGGTAGGAGCCGGACCGCAGGATGCCCTCGAACACCGGGTCCATGGAGGCCATCCACTGGTTCTGGTCCATCCCCGTCTCCTGCTCGGCCTCCAGGTCGTCCTCGAAGCCGGCGGCGGTGGACCGCACGTAGTTCAGCAGGGTCACGGCCATGTAGATCAGGGTCAGCGGATCCATCCCCTCGACCCGCGCCATGGTCCACTCGATCAGCGCCATCGCCTGCGGCATCGGCCGCGGTCGGGTGATCGACAGATACTGCGCCAGCCACGGATGCCGCTGGTAGAGCTCCCATTGCAGCCGGGCGCCCGCCTCCATCCGCTCCCGCCAGCCCTCCGGTGCCGGCCGGGGCGGCGCGACCTCGGCGAACGCGGCCTCCGCCATCAGCAGCTCCAGCTCGTCCTTGTTGGCGACATGGCGGTAGAGCGCCATCGAGGACACCCCGAACTCGGCGGCGACCCGGCGCATCGACAGCCCGCGCAGCCCCTCGGCGTCGGCGACCTTGATGGCGGCCCGTACGACGCGTTCGCGGCTGAGCCCGCCGTCCGCCTCGCGCGGCCGGCGCTCGCGCGCGGCCTCGCTTCGGGGCGCCCGCTCCTGTTCGGCCACGACCGTGCCCACGCCCGGTACGGCCCGTACGAGCCCCTCCTGGCGCAGCGTCGTCAGCACCTTGGTGGCGGTCGCCATCGCCACGCCCCACTCCTGGGTGATCCGCCGGGTCGACGGCACCCGGTCGCCCGCCGTCAGCTCGCCGGCGTCGATGCGGCGCCGGATCTCCTCGACGATCCGCCGGTAGGGCGGCGGGGCCGACTGCTCCACGGGGCAACCTCCGTACTAGTGCACCAGGGGAATCTGCTCGCGGTGAGCGTAGCAGCGGGGGCGCCACCAGCGCCTCGCACTAGGGCGGTGCACTAGTGTGATGCAGCTCCAATTCCCTTATCGCTCCTGCTGTTTGCACCGTAAGCGCAATCTGCTTACCGTGTCAGCCATGTCGTTTACTTCGTACACACCCAAGCCGCTGGCCGGACGCCGGGAGTGGACCGCCCTGGGCGTCCTCCTGCTGCCCTGCCTCCTGGTCTCGATGGACGTCTCGGTGCTCTACTTCGCGGTGCCCTTCCTGACCGCGGAGCTGGAGCCCAGCAGCGTTCAGCAACTGTGGATCCTGGACGTCTACGGCTTCGTCCTGGCCGGCCTGCTGATCACCATGGGGGCGCTGGGCGACCGCATCGGCCGCCGCAAGCTGCTGCTGTCCGGCGCCCTGCTCTTCGGTCTCGCCTCCGGGGTCGCCGCGTACGCGCAGAGCGCCGAAACGCTGATCGCCGCCCGGGCGTTGCTCGGCGTCGGCGGTGCGACCCTGATGCCCTCCACGCTCGCGCTGATCCGCAACCTCTTCCACGACGCCAAGCAGCGCGGCACGGCGGTCGCGCTGTGGTCGACGGCGATCATGGGCGGGATCGCGGTCGGCCCGGTGCTCAGCGGGGTGCTGCTGGAGCACTTCTGGTGGGGCTCGGTCTTCCTGATCAACGCTCCGGTGATGGTGCTGCTGCTGGTCTGCGGCCCGCTGCTGCTGCCGGAGTACCGGAATCCGGCGGCCGGCCGCTTCGACCTGCCCGGCTCGCTGCTGTCCCTGCTCGCCATGCTGCCGATCGTCTACGGCATCAAGGAGATCGCCCGCGACGGCCTCGCGGCGCTGCCGGTCATCGCCCTGGCCGCCGGTCTGCTGGCCGGCGCGGCCTTCGTCCACCGCCAGCGCACCGCCCGCCACCCCATGCTCGACCTGGAGTTGTTCCGCCACCGCGGGTTCAGCGGGTCGGTGCTGATGAACTTGCTGGCGACGTTCGCCGTCGTCGGCTGCGCGGTGTTCTTCACCCAGTACCTGCAGACCGTACGGGGGATGAGCCCGCTGGAGGCGGCGCTGTGGAACCTGCTGCCGACGCTCGCGGTGGGCGGGATGGCGCCGCTGGCCGCCGTGCTCGGCCGGCGGATGGACCGGGCGTACGTCATCGCCGCGGGCTTCGCGGTCGCGGCCGGCGGCTTCGTCTGGCTGTCCTGGCTGGAGCCCGGCTCCGCCCTCTGGTACGTCCTGGTCGCCTCGTCCGTCTACGCCTCGGGCCTGGTGATGGTGATGTCCCTCGGCAACGAACTCGCCATCGGCGTCGCACCGCCCGAGCGCGCGGGCTCCGCCTCGGCGGTGCTGGAGTCCGGCACCGAACTGGGCGGCGCGCTGGGCATGGCGATCCTGGGCAGCATCGGCGGCGCGGTCTACCACGGCCGCATGGCCGACGCGCTGCCCGCCGGTCTCCCCGCCGGGGCGGCCGACGCGGCACGCGAGACCCTGGCGGGCGCCGCCGCGGTGGCCGGCGAACTGCCCGGCCGGGCGGGCCAGGCGCTGCTGGCCGCCGCCCGGACGGCCTTCACGGACGGGCTCCAGACGGCGGTGCTGTGCGCCGCGGGGGTGATGGCGGCCGCCGCGGTGCTGTCGGTGGTGCTGCTGCGCGGCCTGCGCACCACGGTGGCCGAGGAGCCGGGGGCGGCGGACGCGACCGGTCCGGCCGCCGCCCCCGCGCCCTCCGCCCCCGAGGTCGTCAGCTGAAGTCGAACTCGCCGGTGCGGGTCCGCTTCAGTTCGAAGAACTTGTCGTAACCGGCGAGGAGGCGCACGCCGTCGAAGATCCGCACCGCGTCCTCGCCGCGCGGGATCGCCATCAGCACCGGGCCGAAGAACGCGACCCCGTCGATGTGGATCGTGGGCGTGCCGACGTCCTCGCCGACGGGGTCCATGCCCTCGTGGTGGCTCTTGCGCAGCGCGTCGTCGTACGCCTCGCTGCCGGCGGCGCGGGCCAGCTCGGCCGGCAGCCCGACCTCGGCCAGCGCCTCCTCGATGACGGCGGCGGTGTCCTGGCGGCCGTCGTTGTGGATCCGGGTGCCGAGCGCGGTGTACAGATCGCGCAGCACCTCCTCGCCGTGCTCCTGGGCGGCCGCGATGCACACCCGCACCGGGCCCCAGCCCGCGTCCAGCAGCTCGCGGTACTTCTCGGGAAGGTCCTCGCGGCCCTCGTTGAGCACGGACAGGCTCATCACCCGGAACCGCAGGTCCAGGTCGCGGTGCCGCTCGACCTCCAGGATCCAGCGCGAGGTGATCCAGGCGAACGGGCAGATGGGGTCGAAGTAGAAGTCGACGGAGTGGCGGGTGCTGCTCGGGTTGGTCATGGGGTGAGGTTAGAACGCCGCCGCTCGGTCCGTCCGGTCCACCTGCCCGCGACGATCGTGGGCCACTTCCCGCCGCGCCCCCGCACGGGCCCGGTGGGGGGGCGCCGGTCTCACTCCGGCGATATGCCCAGCATCCGCTGCAGCAGCTCCTTGAGCAGTGTGCGCTCGGCGACCGACAGCTTGCCGAGGGGCTCGCGGGCGAAGCCGAGGGAGGCCCGCAGCGCCGCGGCCGTGCGCGCGCCCTCGGCGGTCGGGGCGGCGAGCTTGACCCGGCGGTCGGCCGGGTCGGGGCGGCGCTCGACCAGGCCGCGGGACTCCAGGCGGTCCACGATGCCGGTGATGTTCGACGGCTCGCACTTCAGCCGCTGGGCGACCTTGCGCATGGGCAGCGGCTCGACGCAGAGCAGGCCGAGCACCCGGGCCTGCGCGCCGGTGAGGGAGTGCTCGGCGGCGGCGTGCTCGTACTCCTCGTAGTAGCGGGCGACGACGGTGCCGATGAGATCGACGACCTCGACGGTCAAGGGGTCCGGGCGCACTGTCATGGGCACCAGGATACCCAATTACTTGACAGCATGAAATATCGAGGAGCATCATTGTTTCAGTACCTGAAGCATTAGGAAGGACCGCGCTCATGTCCGCACTGCCCACGACCGGCCGCGAATGGCACCTCGTCGCCCGCCCGCACGGCTGGCCCACCCCGGACGACTTCGCGCTGCGCGAGGCCGCGGTGCCCGAGGTCGGCGAGGGCCAGGTCCTCGTCCGCACCAAGCACTTCTCGGTCGACCCGTACATGCGCGGCCGGATGAACGACGTGAAGTCCTACGTCCCGCCCTTCCAGCTCGACCAGCCGATGGAGGGCGGCGCGGTCGGCGAGGTCATCGCCTCGCGCGCCGACTCCCTCGCCGTCGGCGACCACGTCCTGCACGGCCTCGGCTGGCGTGAGTACGCGGTCCTGGACGCCCAGCGCGTCGCCAAGGTCGACCCGTCGCTGGCCCCCCTCACCGCCTACCTCGGCGTGCTCGGCATGCCGGGCCTGACCGCCTACGCGGGCCTGCTGGAGGTCGCGTCCTTCAAGGAGGGCGACGCCGTCTTCGTCTCCGGCGCGGCCGGCGCGGTCGGCAGCGAGGTCGGCCAGATCGCCAGGCTCAAGGGCGCCTCCCGGGTCATCGGCTCGGCCGGCTCCGACGAGAAGGTCAGGCTCCTGGTCGAGGAGTACGGCTTCGACGCCGCGTTCAACTACAAGAACGGCGATGTCGCCAAGCAGCTGAAGGAGGCCGCGCCGGACGGTATCGACGTCTACTTCGACAACGTCGGCGGCGACCACCTCGAAGCGGCCATCTCCTCCCTGCACGTGCACGGCCGGGTCGCCATCTGCGGCATGATCTCGATGTACAACGCCACCGAGCCGAACCCCGCACCGCGCAACCTCGCGCAGGTCATCGGCAAGCGACTGCGCCTGCAGGGCCTGATCGTCACCGACCACTACGCGCTCCAGCCGCAGTTCGTCCAGGAGGTCTCCGCCTGGATCCGCTCCGGTGAGCTGAAGTACCGCGAGACCAAGGTCTCCGGCATCGACAACGGCGTCGAGGCGTTCCTGGGCCTGCTGCGCGGTGAGAACACCGGAAAGATGATCGTGAGCCTGGACGACTGAGCGCCGTCCCGGCCCATGGCCGCCCGATCCGCACCCGGCCGCGGGAGTCCGCCGGCCGCGGTGCGGACGCGGGCCGCGGTGCGGACGCCGGCCCGGGCCGCGCGGAAATCCCCTTGCCGGGGGCGCCGGCCGGCACCAGGGTCCGGCCCATGACAGAGATCACCGTGCGCCCCCTGGAGCCCGACGACTGGGCCCGCTACCGCACCGTCCGCCTGGCGGCCCTGGCCGACGCCCCCGAGGCGTTCGGCTCCACCCTGGCCCGCGAACGGGCCTTCACGGAGCGCGACTGGCGCGCGCGGCTCACCCACCGCAGCCAGTTCCTCGCCGAGGACGACGCCGGGGCCTGCGGACTGATCGGCATCGTCCCGACCGACCCCGGCGCCGCCGAGCTGGTGTCCCTGTGGGTGAGCCCCGCCGCACGCGGCCGCGGCGCCGGCGACCTCCTGGTCCGCGAGGCGCTGCGCTGGGCGAACGACCACGCCCGCCCCCAGGTCCGCCTCTGGGTCACGGAGGGCAACGCACCCGCGGAGCACCTCTACACCCGCCACGGCTTCCAGCGAACGGGCCGGATCCAGCCCGTACGCCCCGGATCCCCCCACCAGGAATTCGCCATGCTCCGCCCTGCACCGCGGGGGCTTGCGCCGGCCCGTTAGGCTCGGCGGCAAGCCGTCGCGATCCGTGGGCGCGAGTCGCGGCGAATCACAGGAGGATCTCGTATGTCCATCCAGACCGTCGACGTCGTCTACACCGCCGTCGCCACCGCCGAGAACGGCCGTGACGGCCGCGTCGCCAGCGACGACGGCAAGCTCGACGTGGTCGTCAACCCGCCCAAGGAGCAGGGCGGCAGCGGCGCCGGCACCAATCCCGAGCAGCTCTTCGCGGCCGGTTACAGCGCCTGCTTCCAGGGCGCGCTCAGCGTCGTCGCCCGCCAGGAGAACGCCGATGTCTCGGGCTCCCGGGTGACCGCCAAGGTCGGTATCGGCAAGACCCCGGACGGCGGTTTCGGCCTCACGGTCGAGATCTCCGCCTCGATCCCGAACGTCGACGCGGCCACCGCCCAGGACCTCGTGGCGAAGGCGCACCAGGTCTGCCCGTACTCCCACGCCACCCGCGGCAACATCGACGTCAAGCTGACCGTCGCCTGATCCGCCGCCGACCGGCTACTCCCGCCAGGGCCGCATCCCGCGAAGGGGTGCGGCCCTGGTGCGTGTGGGGGCCGGAGCCGGGGCGGCCGGGAACACCCGTTCCCCGGGCGGGCCGGATTCCGCCCCGTGAGGGGCTCAACTCGCGCTATTCTCAACGGGCTTCATCGCGTTCCTCCCCACAGCTTCGCCGGTGTCACCGCCGGCGGAGGCCCTGACTTCCGGGGCCTGTCCGGAGGAGCGAGGAGGAGCGATGGACGATCAGGACACGGAGCAGGAGAGCGACCGATGGGCCCCGCCTGACAGGTGGCAGGTCGTACTCGGCGTGCTGAGCCTGCTGGTGGCGGTCGTCGCGTGTGTGGGGCAGTTCGCCCGGTAGTCGGCGGGCTGGGCCCACGGGTCCGGACACGGCCGGTGCGCGCCATCGAGGCGGGACGGTCAACGGGGGAGTGCCCGGGCCGAGCGTCCGCACGGCGCCGACAACCCCTCCGATGTGACTCAGGCAACATGCGCGGCGTCTTGACGCACCAGCCGTGTAATCGATTTCGTAGCCCCCACGAAAACCTCCTGAAATCGATTACACGTCGAGGACGCGAAGTCGTGCGCCCTCCTGGGCGGCCGGCGGTCGCACGGACAGAAACGGCAGCGGGGCCATGGCGAACATCAAAGAGGTGGCAGAGCGGGCAGGGGTCTCCGTCGCCACGGTCTCCCGGGTGCTCAACGGCCACAGCCCGGTCGCCGAGACCCGCGAACGGGTGCTGGCCGCCGTACGGGAACTGGGCTACCGCCCCAACAACGTCGCCCGCGCGCTGCGCACCGCCCGCACCGGCACGCTCGGCCTGATCATCAGCGACCTCACCAACCCCTTCTTCACCGAGCTGGCCGACGCCGTCGAGGACGCCGCCCGCAGCCTCGGCTACAGCCTGGTCATCGGCAACGCCGGCGAGCGCCCCGAGCAGCAGGACGACTACATCCGCACCCTGCTCGACCGCCGGATCGACGGCCTGCTGGTCAGCTCGGCCGGCACCGGCTCGGCGATGCTCGGCGAGGCCGTCGCCGCCGGCACCCCGCTGGTCCTGCTGGACCGCACCGTGCCCGGCGTCGACGCCCCCTGCGTACGCGCCGACGGCGCCGCCGCGCTCACCGGCCTCGCCGCCCACCTCGCCGCCCTCGGCCGCCGTCGCCCCGCGATCATCGTCGCGCCGGCCGGCACCCCCACCGGCGACGAGCGCCTCGAACTGTTCCGTACGGCGCTGGCCGGCCACGGCCTCGCCCTGCCCGACGAGCGGGTAGGCGCCACCCCCGATCTGACGCCCACCGGCGGCCGGCGGATGATGAGCGGCTTCCTCGACCTGCCCGAGCCGCCGGACGCGGTACTGGCCACCGACAACCTGATGGCGCTGGGCGCGATGGACGAACTCCGCGCCCGCGGGATGCGGGTGCCCGACGACATGGCGCTGGTGGTCTACGACGACGTGCCGTGGTTCACCCATACCGACCCGCCGCTGACCGCCATCGCCCAGCCCACCCGCGAACTGGGCCGGGCCGCCGTCGCCACCCTCCTGGAGCGGATCGAGGGCCGGCCCGCCGACTCGGTGCTGCTGCCCGCCCGGCTGGTGGTCCGGCGCTCCTGCGGCGAGACCGGCGGCCAGGACCCATCGGACAGGCCCTAGCGGTACGGCGAGCCGCAGTCCGGACCGAGAGCCACAAGGGGACCCGAAGAAGAGAGGGGGAGCGCATGACCGGCGTCAACGACGACGTACCGGGCGGCCGCGAACTGCTGCGCGTGGAGGGGGTGACGAAGTCGTTCCCGGGCGTCCGCGCGCTGGACGGCGTGGACCTGGGCCTGCGCGGCGGCGAGGTGCACGTCCTGCTCGGCGAGAACGGTGCGGGCAAGAGCACCCTGATCAAGATGCTCTCCGGCGCCCACCGCCCCGACGCGGGCCGCATCCTCGTCGACGGCGGGCCGCACGGCGCGCCCCATGGCCTGCGCGAGGTGCACATCCGCTCCGCGCGGGACGCCGAGCGCCTCCGCATCGCCACGATCCACCAGGAGTTCAACCTCGTCCCCGGGCTGACCGTCGCCGAGAACCTCTTCCTGGGCCGCCAGCCGCGCACCGCACTCGGCCTGATCGACCGCAAGGCCCTGCGCGCCCGCGCCGCCGAACTGCTCGCCCGCGTGGGCCTGGACGTCTCCCCGGACACCCCGGTCGCCGAACTGGGCATCGCCCGGCGCCAGATGGTCGAGATCGCCAAGGCGCTCGGCCTCGACGCCGGCATCCTGATCATGGACGAGCCGACCGCGGTGCTCACCTCCGAGGAGGTCGTCACCCTCTTCACGATCGTCCGCGAACTGCGCAACGCCGGCGTCGGCATCCTCTTCATCACCCACCACCTGGAGGAGATCGGCGCGCTCGGCGACCGGGTCACCGTCCTGCGCGACGGCCGCTCGGTCGCCGAGGTCCCCGCGTCCACCGACCAGGACGAGCTGATCCGCCTGATGGTGGGCCGGGACATCGCCGAGCAGTACCCGCGGGTGCGCCCCGACGAGCCGGGTGCGCCCCTGCTGCGGGTCCGCGGGCTGACCCGCCACGGGACGGCGGCCGGGCCGGTCTTCGAGGGCGTCGACTTCGAGGTGCGGGCCGGAGAGGTGGTGGGCCTGGCCGGACTGGTCGGCGCGGGCCGCACCGAGGTCGTCCGGGCCGTCTTCGGCGTGGACCGCTATGACGCCGGCACGGTCGAGGTCGACGGTGAGGCGCTGGCCGGCGGCGATGTGCGCGCCGCGATGCGCGCCGGCCTCGGCCTCGTACCGGAGGACCGCAAGGGCCAGGGCCTGATCCTGGACGCGTCCCTCCAGGACAACCTCACCCTCGCCCGGCTCGACCGCGACACCCGCGGCGGGCTGGTGGACCGCGCTGCCCAGCGGCGCGAAGCGGCCGCCGTCGCCGAGCGGTTGAAGGTGCGGATGAGCGGTCTGGCGCAGCCCGCCCGTACGCTCTCCGGCGGCAACCAGCAGAAGATCGTCATCGGCAAGTGGCTGCTGGCGGACACCAGGCTGCTGATCCTCGACGAACCCACCCGCGGCATCGACGTCGGCGCCAAGGTCGAGATCTACCGGCTCGTCAACGAACTGACGGCGGCCGGCCGCGCGGTGCTGATGATCTCCAGCGATCTGCCCGAGGTGCTCGGCATGAGCGACCGGGTGCTGGTGATGTCCCAGGGCCGGCTGGTCGGCGAGCTGCCGGCCGAAGCCGCCACCCAGGACGCCGTGATGGAGCTCGCGCTGCGGTCCCCGCACGGCACCCCCGACGGCAACCACACCAACGAGAGCGCGATGGAGGGCTCCGATGTCCGCTGAGGTGAAGACGGCGGCCGCCGCCGAGGCGGTGGGACGGGCACCGGTCCGGGGCGGCCCGGGGCCGTGGTTCTCCCGGGCGGTCCTCAAAAACGGCCCGCTCGGCGGACTGATCGCCCTGGTCGTCGTGATGGCCGCGCTGTCCGGGGACTTCCTCAACGGACAGAACCTCCTCAACGTCGGCGTCCAGGCGTCGGTCACCGCGATCCTCGCCTTCGGCGTCACCTTCGTGATCGTCTCCGCCGGTATCGACCTGTCCGTCGGCTCGGTCGCGGCGCTCAGCGCCACCGTCGTCGCCTGGGCGGCCGGCGGCGGGGGCCTGCCGGTCTGGGCGGCGGTGCTGCTCGGCCTCGCGGTCGGCGCGGCGGCCGGACTGGTCTCCGGTGCCCTGGTCGCCTACGGCCGGCTGCCCGCCTTCATCGCCACCCTGGCGATGCTCTCGGTCGGCCGCGGTCTGGCGCTGGTCGTCTCCGGCGGCTCGCCGATCGCCTTCCCCGGCTCGGTCGCCCGGCTCGGCGACACCCTCGGCGGCTGGCTGCCGGTACCCGTCCTCGTCATGATCGTGATGGGGCTGGTCGCCGCACTGGTCCTGGCCCGTACGTACACCGGACGCGCGATGTTCGCGATCGGCGGCAACGAGGAGGCGGCCCGGCTCTGCGGCATCGACGTCAAGCGCCGCAAGCTCGTCATCTACGCGCTGTCCGGGCTGTTCGCGGCGGTGGCCGGCATCGT
Source organism: Streptomyces sp. NPDC026575 (assembly GCF_055567415.1). Lineage (NCBI taxonomy): Bacteria > Bacillati > Actinomycetota > Actinomycetes > Kitasatosporales > Streptomycetaceae > Streptomyces > Streptomyces sp. NPDC026575. The sequence goes on from NZ_JBVHQM010000019.1 coordinate 83,114, forward strand.
GCTCGCGGCCCGGCTCACCTCCGCCCAGCCGCAGGCCGCGGTCGGATACGAGCTGGACGCGATCGCCGCCGTGGTGATCGGCGGGGCCAGCCTCTCCGGCGGCTCCGGGAAGGCGTCCGGCACCCTCATCGGCGCGCTGATCCTCGCCGTGCTGCGCAACGGCCTCAACCTGCTGAGCGTCTCGGCGTTCTGGCAGCAGGTGGCCACCGGGCTGGTCATCGCGCTGGCGGTGCTGCTGGACACGCTGCGCCGCCGGAGCGCGCGATGACCGCCCGGGGCCGGAGCGCGGCGACGGACCGGACGGCACGGACCGTGCGCCTCGGGAGGGCCGTCGGGCGCGGGGCGATCGCCCGGGCCAGGGCGCCGCTGGCGGCCGGACTGGCCGCGACCGTGGCCCTCGGGCTGGCCGGCTGCGACCGCGGCGGCGACACCGACCTGGGGCTCGCGCTGTCCACGATGAACAATCCGTTCTTCGTCGGCATCAAGGAAGGCGCCCAGGCCGAGGCGGACGCCCGTGGGCTGCACATCAACATCACCGACGCGCAGAACGACCCCACCCAGCAGATCAACCAGATGGAGACGTTCACCAGCCAGAACGTCCGGGCCGCGATCATCAACCCGGTCGACTCCGACGCCGCCGTCCCGGCCGTCGGCGTCGCCAACCGGGCGAAGGTGCCGGTCATCTCCATCGACCGCGGTGTGAACGGCGGCACGGTCGACTCGACCATCGCCTCCGACAACGTCGCGGGCGGCCGGCTCGCCGCGCGGACGCTGGCCGCATCGCTCGGCGGCAAGGGCAAGGTGGCCTTCCTGGAGGGCCAGCCCGGCACCTCCGCCGCGCGCGAGCGCGGCCGGGGCTTCGAAGAGGGCATCAGGAAGTACCCCGGCATCCAGGTCGTCGCCCGCCAGCCCGCGGACTTCGACCGCACCAAGGGCATGGACGTGATGTCCAACATGCTCCAGGCGCACCGCGATATCGCCGGGGTGTTCGCCGCCAACGACGAGATGGCGCTCGGCGCGTCCAAGGCGCTGGGCGGGCGGTCCGGCAAGGACGTGAAGGTGGTGGCCTTCGACGGCACACCGGACGGCGTCGAGGCGGTCCGCGGCGGCACCCTGACCGCCACCGTCGCCCAGCAGCCGGAACTCCTGGGCAGGAAGGCCGTGGACTGGGCGCTGAAGGCCGCCCGCGGTGAGAGGCTGCCGAAGTCGGTCAAGGTGCCGGTGGTGCTGGTGACGGCGAAGAACGCCGCGAGGTTCGGCGGCTGAGACGGCGGACGGCCCGGCGGGTGGGACGGCGGACGAGACGGCAGATGACAACAATCGGCGAAGCGGCGCACGGATATCGGAGCGCGCCGCTCGGACATGGGAGAACGGCGCATGTATGACGTCCTGGTGGTCGGCTCGGCCAACGCGGATCTGACGGTACGGGTCGAGCGGCGGCCCGGCGCGGGAGAGACCGTGCTCGGCACTGACCTGGTCGAATCGGCCGGCGGCAAGGGCGCCAACCAGGCGGCCGCCGCGGCCCGGATCGGCGGCCGCACCGCACTGCTGGCGCGGGTCGGCGGCGACGCGTACGGCGAACTGCTGCTGCACGCCCAGCGCGAGGCCGGCACCGATGTCGCACCGGTCATCGTGGACCAGGCGGCCCGCACCGGCACCGCGATGATCGTCGTCGACCCGGACGGCGACAACAGCATCGTGGTCTCGCCCGGCGCCAACGCCGCCCTGACCCCGCAGGACGTGGCCGCGGCGAAGGAGGTCATCGCCGCCGCCTCGGTGGTCTCCCTCCAGCTGGAGATCCCCATGGAGTCGGTACGGGCCGCCGCCGAGGCCGCCGCGCAGGCCGGAACCCGGGTCGTGCTCAATCCCTCGCCGGCTCCGGAGGCGGCCCTTGCGACCGAACTCCTCGCCGTGGCCGACCCGTTGGTGGTCAACGAGCACGAGGCCCGCCAGCTGTCCGGCCGCACCGACGGCACCCCCGCCGAGTGGGCGCAGGCGCTGCGCGACCAGGGCGCCCGCTCGGTCGTGGTCACCCTCGGCGGGGACGGCGCGCTGGTGCTGGACGCCGCCGGAATCGGCGAGGTCGCCGGCGTACGGGTCAAGGCCGTGGACACCACCGGCGCCGGCGACGCCTTCACCGGCGCCCTCGCCACCCGCCTGGCCCGCGGCGCCTCGCTCCAGGAGGCGGCCCGCTTCGCCGTGCGCGTCGGCGCCGCGGCCGTCACCAAGCCGGGTGCCCAGCCGTCCTATCCGACCCGGGCCGAGCTGGAGCTCCTGGCGCCGGAGGCGCCGCAGGACTGAGGCCCGCCGGCCGGTCCGGCGCCGTACGGGTGCCGGTCCGGTGCGGTACGGGTGCCGGGCCGTCGGCGCCGTACGGGCGCGGGGCCGTCGCCTGCGCCGTACGGTTGCCCGGCCATCGGCGCCGTACGGCTGCGGGACCGTCAGCCGGCCGGTGGTGTCACCGCCTCTCCATCGGGCCGTAGAGCGCATGGTCCGCGCCGGTCGCCAGCGCCCAGTAGCGGTCGCCGTAGGACCAGTGCCACCACTCGGTGGGGTAGTTGACCAGACCGGCCGCCCGCAGGGCGGAGGAGAGTATGCGGCGGTTGGCACGGGCCGCGGGCGGCAGATCCGGGGCGCTCGTGTAGCACGCGCCGTCGCTCTCCTCCGGCGAGGCGTTCATGGGCGTCCCCATGTCGACATCCCGGCCGTCCGCCGTCACCAGGGTGAGGTCCACCGCGCCGCCCGCGCTGTGCGGTGCGATGTCGGGCGGCGAGACATAGCGGCTGGCGGCCCGGTGGACGCGCTCGGCATCCCAGCCGGGGTGGGCGGCGCGCAACTCCTGTGTGTACTCCTCGAAGTAGCGGCGCTGCAGCTCCGGCGGGCGGTAGCCCTCGACGAGCCGCAACCGCAGCCCGTCCGGCAGCGACTCCTGCGCCGCCAGCAGCCGTCGCAGCACCCCCTGCCGCAGATGGGCGAACGCGCCCGGCTCGTCGTGCCGGTCCGCGGCCACCAGCAGCGCGGGCGCCGCGGTGCGGACGTCCACCAGCGGCTCACCGCACTCCTCGACCCCTATCGCCGCCACCGCCGGGTCCGCCATCAGCGTGATCTGGTCGCGGACATCGGTCAGCACCAGCTCGGAGCCCTCGCCCGGCGCCAGGTCCGTCCCCGCACCGGCCGCCGCCACCTGCTCGCCCGTGGGCAGCCAGGCGCCGCTGCGGCCGCAGGCCGGCCGGTCGGGGCGGTCGACGCCGGTACCGGTGCCGGTGCCGTTGGCGAGGAGGATGTGCAGGCCGTGCTTCTGCGCCATCTCCGCGTACCGGTCCATCCACTGCGGGTCGTCGTGGAAGGAACTGGCGAGGTACACCCGGCAGCCGTCCGCCGCGGCCTGCTCGGGCACCTCGGGGAAGTCGTTGTCGTAGCAGGTGGCGAGCGCGAAGCGGATCCCGCCCAGGGTGAAGCGGCCATCGGCCGTGCCCGGAGTGAAGACGTCGTTCTCGGCCCCGGACAGATGCCGCTTGTCATAGCGGGTGAGCAGGGCGCCGTCCGGCCCGTAGACGAAAGTGGACAGGAGCGGGCGGCGGCCGTCCCCCGCCGCCCGCCCGGGGGCGTTGACGACCGCGGCGGTGCCGGTCGCCCGGCAGGCCGCCCGGACGGGCGCCAGGCGGGGGTCGTCGGGGCCGACCGTCATCCCCGCCGGATCGGCCGCTATCGCCTCCAGGTCGTAGCGCGACAGCGCGAGTTCGGCGAAGAGCACCAGATCCGCGTGGCGCCCGGCGGCCTCGGTGATGAGCGCGGCCATCCGCGCGGCGTTGGCGCCGAGGTCGCCGGGAACGGGGGTGAACTGTGCGGCAGCAAGGATCATTGCTCCATCATGCCGCCGCGGCTCTCGGCGTGTGACGGCCTGTGGATAACCTGCCCGGGCCCGCCGCGCTACCTGCCGGCCGCCTCCTGTGAGGCCGCCACCGCCACGACGTTGCGCACCTGCCCGATGATCGCGACCCGGTTCTTCACGAAGACCGGATCGGTCACCTGGCCGCCGGCCGGATCGGTGTTGCCGGGCCCGAACTCCAGGACCGGAGTGTGCAGATGGCCGCCCGGCAGCGCCGGCCGCCGCACCGCGTCCCGCAGCAGCGTCGCGCGGTAGGCGATCTCGTTGGACAGGTAGTCCCCGCCGCCACCGGCGCGGGCCGTGGACCCCGGAGTCGGGCCGTCCGGCCGGTCGACCGGCTCGGTGCCGCCCGCCGGGATCTCGGTGACGGCCGTGTGGTCGACCACCGGATACGGCCCGGTGTCCGCCGCGACGATCCGCGCGTACGGCAGGCTGGTGGCCGTCCACTGCGGTTGCGGCGTCACGGTCGGCACACCCGCCGGGATCGGCACCGTCTCCGTACGGGACTCCCGCGCGTTGTCCGGATAGCCGCCCCGCCAGGCCCCGTTGGTCCGCTCGACGTCGAACCTCCCCGGGCGCCCCTGGCTGATCGTGGTGAACAGATCCACCTGCCGCGGTCCGCGCCGGAAGTGCGGCAGCAGGGTGTGCTCCACGGTGCCGGCCGCGAAGTCCGCCCACCGTACGGGGAACACCGCGGCCTCGATCCGCGCCGTCCGGCCCGACGCGGTACGCACCGTCGTCCCGTCCAGGGCGAGCGCCGCCGCGCCCGACGGGTTGCTCCGCCGCGGATCGGCGTCCAGCTGGAACGGGTCGAACCCGGTGACCACGATCCGCAGCACCTGCTTCCCGGCGGGCAGCTCGATGCCGTCCTCCCCGCGCGAGCCGCGCTCCAGCGAACCGAGCAGCGCCGCACGCCGGGCGGCGGACAGCGCGAAGTCCGGCCGCCACTGCCGCAGTTCCTTCGTCATCCCCAACCGCGCCCAGTACAGCGGCCGGTCGTCGTCCCGGCTCAGATCGCCGCCCGCGGGCCCGCGCCCCTGCGCCCGGTCCACCGCCCGCCGCCACAGCGCCCGCCCCGCGTCCGCGACATAGCGCCTGGCCTCGGGGTAGGTGTCCAGGCGGGCCAGCCCGCGCCCGAACTCCCGCGCCTGGTCGTCGAACGCGCTGCGCCGCAGGATCTCCTGCGGCGCGGCCTGCGTCAGCCGGGCCTCCTCCACCGTGACCTGCTCGACCGCGGTCCGTGCCGCGGTGGGCCCGCCCGCTCCGGCCGCTTCGGCCGGAGCCGTAAGGGACAGCGGGACGGTGGCGAGCAGGGCGATGCCGAGTGCGACCGGCTTGGTGCGTATGCGTCTCATGGGGCGAGTAAAACGGGGCGCGCGGTGCGGCGGTAGAGGGCACGGGTCGGTTCGATGCGGCCCGCGGTTAGGGTTTCTGGTCCGGTCCGCCCAGGCGTTGGGCACTTCCGAGGAATCCAGGGGGAACCACCGTGGCCACACCGCCACCACCGCACGGCCCTTACCCGTATGCGCAGCCGTATGGCCAACCGCCCACGGGGCCCTACGCCCAACCGCCCACGGGGCCCTCCGCCCAACCGCCCACGGGGCCCTCCGCCCAACCGCCCACGGGGCCCTACGCCCAGCAGCCGCACCCCGCCGCGCCCTACGCCGCCGCCCCCGGCTGCGAGTTGTGCGGTGCCCAGCCCGCCGTCCGGGCCACCGTGCGCGGGCATCAGGGCATCCTCTTCCTGATGCGGTTCCTCAGCCGGAGCGCGGTGTTCTGCCGCTCCTGCGGGCTGGCCACCTACCGCGAGATGTCCGCGAAGACCCTGTGGCAGGGCTGGTGGAGCCCGCTGTCGGTGGTCATCACCCCGATCACCCTGCTGGTGAACCTCGGCCCGCGGTCCCGCTTCCGCAAACTGGCCGCCCCGGCAGGCGGCTTCCGGCCCTCCCTCGATCCGGGCAGGTCGCTGCTGCGCCGCCCCGAGGCGCTGCTGTTCCTGGTGCCGATGGCGCTCGTGGTGCTGGCGATCCCCACCCTGTTCGTGCTCGGCGCGTTCGTCGAGGGAGCGGGCATCGGGAAGAGCCCGACCCTCGCCGTCGGCGACTGCGTCCGCAACGAAGGCGACTGGCACGACCAGGACCTCGAAGTCGTGGCATGCGGCTCGGCCGATGCCCAGTACCTGGTGACCCGCAGGCTCGACGCGCCCGAGGACACCTGCGCGGACGGCGAGCTGCTCGCGGACCTCGAATACAGCCCGGACAAGGCGACCGTCTCCTGCCTCGCGCCGGTCCGCTAGGGCCTGTCCGATGGGTCGGGGTCGGAAAGGCCGCGGCGTCTGGTGCGGTGCGTCGCAAGGCGCCGGAGCGTCTCGATAGCGGAGCTATCGGGATGATTCGGCAACGCCGCGAGGTGCCGTGCCAGGCGTCGCGGGCCCGGCCAGGACCCATCGGACAGGCCCTAGGGGGCCTCGCCCGGCCCACCGCCCCCGCTCTCGCCGCCGCTTCCGAGCAGCGCCAGGAAGTCCCGGAACGCCGCCGGCATCTCCACGTCGTCCGGGTCCAGCAGCCACTGCAGCTGCAACCCGTCCATCACCGCGACCAGCAGCGGCGCCGCCCGCTGCGGGGTCAGGCCACCCGGCAGCGTGTCGCCGTACTCGGCCCGCAGCGCGTCGGCCATCGCCGCGCGTACGCAGCGGAAGCGCGACACGAAGAAGTCGCGGGCGGGGTGGTCCTCGGTGACGCTGTCGGCGGACAGCACGGTGTAGGTCTGCACGATGCCGGGGCGGGTGGCGTTGTAGTCGACGAGCTGGGCGAGGGTGTCGGTACGCCGGGTCCCGGACGCCGCGGCCGCCGACGCCAGATCCCAGCGGTCGCGCGCCTCCAGCACGCCGACCAGCAGCAGCTCCTTCGTGGGGAAGTGGTGCAGCAGGCCCTGCTGGGTCAGCCCGGCGCGCTCGGCGACGGCGGCGATCGAGGTACGGCGGTAGCCGCGCTCGGCGATCAGCGCCATGGCGGCCTGCAGGATCGCCTCCCGCCGCTCCGCGCGCTGCGCCTCCCGCCCGCCGCCGGCCCGCCGCGGGCCCGACCGGCCGTCGCGGGGCGCCTGCTGCTCTCGTGCACTCACCGGCCGAGCGTAACCCCGGAGTGGAGATCCCGTAGGGCTGAGTAACGGAAAAGTAACGGTGCCTACCGTGCGGCAGGTGAGAGGGGAGGATTCCGGACAGGGAGGCCGTAGATCCACTCAGGGAACACCGGAGAACCGCATGACCGATGCCCATCCCCACGACCCCGCCCTCGACGACGACCGGCATCCGGCCCGCGACCGAAGCCCGGAGACCGACCGGACCCCGGAGAACGGCCGGACCCCGGAGACCGACCGGCTCCCGGGCACCGACCGGGCCGCCGCTCACACCGCGGCCGTCGAGCGGGCACTCGCCGCGCTCGACCTCGACACCAAGGTCCGGCTGCTGTCCGGCCAGGACATGTGGACGCTGCCGGCCGTGCCCGCGATCGGGCTGCGCTCGCTGGTGATGTCGGACGGCCCGATCGGGGTACGGGGCCGGGAGTGGAGCGCCGAGGACCCCTCGATCGCGCTGCCCGGCCCCACGGCACTGGCGGCGACCTGGGACCCCGGGCTGGCCCGCCGGGTCGGTCACCTCCTCGCCCAGGAAGCCCGCCGCAAGGGTGTGCACGTCCTGCTGGCGCCGACCGTCAATCTGCACCGCTCACCCCTGGGCGGCCGCCACTTCGAGTGCTATTCGGAGGACCCGCTGCTCACCGGCGCGATCGGCGCCGGATATGTGCGCGGTGTGCAGGAGGGCGGCGTCGGGACGACGGTCAAGCACTTCGTCGGCAACGACGCCGAGACCGACCGGCTGACCGTCGACAACCGCATCGCTCCCCGGCCGCTGCGCGAGCTGTATCTGGCGCCCTTCGAGCAGATCGTCGAAGAGGCCCGCCCCTGGGGCATCATGACCGCCTACAACCAGGTCAACGGCTCGACGATGACCGAACACCGCCCGCTCGTCCACGAAGTGCTGCGCGGCGAATGGGGCTTCGACGGCGTCAACGTCTCCGACTGGACGGCGGCCCGCGACACCGTGCGCGCCCTGCGCGGCGGGCTGGACGTGGCGATGCCGGGCCCCCGTACGGTCTTCGGCGCCCCGCTCGCCGAGGCCGTCCGCGCGGGGCAGGTCGCGGAGTCGGACGTCGACGACGCGGTGCGCAGGGTGCTGCTGCTCGCCGCGCGTACGGGGTGTCTCGACGGGGTGCCGGCCGCCGTCGATCCGGCCGATGTCCCGCACGGGATCGACGGCCGGGCCGTGGCCCGCGAGGTCGCCCGGCGGGGCTTCGTCCTGCTGCGCAACGAGCCCGTCGGCGGCGCGCGGCGGGCACTGCCGATCGACTCCGGGGCGGTCCGGAGCATCGCCGTCATCGGCGCCGGTGCGCGCGAGGCGCGGGTGCTCGGCGGCGGCTCCGCGACGGTCTTCCCCGAGACCGTCGTCTCCCCGCTGGAGGGCCTGCGCACGGCGCTGCCCGACCACGTCGAGGTCGTCTACGCGGCCGGTGCCGAGCCGCGCACCCGCCTGCCGCACGCCCGCGACGGCTTCACCCTGCGCGCCCGCTACCGCGCCGCGGACGGCCGGCTGCTGGCCGAGACACCGCAGTTCGACGGGCAGGTGCGCGCCACGGGCGGCTTCCCGGAGGGCGTCACCCGGCAGAACCTCGCCGCCGTCGAACTGACCGGGAGCTTCACCCCGCGGCTCACCGGCGACCACACCTTCGCCGTCGTCGGCAGCGGCGAGCTGCGGCTGACCGTCGGCGGCGCGGTCCTCTTCGACGACCACTGCGCGCCGGAGGGCAACGACCCCTTCGAGACGCTGATGCACCCCGTCGAGCGGCGGGTGACGGCGGAGCTGACGGCGGGGGAGCACACCGAGGTCGCCCTGCGCTTCGTCCCGCTCCGGCTCGGCCTGGGCGAGGGCATCGACGCCCTCCACTTCGCCCTCGGCCACAGCGAGCCGCAGCTCGACCCCGACGCCGAGATCGAGGAGGCGGTCCGCGCCGCGACGGCCGCCGATGTCGCGGTCGTGGTCGTCGCCACCACGGAGGAGGTCGAGTCCGAGGGCTTCGACCGCGGCGACCTGCGGCTGCCCGGCCGCCAGGACGAGCTGGTCACCCGGGTCGCCGCCGTCAACCCGCACACCATCGTGGTCGTCAACTCCGGCTCGCCGGTGGAGCTGCCCTGGCGCACGGAGGTGCCCGCGGTGCTGCTGAGCTGGTTCCCCGGCCAGGAAGCCGGTGCCGCGCTGGCGGACGTCCTGCTCGGCGCGCACGAGCCGGGCGGGCGGCTGCCCACCACCTGGCCGGCCCGGCTCGACGACGCCCCGGTCACCACCGTCACCCCGAGCGAGGGCCGACTGGACTACTCCGAGGGCGTGTTCATCGGCTACCGAGCCTGGCAACGATCCGCGCTCGCCCCCGCGTACCCCTTCGGCCACGGTCTGGGCTACACCGACTGGGAGTACGAGTCGCTGGACACCACGCCGGACTCGGTGCGGGTCCGGGTCCGCAACGCGGGCGACCGGCCCGGCCGCGAGGTCGTCCAGATCTATCTGGCGCCGCCGCCGGACACCGCCCCGGAGGCACCGGAGCGCCCGGCCCGCTGGCTGGCCGGTTTCGCCGTCGTCGAGGCCGCTCCCGGCGAGAGCGCCGAGGCCGAGATCCCGCTGCCGGACCGCGCCTTCGCGGTCTGGGAAGAGCAGGACCGCGGCTGGCGCCGGGTCAAGGGCGTCTACACCGTCGAGGCGGCGCACAGCGTCGCCGACCGCAGGCTGACCGCGGAGGTCACCGTCGGCTGACCCGGGCGCATCCGGGGGCGCCCCTGGCCAGGGGCGCCCCCGCCACCCGGTCATGAGGCCGCCGCCTTCATCGCCCCCGTCATGACGTCCGCACCGACACATTCCCGCCGCTCGTCCGCGCCGTCACCTTGTGCTCCGACTTCGGATCATTGGGCACCGAGACCTTGCTGGTGCCGCCGCTGGTCGAGGCGTCCACCGCGTAGCTGCCCTTCGGGAGGCGGATGGTCACATTGCCCCCGCTGGTGCGCCCCGAGACCTCGTCGGGCGCCGAGTCCAGCGCGACGTCCACATCGCCGCCGCTGGTCTTCACCTTCGCCGAACGGGAGGTGGAGTCCGTGACGGTGATGTCGCCGCCGCTGGTCTCCGCGGTGATCCGCCCGGCGGTACCCCGGATCGTGATGTCGCCGCCGCTGGTGTGGAGATCTATCGAGGCGTCGCGCGGCAGCAGCACCCGGTAGTCCACCTCGCACTTGCGGCCCATGCCGCAGTCCTCGGCCTTCAGCGTCAGCCGGCCGTCCTTGACCTCGTGCTCCGGCGTCGGCTTGCGGTCGTTGTAGCGGTACTTCTCGCGCACCTTGACCGACCCTCCGGCGTCGACCGGGACCACCTCGATGTCCCCGCCGTGCGTGGTCGCCGACAGCGCGGTGACCTTGCCGTCGACCGAGTACGTGCGCTCCGCCTCCTTCGTCGGGCCGAAACCCGACAGCGAGCAGCCGGTCACCAGCGCGGTCAACGCCGCACAGGACAGGACGAGATGAGGAACGCGGAGGCGGGCCATGGTGACGAGTTCTCCCGGGGCAGGCGATGGTCGGAACGGATCGGAACCGATCACAGCCCATCTTCGGCCCTCGCCGCCCCGCGGTCGTCGCCGCACGGTATGACCTTGCCGTCACCGCACGGTATGACACTCCCCTAGGGGACCCCCGCCCTCAGACGGCCCCCGCGCCGGCCCGGCGTGGCCGCACCGAGAATCCGTACACGGTCTCCGAGCGGTAGGTGGCACCGGGACGCAGGACCGTCCCGGGGAAATCCGGGCGGTTGGGGGAGTCCGGGAAGGCTTGGGTTTCCAGGGCGAGACCGGCCGCCGGGCCGTAGGGGGACCCTGAGGTGCCGATCAGGGTGCCGTCGAGATGTCCGGCGGTGTAGAGCTGCAGGCCGGGCTCGGTGGTGGCCAGCTCCAGTACGCGGCCGGAGCGCGGGTCGTACAGCTCGGCGACCCTGCGCGGCTGCTCGCTCACCCCGCCGTCGAGCGCGAAGTTGTGGTCGTAGGCCCCGTCCACCGCCCGTGCCGCCCGGAAGTCGAAGCGGGTGCCGGCGACCTCGGCGGGTGCCCCCGGCAGCGGAATGCCGGTGCCGTCGACGGGCGTGTACCGCGAGGCCGCCAGCCGCAGCTCGTGCCCGGTGGCGCCGCCGCTGCCGTCCCCGCCCAGATTGAGATAGGTGTGGTTGGTGAGGCTGACGACCGTCGGGGCGTCGGTCCGCGCGCGGTAGGCGATCCGCAGCGCCGCACCGTCCGGTCCGGAGGAGACGGTGTATGTCACCCGCACGTCCAGGGTGCCGGGGAAGCCCTCCTCACCGTCCGGGCTGATCCGGTGCAGCTCCACCCCGCCCTCGACCTCCCGGGCCTCCCACACCACCCGGGAGAAACCGCCCGGCCCGCCGTGCAGGCTGTTGCGCCCGTCGTTCGGCGTCAGCGGGTACGTCCTGCCGTCGAGCGCGAACCGCGCCCCGGCGATCCGGTTGGCGTACCGCCCGACCAGCGCGCCGAAGTACGACCCGCCGTGCGCGACGTACGACCCGAGATCGGCGAAGCCGAGCGCCAGCTGCGCCGTCGTCCCGTCCCGGTCCGGGGCCTCGACGCGCTGCACGATCCCGCCGTACGTCAGCACGCCCACCCGTAGCGCGCCCGCCCCGGAGCCGGCCTGAAGGGTCCAGCGGTCGACGCCGGTGCCGTCGTCCAGCGTGCCGAAGGGTTCCCTGCCGACCTGCGTGCTCATGGCCGCGAGCCTATGCCGGGCGGCCGTCCGGTGCCCTCCGGGGACCGCGGACGGCTACCGCGGCGTCTCCGAGGCGTGCCCCGACCGGGCCGGGCGGGACGTTGCGGACACGCCCTACGCCTGTCGGCGGGTGATCGCCCGGAACGCCAGCTCCGCGAGTTCCTTCTGGCCGCGGGCGCCCGGATGGAACCAGTCCCAGGTGCTCAACTGCCGGTCGGTGAAGCGGTAGTCGAAGACCGAACCGTCGAACCGGCACAGCGGATCCTTGCCGCACACCTCCGCGAGCGCCGCGTTGTACGCGACCACCCGCGCCCGGACCTTCGCCCGCCGGTCCTGCGCCGGCTTCGTCAGATCGTCCGGGTCGCGCAGCATCGATCCGCAGATCCCCAGCTTCCACACTTCCTTGCCGAGCGGGTTCTTACGGCCCTCGGACCACAGCCGCAGCAGGTCCGGCACCGCCGCGACATACACCTGGGTGTGCGGCAGGGCGCGCCGCAGGGACGCCAGCGACCGCGCGAAGTCGGCACGGAAGGAAGCCTCCGGGGTCATCGCGCCCACACTGCGCCGACAGGCGTCATTCGCGCCGATCAGGACCGTGACCAGTTCGGGCTTGCGCCGGACGGCCGAGGCGACCTGGTCGGGCAGGTCGCTCATCAGCGCGCCGGTCTTCGCGAAGTTCCAGCTCTGGGTGGCGGGGTGGGTGACCAGCCGCCGGGCCAGGCTGTCGACCTTGGGGTCGGTGCCGGTGGCCCAGGAGACCTCGGGGCAGTCGGAGAGCACCGTGCAGGCGTCGAAGCCGACGGTGATCGAGTCGCCGAGCGCCGCGAGCGAGCCGGGGTCGGTCCGCCACGTGGGCGCCTGCTCGGCCCGCTGCTTGCCCGATGCGCTGGAGTGCGGGGCGGCCTCGCCGCCGGCACTACAGGCGGCCAGGGTGATCAGCAGGGCGGTAGCGGCGGCTACGGTGCGTGAGATTCGGCGGCCTGCGCGGCTGCGCCGGGGGCGAAAGGGCCGATCGATCTGCGTCATCCCCTGTCCCCTCCGGCGTGCGAGTGATATCTCTTCGGGTACCGACGGTACGTCACCCTTTCGCCTGGCACTGCGCGGTAGCTTTGCCCCGTGCCTGCCGGGCGGTGACCCAAAGTGGCAAGTGCAGTCGGCACAGACAAATTACATCACGTCATTTCCTGTCCCTTTTGCGGCAAATTCCGCCCAATGGTGTTTACTGTAGGTCACCTCGCATGCTGGTGCCGAAGTGATCACTGGGGCAGAATGGCAACTGTCCCGGCCGCAACCGGAACGGGCACGAGGCCGCTGGGGAAGGCGAACCTCGAACCGCACTGGAGGTCCCGGTGACGACACGTGGAGTTCTGTACGTCCACTCCGCTCCGCGCGCGCTGTGCCCGCACGTCGAATGGGCAGTGGCGGGCGTCCTCGGTGTGCGCGTCAACCTCGACTGGATCCGCCAGCCGGCGTCCCCGGGCACGTGGAGAGCCGAGTTCTCCTGGCAGGGCGAGGCCGGTACGGCCTCCAAGCTGGCCTCCGCGCTGCGCGGCTGGCATCTGCTGCGCTTCGAGGTGACCGCGGAACCCTGCTCCACCGCCGAGGGCGAGCGCTACAGCTCCACCCCCGACCTGGGCATCTTCCACGCCGTCACGGGCATCCACGGCGACATCCTGATCCCCGAGGACCGGCTGCGCGCCGCGGTCGCCCGCTCCGCCCGCGGCGAGACCGAGCTGGCCGCCGAGGTGGCCAAACTCCTCGGCAAGCCCTGGGACGACGAGCTGGAGCCGTTCCGGTACGCCGGCGAGGGCGCCCCGGTGCGCTGGCTGCACCAGGTCGTTTGAGGAGCCAGGCGCCGGTGCGCTGGCTCCACCAGGTCGTTTGAGGAGCCAGGCGCCCGTGCGCCGGCTGCACCAAGTCGTCTGACGCCCCTTCGGCCGGCCTCCGACACGCCGGTCGCGCTTGCCCTGGAGTTCACTCCAGGACCTAGCGTGCTGCCATGGTCGACAACAACTCTTCCGACACCCTCTCAGTGGCGGTGCTCGGCACCGGAATCATGGGCACGGCGATGGCCCGCAACCTCGCCGGGGCCGGACTCGACGTCCGCGCCTGGAACCGCACCCGCGCCAAGGCCGAGCCGCTGGCCGCCGACGGGGTCCGGATCGCCGACACCCCCGCCGACGCGGTGGACGGCGCCGAGGTGGTCCTGACCATGCTGTACGACGGGGACGCCGTCCTCGACGCGCTGCGGCAGGCGGCGCCGGCGCTCCGGCCCGGTGCGGTCTGGCTCCAGACGAGCACGGTGGGCCTCCAAGGGGTCGCCCCGCTCGCGCGGTTCGCCGACGAGCACCGGCTGCGCCTCGTGGACTGCCCGGTCCTGGGCACCAAAGCACCGGCGGAGAAAGGCGAGTTGACGATCCTGGCGGCCGGTCCGCAGGACGTGCGCGAGCGCGCCGGGCGGGTCTTCGGCATCGTCGGGAGCGCCACCCACTGGGTCGGCGAGGACGCCGCGAGCGGGGCCGCCAGCCGCCTCAAGCTCGTCGTCAACAGCTGGGTGCTGACCCTCATCAACGGCACCGGGGAGGCGCTCGCGCTCGCCGAGGGGCTCGGGGTCGACCCGCGCGACTTCCTCGCCGCGGTCGCCGGCGGGGCGCTCGATGTGCCGTATCTGCGGCTGAAATCCGAGCTGATCCTGTCCGGGAACTACCCGGCGAGCTTCACGGTGTCCGCGGCCCGCAAGGACGCCCGGCTCATCACCGGGGCCGCCCGGGACGCCGGCGTCCGGATGGACCTGGCGGCGGCCGCCGCCGAGCGCTTTCGCCGGGCCGAGGAGCTGGGCCACGGTGACGAGGACGGCGCGGCCGCGTACTTCGCGAGCTTCGACGACCGGGGCCTTACCCACGGGTCGGGGGAGGACGTGCCCTAAGGGCAGGCCCCAAGGGCACGTCCCAGGGGCATGCGAAGGGCCCGCCCGGTGTGGTTCACCGGGCGGGCCCTTCGGCGTATGTGCGGCGCGTCGTCCGCGTCAGACCGTGCGGAAGGCGAGCACGACGTTGTGGCCGCCGAAGCCGAACGAGTCGTTCAGGGCCGCGATCCGGCCCTCGGCGGGCAGCTTGCGGGCCTCGCCGCGGACGACGTCCGCGTCGGCCTCCGGGTCGAGCTCCTCGACGTTGATCGTCGGCGGGGCCGTCCGGTGGTACAGCGCCAGGATCGAGGCGACCGTCTCGATACCGCCGGCACCGCCCAGGAGGTGACCGGTCATCGACTTCGTGGCGGAGACCGCCATGTGGTCGGTGTCGTCGCCGAAGACCTTGCGCAGCGCCTTCAGTTCGGCCAGGTCGCCCTGCGGCGTGGAGGTGGCATGCGCGTTGACGTGCATGATCTCCGCCGGATCGAGATCGGTGTTGTCCAGGAGGTTCTGCAGCGCGTGCGCGATGCCGTTGCCGGACGGCTCGGGCTGCACGATGTCGTGGCTGTCGGCGGAGATGCCCTGGCCGACCGCCTCGGCGTAGACCTTGGCGCCGCGCTTGGCGGCGTGCTCGGCGGACTCCAGGACGATGACGCCGGCGCCCTCACCCATGACGAAGCCGTTGCGCCCGGTGTCGAAGGGGCGCGAGGCGCCCTGCGGGTCGTCGTTCGACTTCGACATCGCCATCATGTTGCCGAACGCGGCGATCGGCAGCGGGTGGATGGCCGCCTCCGTACCGCCCGCGACGACGATGTCGGCACGGCCCGTACGGATCATCTCGATGGCGTAGCCGATCGCCTCGGAGCCGGACGCACAGGCGCTGACCGGGGTGTGCACACCCGCGCGGGCGTTCACGTCCAGGCCGACGTTGGCGGACGGGCCGTTGGGCATCAGCATCGGCACCGTGTGCGGGGAGACGCGGCGTACGCCCTTCTCCTTGAGCACGTCGTACTGGCCGAGCAGGGTGGTGACACCGCCGATGCCGGAGGCGATGACGGTGCCGAGCCGGTCGGGGTTGATCGAGCCGGCGGCACCGGCGGCCGGGTCGGGCTCACCGGCCTTGGCGGTGAAACCGGCGTCGGCCCAGGCTTCGCGGGCGGCGATCAGGGCGAACTGCGCCGAGCGGTCCAGCTTGCGGGCCTGCGCCCGGGGGAGGACCTCCGACGGGTCGACGGCCGCCTGCGCGGCGATGCGGACGGGCATGTCGGCGGCCCAGTCCTGGTCGAGGTTGCTGACACCGGAGCGTCCGGCGAGCAGGGCCTCCCAAGTCGAAGCGCTGTCGCCACCCAGCGGTGTGGTTGCGCCGATACCGGTGACGACCACGGTGCGATTGGTCGCGTTCACGGGAATTCTTACTCCACGGGTAGAGGGGTCTGAATCGACGGCGCCACCGCCAGGTGGCGACATGCGCGGGAGCTGGATCAGCTCTGGTGCTTGAGGATGTAGTCGGTCGCGTCGCCGACCGTCTTGAGGTTCTTGACGTCGTCGTCGGGGATCTTCACGTCGAAGCGCTCCTCGGCGGCGACGACGACCTCGACCATGGACAGCGAGTCGACGTCCAGGTCGTCGGTGAAGGACTTGTCCACCTGGACGTCCTCGGTCGGGATCCCGGCGATCTCGTTCACGATCTCGGCGAGACCCTTGACGATCTCTTCCTGAGTGGCGGCCATGATGGCGCTCCTTCGGTCATTTTAAGGGGAAACTGCGTTACTTGTGGTGAAGGTCCGTGCGGCGGCCGACACGTCCGAGGACATGCGGTGCTGCGCAGATCTCGCCTAGGGGAGGGTAACGACCGTCGCGGCGTAGACGAGACCCGCCCCGAAGCCGATGACCAGCGCGGTGTCACCGCTCTTGGCCTGCCCGGTCGCCAACAGCCGCTCCATGGCGAGCGGAATGGAGGCTGCCGAGGTGTTGCCGGTGGTCTCCACGTCGCGGGCGACCGTCACGCTCTCCGGCAGCTTCAGAGTCTTCACCATCGAGTCGATGATCCGCATGTTGGCCTGGTGCGGGATGAAGACGTCCAGGTCGTCCGGGTTGACTCCGGCCGCGTCCAGCGCCTGCTGGGCGATCTTCGCCATCTCGAACACCGCCCACCGGAAGACCGCTTGGCCCTCCTGTGTGATGGCGGGGTACCGGATCTCCTCCAGGGCGGGGCGCGCTTCGGGCCCGTCGCCCCCGGGGAGCGGGGTGGAGCGGTAGACGTCCCAGCCGAGGGTCTGCTTGATCGTCTCGGACTTGTCGCCCTCCGAGCCCCAGACCGTCGGGCCGATCGCCGGCTCCTTGGCCGGGCCGACGATCACCGCGCCGGCGCCGTCGCCGAAGAGGAAGGCCGTCGCACGGTCCTCCAGGTCGGTCAGGTCCGAGAGCCGCTCGACACCGATGACCAGCACGTGCTCCGCGCTGCCCTCGGTCACCAGGCCCTTGGCCAGGGTCAGTGCGTAGCCGAAGCCCGCACAGCCCGCCGAGATGTCGAAGGCGGCCGGCTTGCCGGCGCCGATGCGGTGCGCGATCTCGGTCGCGATGGCCGGGGTCTGCTTGAAGTGCGAGACGGTGGAGACGATCACGGCGCCGATCTGCTCGGGCGTGATGCCGGCGTCGGCGATCGCCTTGCCGGACGCCTCGATCGACATGGTCGCGACCGTCTCGTCCGGGCCCGCCCAGTGGCGGGTGGCGATACCGGACCGCGAACGGATCCACTCGTCGGACGAGTCGATGTGCTTGAGGATCTCCTCGTTCGGCACGACACGGGTCGGGCGGTAGCCGCCGACACCCATGATCCGCGCGTACGGGGCGCCCTTCGAGGGCTTGATCTTCGAGGTCATGCGCTTCGGACTCCTATTCGGCCGGTGCAGAGCCTGCTGCGGAGACGACCGATCCCGCTTCGGCGATCAGCGCACGGGCCGCGTCGAGGTCGTCGGGCGTCTTGAGGGCGAGGGTCCGCACTCCGGGCAGCGCACGCTTGGCAAGACCCGTGAGCGTACCGCCGGGGGCGGCCTCGATGAGCGCGGTGACGCCGAGCTCCTTGAAGGTCTCCATGCACAGGTCCCAGCGCACGGGGTTGGCCACCTGGCCGACCAGGCGCTGCACCAGTTCCTGACCGGAGGAGACCAGCTTCCCGTCCTTGTTGGAGACGTAACGCGTGTGCGGATCGGCGACCGACAGCTGGGAGGTCGCCGATTCCAGAGCCGAGACGGCAGGTGCCATGTGGTGAGTATGGAACGCGCCGGCGACCTTCAGCGGTACGACCCGGCGAGTGCCTTCCGGCTTGTTCTCGACCAGCGCGGCGATCTGCTCGGCGGTGCCCGCGGCGACGATCTGGCCGGCGCCGTTCACATTCGCCGGGGTCAGGCCCAGCTGCTCCAGATGCGGGATGACGACGGCCTCGTCGCCGCCGAGCAGGGCGGCCATACCGGTCTCGGTGACGGCGGCGGCCTCGGCCATCGCCTGGCCGCGCCGGCGGACCAGCGTCATCGCGGCCTCGTCGGAGACCGTGCCGGTCAGCGCGGCGGCGGCGAGCTCACCGACGCTGTGGCCGGCCGCCGCGCCGACCTGCGCGGCGAAGTCGTCGGCCGTCGCGAACAGCTGACGGGCGGAGATCAGGGCGGAGGCCACCAGCAGCGGCTGCGCCACCGCGGTGTCGCGGATCTCCTCCTCGCCGGCCTTCGTGCCGTAGTGGACCAGGTCCAGGTCGATGGCGGCCGACCACTCACGGAGCCGGTCTTCGACACCGGGGAGGTCGAGCCAGGGAGTCAGGAAGCCGGGCGACTGAGCGCCTTGGCCGGGAGCGACGAGTACGAGCACCCTCACACTCTCTCTTGTGGGTGGTTCCGCCCGCCCGTGGGGACAGGGACGAAGAACCATCGGGGTAATTGTTGGTCTCCGACAAAAGTCTAGGGTTGGGCCTCACCGTCAGCCAGACGCCCCAGAATCAGCGCGATACGGAGTGTGAACGCCGAGCGCACATCGGAGGGCGACCAGCCGGTGACGTCCGTCACACGTCGAAGCCGATAGCGCACGGTGTTGGGGTGGACGAAGAGCATCCGGGCGGCGCCTTCCAGGCTGCTCGCCTGCTCCAGATAGACGCTCAGCGTCTCCAGGAGCGCGGACCCCGCCTCCTCCAGCGGTCTGTAGATCTCCTCCACCAGCTGGTCCCGCGCCACCGGGTCCGAGGCCATCGCGCGCTCCGGCAGCAGATCGTCCGCGAGGACCGGGCGCGGGGCGTCCGGCCAGGCGGCGCAGGCCCGCAGACCGGCGGCCGCGGCCTGCGCGGACCGGGTCGCGGCCAGCAGGTCCGAGACCACCGGACCGGCCACCACCGGACCGGCCGCATACGGCCCGATCAGCGCCTTCGCCGCCTTGAGCGGGTTGTCCGAGCCGCCCGCGATCACCACCAGACGGGAGCCCAGCACACCGGTGAGGACCTGGAGCTTGGCGTGCCGGGCCGCCCGCCGGATCGCCTCCACGGTCAGCTCGCTGTCGCCGTCCGGGGCGGTGCCCAGCACCACGCACACATGCTCCGGGGAGTTCCAGCCCAGCGCCGCCGCCCGCGAGACCGCGCCCTCGTCGGCCTCCCCGGACAGCACCGCGTTGACCACCAGCGACTCCAGCCGGGCGTCCCACGCGCCGCGCGCCTCGGCCGCCTGGGCGTACACCTGGGCGGTGGCGAAGGCGATCTCCCGGGCGTAGACCAGCAGCGCCTCGCGCAGTACCGACTCGTCCCCCGGGGCGGCGACCTCGTCGATGGCCGCCTCCATGACCTCGATGGTCGTGCGGACCATCTCCACGGTCTGGCGCAGCGTGATCGCCCGGGTCAGCTCGCGCGGCGCCGTACCGAAGACATCGGTGCTGATCGCCTGCGGGGTCTCCGGATGCCGGAACCATTCGGTGAAGGCGGCGATGCCGGCCTGGGCCACCAGGCCGATCCAGGAGCGGTTCTCCGGGGGCATCGCGCGGTACCACGGCAGCGTGGCGTCCATGCGGGCGATGGCCGCGGCGGCCAGTTTGCCGGACGAGTTCTCCAGGCGCCGGAGGGTCGCGGAGTGCGGGTGCGCGTCGCGCGATGCGGGTTCAGACACGGGACAAGCCTGCACTATCGGGACGGGGAGGTGAGGGGGTGGGGCTACGGTGGGCCGATGATTGAGGTGCGCAGGGGCGCGGAACGCTATCGCGGCGGCGATCCGGACGCCGGGATCGAATCGCTGCACGCGTTCTCGTTCGGGCCCCACTTCGACCCGGACAACCTGCGCTTCGGCGCGCTGATCGCCTGCAACGAGGAGCGGCTGGCGGCCGGCGCGGGCTTCGACGAGCATCCGCATCGCGATACCGAGATCGTGACCTGGGTGATCGAGGGCGAGCTGACCCACCGCGACTCGGCCGGCCACGAGACCACGGTACGCCCCGGCGATCTCCAGCGGCTCAGCTCGGCGGGCGGCGTACGGCATGTGGAGCGCAACACGGCCGACCGGCCGCTGCGCTTCGTCCAGATGTGGCTGGCGCCGACCGAATTCGGCGGGGAGCCGTCCTACGAGGTGGTGCGCGGCATCGCCGACGGCACCCCCTACGCGGTCCCGCGGGCCGGCGCCATGCTGCATCTGCGCCGCCTGGCCGACGGCGAGCGCACCGCGGTCCCGGACGCCGCACGGGCCTATGTGCAGGTGGTGCGGGGCGCCGTACGGCTCGGCGGGCAGGAGCTGCAAGCGGGCGACGCGGCGCGGATCACCGACGGGACCGGCCTGGAGCTGACGGGGCTGGCCGCGTCGGAGTGCCTGGTGTGGGAGATGGCGGCGGAGCCCCGGTACGGATGAGGCGGGCCTGCGGGCCCCGGACGCCCGGTGCCCGCACGGGGTGACGCGAGGAGGCCGTCAGGCCGGCCGGGCCAGCTCGGTCAGCACCGCGTCGGTCAGCTTCGGCCAGACCTCGATCGCCCACGGGCCGAAGGCCCGGTCGCTCAGCGCCACGCAGGCGGCTCGCGCGTCCGGGTCCACCCACAGGAACGTTCCGGACTGCCCGAAGTGCCCGAACGTGCGGGGAGAGGACAGCGCGCCGGTCCAGTGCGGCGACTTGCCGTCGCGGATCTCGAAGCCCAGCCCCCAGTCGTTGGGCTTCTGATGGCCGTAGGCCGGCAGCACGCCGGTCAGACCGGGGAAGACCACCCGCGTCGCCTCGCTGAGCGTCTGGGGCGCGAGCAGCCGCGGCGCCTGGAGCTCGGCCGCGAAGCGGACCAGGTCGGCGACCGTGGAGACGCCGTCCTTGGCGGGCGAGCCGGCCAGCTCGGTCGCGGTCATGCCGAGCGGTGCGAGCACCGCCTCGTGCAGATACTGCGGGAAGGGGATGTCGGTCGCCTTGGCTATGTGGTCGCCCAGCGCCTCGAAACCGGCGTTGGAGTAGATCCTGCGGGTCCCCGGCTCGGCCATCGCGCGCTGCTCGTCGAAGGCCAGCCCGGAGGTGTGCGCGAGCAGATGGCGCACCGTGGAGCCCTCGGGACCGGCCGGTTCGTCCAGCTCGATCGCGCCCTCCTCGACGGCCAGCAGCGCGGCGTACGCGGCCAGCAGCTTGGTCACCGACGCGAGCGGGAAGCGCTGCTCCAGGGGCCCGTACGAGCCGGCCACCACCCCGTCGGCTCGTACCACGGCGGCCGCGGCGGTGGGCACCGGCCAGTTCTCGATCATCCGGAGGCTCTGCATGCCCACGAGCCTAACGGTCCCAAATTCCGGTCAAGTCTGTGCGTGATCGGCGCTTGCTTGGAGTGCGCTCCAAGTCTCTAGCGTTGAGGACGTCGAGAAGGATCCGGCGAAAGAGCCGGGCGAGATCCGGCGAAAACAGGGGAGACGGGGCATGACGGTGACGCAGAGCGAACCGGTCGCGAGCGGTGCGGCCGGCGGACTGCCGACGAAGGTGCGCGACTGCGGCACCGCGCCGCCGCACCCGCGCCCGGCCGGCCGGGACCGGTACACGATCAGCGAGGTGGCCGAGCACACCGGGCTCAGCGCCCACACCCTGCGGTGGTACGAGCGGATCGGCCTGATGCCGCATGTGGACCGCACGCACACCGGGCAGCGCCGCTTCACCAACCGCGATCTCGACTGGCTGAGCCTGGTCACCAAGCTGCGGCTGACCGGTATGCCGGTCGCGGACATGGTCCGCTACGCCGAGCTGGTGCGGGCCGGCGACTCCACCTTCGCCGAGCGCGAGCACCTGCTGACCGCGCACCGCGAGGACGTACGGCAGCGGATAGCGGAGCTGCAGAGCACGCTGGACGTACTCGACTACAAGATCGATATCTATGCCGACGCCCGGCGGGCGTCCGAGAGGTTCTGAGGCCCCATGAGCAGCAAGAAGATCGAGACGGTCGAGCTGGGCACCGGCGGCCCCCGGGTCGGGGTGCAGGGCCTCGGCTGCATGGGCATGAGCTTCGCCTACGGCCCCACGGACGCCGACGAGGCGCGGGCCACGCTGGAGCGCGCGCTGGAGCTGGGCGTGACGCTCTACGACACCGCCGACATGTACGGCATGGGGGAGAACGAGAAGTTCATCGCCCCGTTCGTCCAGGCGCACCGCGACGAGATCGTGCTCGCCACCAAGTTCGCGATAGCGCTCGACCCGGACGACCCGACCAAGCGGATCATCCGCAACGACCGGGCCTACATCCGCCGGTCCGTCGAGGGCAGCCTTCAGCGCCTGGGCGTGGACGAGATCGACCTGTACTACATGCACCGGCGCGATGTGCGCGTCCCCATCGAGGAGACGGTCGGTGCGATGGCCGAGCTGGTCGCCGAGGGCAAGGTCAAGCACCTCGGGCTGAGCGAGGTGACCGGCTCCGAGCTGCGCGCGGCGCAGGCCGTGCACCCGATCGCGGCGCTGCAGTCCGAGTGGTCGCTGTTCAGCCGGGACATCGAGAACGGGGTGGTGCCCGCGGCCGCCGAACTCGGCGTCGCCCTGGTCCCTTACTCGCCGCTCGGCCGGGGCTTTTTGACCGGCGCGTTCGTCAGCGCCGACAAGGAGCTGAGCCAGGACGACTTCCGCCGCCACCAGCCGCGGTTCACCGGCGACAACGCGGCCGCCAACGCCGCGCTGCTGGCGCCGATCCGCAAGATCGCCGAGGCCCGCGGCGCGACACTCGGCCAGATAGCGCTGGCCTGGGTGCAGCAGCGGGCCGCGGTGCACGGCCTGGCCGTCGTCCCGATCCCCGGTACCCGCAAGCGCACCCGCGTCGAGGAGAACACCGCCGCGACCGGCATCCGGCTGACCGAGCAGGAGCTGGCCGCGCTGGAGCCGATCGCCGCGGAGGTGGCGGGGCCGCGCTACGCCGACATGTCGTTCACCTCGGCGGGGCGGGGCTGACCGCCGACGGCCGCCGGCTGTGAGCACGGCCATCGGGGCGCGGACCCGGCGCACGCCCGCCCGCAGCCCGATGGCCGCTCACGCGAGCCCCAGCGCGAAGGCCGCGAACCCGGCGGCCAGTACGGCGGCCAGGGCCCGGCGCAGCCGGGTGACGCCGGTCCAGGGCGCCTCGAAGCGACGGGTCGTCCGCGCGATCACCAGGAGGGCCGCGGCGAAGACCGGCAGCCAGGCGATCCGGGCCAGGAGCCAGCCGAGCGTGTCGGGCGCGACGGTCAGCCCCGGCACCGGACCCAGGAAGGAGGCGGGCACGGCCGCCGAGAGCAGCGCCGTCTGATGCCAGCACAGGATCGTCATCGCGGAGAGGTTGACGATCACCACCGGCGCCCACAGGGCCGGCCGGCGCAGCAGCCGCGCGAGCCGGTCGCGGAGCAGGATCGCGGCGCCCGACTGGGCCGCGGCCAGGGCCAGGACCAGCAGCGACGGCGGATGGGAGTTCGTACGGTCCTGACCGGGGACGCCGACCATGCTCGCCGGGTAGCCGAACCACAGCAGCAGCACCGCGAACAGCGCGGCCCCGCCGAGCAGTAGCGCCCACGCGGCCCGTCTGCCGAGCCGCCGCTCACCCCAGCAGACCCCGAGCTGGTAGGCGAACATCCAGCCGGGGAGCAGGTTCACCAGGCTCAGCCAGGACGGCATGTCCGGCGCCGCCGGCCCGTAGCGCAGCAGGTCCACCACCGCCACGGCTGCCGCCAGCGGCGCCGCGGCCCAGGCGCCCGTCCATTGCGCCGCGCGCAGGCAGTACGGCGTCAGCGCGGTGATCACCGCGTAGACGCCGACGAACCACAGTGGCTGGATCACCAGCGTCGCCCCGGTCCGCAGGGTCGCCTCCGGCACCCCCAGGGCGTACAGCAGCGGCGCCAGCGTCGCCCACACGGCCGCCACACCGAGGACCGGGCGCCCCAGCCGGACCAGCCGGCCGCGCAGCCAGCCGCCGGCGGACCCGCCCCGCGCCATGGCGCGCCTGAAGGACAGCGCCGAGGCGTAGCCGCCGACCAGGAAGAAGATGCCGAGCATCTGCAGCACCCAACTGGCGGGCGCGAGAAAGGAGAGCGAGGAGAGCGGACTGGCGTTGTGCAGCGCGCCGTCGGCGTCGCGGGTGAAGCCGCCGAGCAGCCAGTGGCCGGTGGGTACGGCGAGCAGCGCCAGGGCGCGCAGCCCGTCGATCGCCCGGTCGCGGTCCGCCGGGGTGCGGTCCTCGATCGCGCGGACGGCCTTGCGGGCCGCGCCGCCGAGGGCTGCCGGGAATGCGGTGTCCATGAGGCGTCCTTGGGTCCTTGAACCGGTGAGGTGAGGAGCGGGGAAGGGGCCGAGGCGCGGGCGCGGTGTCAGCGCACGTCGCCGTAGCGGCCCAGCACGATGGCCGCGAAGCTCTGCAGGGAGTCGGTACCGGGCGCGAGATAGCCGGTGTGGCCCTCGGCCCGTTCGGCCGAGACCCGGCGGGCGCCGAACGCGGGGTCGGTGGGGTCCGTGCCGTGCCCCAGCCCCAGCAGCTGTACGTGCGGGACGTCGCCGATCCAGTCGGAGGCGTCCCGCGCCGCCCAGACCCGTGCCGGGCCGCGCAGCTCCGCCACGCTGTCCTGGCGCATACCGGGGGAGCCGAACACGATCAGATCGGCTATCGGACCGCGGCCCGGACGGGGTGCCGCCAGCCCGCAGACCACCGAGCCGTAGCTGTGGCACAGCACGGCCGGGGCCGGGGCCTTGACGGCGGCCAGCCCGGACAGGAAGCGGGCCAGCCGCGGCGCACCGGCCTCGGCGAGCCGCCCGGTGGCGGCGTCCGGACCGAGGCCGACCGGGGTGGTGTAGCCGACCCAGGCGATGACCGCGGTGCGCGTGGTGGGCGCGTCGGCGGCCAGTTGCGCCCGCAGCGACCTGGCCATCCCGGTGGGCGTGCCGTACGGGTCCCGCGCGCGGTCGAACGAGGCCAGGTCGATGTCCGAGCCCGGCACGATCACCGCGGTGCGCTCGGCCCTCGCCAAGTCGCCGTGCACCTCGGCCACTTGGCCGCGGCCGCGCGGGTCGAAGGCGAGGATCCGGCGGCCGGGGGCGAGCAGCGCGGCGCAGCGCTCGGCCGCCTTGCGGGCCTGCCGGTGGTCCTCCAGGGTGCCGGCCGGGTCGGTGCTGCGGGCCAGCTGGCGGCCCCGCTCCGCCTTCAGGGCCAGCGAGTTGGCCTCGTACCGCAGGGCGAGGGGCGCACCGTCGAGGTTGCCCACGGTGAGCGGGTGCCGGGCGGCGAGGGCGCGCTGCTGGGCGCCGGTCAGCGAGGCGAAGAAGCGGGCGACCTCGGCCGGCCGCGCGCTCGCCGGGTCCGGCAGCCGGACGCCGAGGGCGTGGTCGGCGCGCCAGGCGGCGGCGCCGGGCGCGGGGCCGGTGACGGCGGTCTGCGCGGAACCGGCCGCCCAGCCGCCGGTGCCGGCGGCCACGGCCACCGCGAGCGCGGCGCCGATGAGCGCGCGCCTGCTGCGTCGAACGGCGGTGCGCAGCACGGACATGGTGGTGTCTCCCTCTTCCGTTGGTGTGGCGGAGGGAAACGTAGGAAGCAGGTGTATGACGCGGCGTCACACCGGGGCGCCAACTCCCGGGTGATACCGGGGTAGGGGGTGCGGGCGGCGCCTCGTCCTCAGGGAGGAGGGCGCCGTTACCGCTCCCCGGGGGCCACCAGCCCCGACTCGTAGGCGAAGATCACGGCCTGCGCCCGGTCCCGCAGCTCCAACTTGGCGAGCACCCGGCCGATATGGGTCTTCACGGTCTGCTCGGCGAGGATCAGCGCCTCGGCGATCTCCTGGTTCGACAGTCCCCGGGCGATCAGCTCCAGCACCTCGGTCTCCCGCGGCGTCAGGCCGTTCAGCCGGAGCGAGGCCCGGTCCTTGCGGGGCGCCGGCCGCCGGGCGAAGTCGGCGATCAGCCGCCGGGTCACGGACGGTGCGAGCAGCGCCTCACCGGCCGCCACGACCCGGACCGCGGAGATCAGATCGGCCGGCGGGGCGTCCTTGAGCAGAAACCCCGAGGCGCCCGCGCGCAGCGCTTCGTAGACGTAGTCGTCGACGTCGAAGGTGGTCAGCATCAGCACCTTCGGGCGATGGGTGACGCCGAGGGGCGGATCGAGCAGCCGGCGGGCCGCCTCCAGCCCGTCCATCTCCGGCATCCGGACGTCCATCAGCACCACATCGGGGTGCGTCCGGCGGCTCAGCTCCACCCCCTGCGCACCGTCCGGCGCGTCGCCCACCACATCGATGTCGCTCTGCGCCGCGAGCAGCGCGGCGAACCCCGCGCGCACCATGGCCTGGTCGTCGACGATGATCACGCGGGTGGTCATACGGAGTCGGCATCCTTCGCTGGGAGAGGGGCGGTCGAGGAGGGCGGCGAGAGCGGGAGCTGGGCGGCGACCCGGAAGCCGCCGTCGGGCAGCGGACCGGTGTCGAGCGAGCCGCCCACCAGGCGCACCCGCTCGCGCATACCGACCAGGCCGTGGCCGGTTCCGGTGGTCTCCAGCGGCGCGGACGGCGCGGGCGGTGCGGAGTTGACGACCAGCAGCGTCAGCCGCGAGCCGTCCCCGGTGGTCGTCACCGACACCCGGGTCCGCGCGCCCGGCGCATGCCGCACCACATTGGCCAGCGCCTCCTGCACGATGCGGTACGCCGACAGATCCACCGCCGGTTCGGGCGCCATCGGCTCCGCCGGCAGCGTCAACTCCACCGGCACACCGGCCCGTACGGTCGCCTCGACCAGCCTGGGCAGCATGCCGATACCGGGCTGCGGGGCCTTCTCCGGGCCGCCCTGCCGCTCGGTCTCCTCGCTGCGCAGCACTCCGAGCAGCCGGCGCATCTCCGCCAGCGACTCCCGGGCGGTGGCCGCGATCGAGGCGAACTCCTCCTGGGCGTCCTGCGGGATCCCGCCGATGCGGTACGGGGCGCTGTCGGCCTGGACCGTGATCACCGACATGTGGTGGGCGACGACATCGTGCAGTTCCCGGGCGATCCGGGTGCGTTCCTCCAGCAGGGTGCGGCGGGCGCGCTCGGCCTCGCTGATGGTCTCCTGCTCGATCAACTTCCGCTGGGCGTCGCCCCGTTCCCGCAGCGTGGCGCCCATCAGCAGCATCACGCCGGTGAGCACGAACAGCAGCACCCAGGTGCTCTGGACGCCGTCGGGGGCGGTCGGCTCGAAGAGGATGCCCACCGCGCCGGTCGTCAGCCAGACGGCGATCAGGGTGCGGCGGCGCTCACGCAGCGACAGCGCCAGCATCAGCACGAGATAGCCGACGATCACCGTCGGCGGCCAGGGCCAGGCGCGGCCGCCGACGCCGTCGGTGACCGCCAGGGCCAGGGCGCCCGCCACGTCCGCCGCGAAGATCACCCACCATGCCTGCAGCGGCCGGCTGACCGCGAGCAGCAGCGGCACGGTCTGCGCGGTGGCGAGCGCGCCGGCCAGACCGCTGTTCATGCCGTAGTCGTTGCCGAGGACCTGGATGGTCGTCGGCAGCAGCGACACCATGAACACGAACGCCACGAGGTACGGGACGCGGCGCAGCCAGCGGTTCTGGACGCTGCCGAAGAGCGGGGTGCCGGGCTCGGTCGGTGTGCCGAGTTCGGTGGCGAGGACGCGCAGCGCCTGCCGCGCGGTGCGCAGCGCCCTCGCGCGCAGCGGCTCGGGCTCGGCGCCGCGGGCCGGTTCGGGGGGTGGGGGCAGGGGTCGTCCGTTCATCGCGGAGCCAATGTAAGCGGAGCGCGGGGGCCGGGGCGTCATACCGTGGTGCGGGCTTTCGCCCCGTACCACGGTATGAGTTCCGGTGGCCGGCACCGGCGCGGGCCGCCGCCCGGAGCGGGCCGGCGGCCCGGCCTCACAGCTCCGCCAGCAGCTCGGCCTTCTTCGCGCTGAACTCCGCGTCCGTCAGCAGCCCGGCGTCGTGCAGCTCCCCGAGGTGCCGTATCCGGTCCGCGATGTCCGCCGGATCCCGGCCCGCGTCCCCGGCCCGCCGGCGCACCGGCTCGCCGTCCGCCGTCTCCTGCGCCGGTTCGACGGCGCGTACGGCCTGCAGCACCGCGGCCGCGAACGGCAGCGACTCATGGACGGGGCCGTACCCCAGGCCGAACACCACGGCGGCCGGGTCCTGGTCCGCCGCGCCCGCCCCCGGATCGCGGGCCCCGCGCTCCAGCAGCCGCAGATGGCCGTTGAAGATCTCCGGCGAACGCCACTCCACACCGGCCAGCGCGCCGACGGTGAAGGTCTGGTCGCCGCACTTCCACTTCGCCGACGACGCCCCCGTCCAAAACCAGCGGAAGGCGACCGAGCGGCCGTCGAAGGACGCCTTGCCGTCGTACGCCTTGAAGTGCAGCGGAGGCGCCGGCGCGGCCACCAGATGGCGGTCGGCGGGCTCCTTGGCGTCGGGGCCGAGCGCCGTGCGCAGCTCGTCGGCGTAGTACTCGGCGAGCGTCTCGCGCTCGGCCGGCAGCACCAGCCGGTACGGGTCGACGTCCTCCTTGAGCTGCCCGGCCGCCGCCTCCATCAGCGGATCGGCGCCGTGTCGGGGCACGGCGTGCAGCACCACCGTGCCCCGTCTGCCCTCGGTCACCTCGACAGCGCTCAGCGCCTCGTACGGAATGCGTCGCTCGCCGAGCGCCTGGAACAGCTTCGGCCTGCGGATCCCCCGTTCGAAGCGGATGAGTACGGAGTCGGTGTCGAACTCCCAGACGGCATGAAAACCGGCCAGCACATCACCCATGCGGCTCATCGTATGCGGGCGGTCGCCCGCCCGTCCCCCTTCCGCACACCTGCCGGAGCGGGCGTGTCACGCCCCGCAACCGCCTGCTCCGTCCATTTGCCCCGGGGACGCCCCCGTCAAGGGGGCGGTTCCCGTAGGCAGGGCCCGTCCCCGGGCGCCGGGCCCTGCCTGCGGGAACCGGCTGTGGCGCGGTCCGGCCCTCAGGCCAGGTCCGTGCTGCACTGCGGATCGGCGGAGGCGCAGTCCACCGAGCCGATCGCACCGACCCCGACCAGCGCGAAGTTGCGCAGGCTGCGGGTGCCGGGCGTGAAGTAGCCGGCGTGTCCGACGGCGCCGTCGGCGGACAGGATCCGGGATCCGAAGGACGGATCGACCGGGTCGGCGCCGTGGCCGAGCCCGCCGACCTCCAGGTACGGCACGTCCTGGATCCAGTCGTCGGAGTCCCGCATCGCCCAGACCCGGGCGCGGGTGTCCAGACCGGCGCGGCTGCCGGCCCGCATGCCGGGGCTGCCCGCCACCGCGATGTCCTCGACGTTGGCCGGCAGGTCGCGGGCGGCGACGCCGCACACCACGGAGCCGTAGCTGTGGCAGAACAGCGAGACGGAGTCGGCCGACGGCAGCGACGTCACCAGGGCGCGCAGCCGGACCGCGCCGGCTTTGGCGAGCTGCCCGGTGGCGGCCTCGACGCCCAGTCCGGACGGCGAGGTGTAGTCGGCCCAGGCGATCACGGCGGTACGGGTGCGCGGGGCGGCGTCCCGCTCGGCCCGGTACAGGGCCTGGGCCATGCCGACGGGGGCGCTGGTGGCCCGCGCGGTGCGCTCGAAGGTGGCGAGATTGGTGTCCACACCGGGCACCACGACCGAGACCCGGTCCGCCCGCGGGAGGTTGCCGAAGACCTCGGCGGCCCGGCCGCCGTAGGCCGGGTCGAAGGCCAGGATCTGCCGGCCGGGGCTCATCAGCGATTCGAGGCGGTGCATCAACCGGCCCGCTTCCTGGCGGCCGACGGGCGTGAGCCGGTGGTCGGTCATGCGCTTCTTCTCGATTGCCCGGGCGTCGTCGATCGCCATCCGGTTGGCCTGGTAGCGCAGGGCGACGGGGGCGCCGCCCATGTTGCCGACGACCAGGGGATAGCGGGTGGCGAGCTGCCGCTGCTCGGCGCGGCCGAGGCCGGCGAAGAAGGCCCTGAGCGCGGACGGCGAGCCGTTGGGGTCGGGCAGCGGGCGTCCGAGGAAGGTGGCGTGCTTCCAGGCGGCCTTGGCCGTGGCCAGGGGGTTGGCGTCTTCCTTCGTTCCTCTGATGGCCGTCCAACCGGTCAGGGCAAGCATCACGAACACCACCACCAAGGCGAGTGCCGCACGCCAGGCGGTGGACTGCAGGAAACCGGAGGAGGGGCCGAGGCCCGAGAAGGAATTCACCGCGAGCCACCCTAGGAGACGCGGCAGGTCGGCTGGTCCGGCCGTGAGTGATCTCACGTTTCAGGGTGGGTAATTCGACCAAATCGGACATGAATTGTCGAAATCCGGTGCTCAGTCGTGCAGGAGCGGTCTCATGGGGAGATTAATGGGTTGCGCGGTGGCCGATGTCCGTTACCCAGGGTTGCCGCAGCGGGCAGCGGGCAGCGGGCCGGGGTCTCCTCAGCGCCGCGCCCGCCAGTCGTCGTCGATGGCCGGCCCGATGTGGTCCAGATAGGACTGGGTCAGCTCCCGGATGGCCGCCACGCTGCAGTCCTGGCCCTCGCCCCAGACCTTGCCCGCCACCCGCATCACTCCGCTGAACGCGGCGACCAGCACCCGCGGCCGCGGATCGGCGTCCACGTCCAGCCCCTCGCGCCCGGCGATCAGCCGCGCTATCTGCTCCTCCAGTTCGGAGGAGCGCCGCAGATGCACGGCGACCAGCGCGGGCGTCGACTCGATCATCTGGTACGAGCGCATGTGCAACTCCACCGGGATCACCGACTCGATGGCGCTGCCGATGTCGTCCCAGGCGGCCATCACCGCGCTGCGCAGCGCGGTCAGCGGGGCCTCCGTCGCCGGCCGCGCGGTCAACTCGTCGAGGAAGCGGGCCTCGACCATCTCCGGGACGGCGAAGACGACGTCTTCCTTGTTGGCGAAGTACCGGAAGTACGTGCGCTGGGAGACGTCCACCGCCTCCGCGATCTCGTCGATCGTGGTCGCCTCGTACCCCTGCTCCGTGAACAGCTCCAGGGCGGCGCGGATCAGCGCGTCGCGGGTGCGCTGCTTCTTGCGTTCGCGCAGGCCGCCGGCGAGGGCTGTCTGCGGCGTCGGGGTCGCCATCCTGCGCCGCCTTTCCGTGGAGTTCGCGCTGCTCAGATTACCTGTGAGGGAGATGACAGTTACCGACTCATGAATTGCTTTGTCAACTGTCAGTGGCTGACATTAGTGTCGTCCTATGAGTACTCAGACCCCGGTCGCCGACGCCGCGCCGGAACTTCCCGTACCGGAGCCCCCGAAGGGGCTGCGAGGCCATCCGTGGCTGACTCTTTTCTCCGTCGCCATCGGCGTCATGATGGTCGCCCTGGACGGCACGATCGTCGCCATCGCCAACCCGGCCATCAAGCAGGACCTCGGCGCCTCGCTCGCCGACGTGCAGTGGATCACCAACGGCTACATGCTCGCCCTGGCCGTCTCGCTGATCACGGCGGGCAAGCTCGGTGACCGCTTCGGCCACCGCCAGACCTTCCTGATAGGCATCCTCGGCTTCGCCGCCGCCTCCGGCGCCATCGGCTTCTCGCACGAGGTCGCCTTCGTCATCTTCTTCCGGGTGCTGCAGGGGCTGTTCGGCGCGCTGCTGATGCCCGCCGCGCTGGGCCTGCTGCGCGCCACGTTCCCGGCCGAGAAGCTCAACATGGCGATCGGCATCTGGGGCATGGTCATCGGCGCCTCCACGGCCGGCGGCCCGATAGTCGGCGGACTGCTGGTCGAGCACGTCAACTGGCAGTCCGTGTTCTTCATCAACGTCCCGGTCGGTGTGCTGGCCCTGGTACTGGGCCTGGTGATCCTCAAGGACCACCGCGCGGAGAACGCCCCGCGCTCGTTCGACATCCCCGGCATCGCGCTGCTCTCCGGAGCGATGTTCTGCCTCATCTGGCCGCTGATCAAGGCGACGGAGTGGGGCTGGGGCGACATGAAGACCTGGGGCTTCCTGATCGGCGCGGTGGTCCTCTTCGCCCTGTTCGCCGTCCTGGAGACCAAGGTCCGCGAACCGCTCATCCCGCTGCGGATGTTCCGCTCGCTGCCGCTGACCGCCGGCACGGTCCTGATGGTGCTGATGGCCTTCGCCTTCATGGGCGGCCTGTTCTTCGTGACGTTCTACCTCCAGAACGTGCACGGCATGACGCCCGTCGACAGCGGTCTGCACCTCCTGCCGCTCACCGGCATGATGATCGTGGGCTCGCCGCTCGCCGGCGCGCTGATCACCAAGCTCGGCCCGCGCATCCCGCTGGTCGGCGGCATGGTCCTGACCGCCGTCGCCATGTACGGCATGTCCGGCCTGGACACCGACAGCACCACCGGCCCCATGTCGCTGTGGTTCGCCCTGCTCGGCCTGGGCCTCGCCCCGGTCATGGTCGGCGCCACCGAGGTCATCGTCGGCAACGCCCCGCTGGAGCTCTCGGGTGTCGCCGGCGGTCTCCAGCAGGCCGCGATGCAGGTCGGCGGCAGCCTCGGTACGGCCGTGCTCGGCGCGGTGATGGCCTCCCGCGTGGACAGCGAGCTGCCGGGCAACTGGCGGTCGGCCGGTCTCCCGCCGGTCCCGCCGGCCAAGGCGTCCGAGCTGTCCGACGCCGTCTCGGCCGGTATCGCGCCGGTCCCCAAGGGCACCCCGCCGGAGTTCGCCCAGAAGATCACCACCGCCGCCCATGACACCTTCGTGTCCGGCATGGGCCTGGCCTTCACGGTCGCCTGCGGCGTGGCGATCCTCGCGGCCGTCGTCGCGATCTTCACCAAGCGCGGCGCCAACGCCGAGGCGGGCGCCGGCGTCGGCCACATCTGACCGACTTCGTTCCTTACGCCAGCGCGGCGCGCGGCCGCCCGAGGAGTCCCCTCGGGCGGCCGCGCGCCGTTGTCGTGCCCGGAGGCGGGCGCCGGACGTCAGCCTCGACCGTCAACCACCGCCGACGACCCGCATTTGGTCCCACCCGCCGTATGCTCGGCGGCAGTTGGGCCCCGTCGCCGAGCCGAATCCCTCATCCGGATGAGCCGTCGCGGGAACCGGACGCCCCGCGCACGGCATTCCAGGAGCCGCCGGTACGCACCGCATCGCGCCAGGCCCCGGAAGAACGGTTTCTGCGGCCCGCCCGCGCCACCCGCCCCGCGTCAACACCGCGCACCGGCACCCCGGTCCGGCGCATCGCGCCTGTCCACATACCTGATCCGGGTGGCAGGGACGCCACGGCCTTGGCAACCGCGCCGCACCCTCGCGAAGCTCGATCACGAACCCGCCGCGGCCCACCGGCCCACCGCGGGGCACCGTCGACCCACTCCACGGGGGAGAGATTCCTATGCGCCTGCGTCCGTCCCGCACCACCGCGCTCCTCACCGGCCTCACCGCGCTGGCCGCCGCGCTCACCCTGCCGCCCGCCCTCGGCACACCGGCCGCCCACGCGGCCGCCGGCCGGCACCGGGCCGCCGCGACGGGCGGCTGCGGCGCAGGCGAACTCTGCCTCTGGCGGCAGCCGGACTTCGCCGGTGAGCGGCGGGCCTACGAGCTGTCCGGCATCGACATCGAGAGCTGTGTGCCGCTGCCCAAGGGGGCGACCGCCGCCTCGCTCGCCAACCGCATGGGCCGGCCGGTCACCACGTACCAGAGCGCGGAGTGCGCCGAGACCGCCGAGTTCGACACCTATCCGGGCAGCGGCAGCTGGGTACCCCGGTCTCCGTACCGGGTACGGGCGTTCAAGGTCTGGGAACATTGAGCGCGGACATGCGACGCCCCCGGCAGCGGGGTGCTGCCGGGGGCGTCGGACAGGCGGTGCGGTACGCCGCGGGGACGCTATGCGTCGCCGCCGGCCTCACCGGCCTCGGCGGCCGCGACATCCAGGAGCTGGTAGCGGTCGATGGCCTGCTTCAGCAGCGACCGGTCGACCTTGCCCTCCTTGGCGAGCTCGGTGAGCACGCTCAGGACGATCGACTGCACGTCGATGTGGAAGAAGCGACGGGCCGCGCCGCGGGTGTCGGCGAAGCCGAAGCCGTCGGCGCCCAGCGACTGGTACGTGCCGGGAACCCAGCGCGAGATCTGGTCCGGGACGGAACGCATCCAGTCCGAGACCGCGATCTTCGGGCCCTCGGCGCCCTGGAGCTTGTGCGTCACATACGGGACGCGCTGCTCCTCCTCCGGGTGCAGAAGGTTGTACTCCTCGACCTCGACGGCCTCGCGGCGCAGCTCGTTCCAGGAGGTCGCCGACCAGACGTCGGCCTTGACGTTCCACTCGTCCGCGAGGATCTGCTGGGCCTCGACCGCCCACGGCACCGCGACACCCGAGGCGAGGATCTGGGCGGCGTGCTCGCCCTTCTCGCCGGCCTTGACGCGGTGCAGACCCTTGAGGATGCCCTCGACGTCGACGTCGGCCGGCTCCGCGGGGTGCTGGATCGGCTCGTTGTAGACGGTCAGGTAGTAGAAGACGTCCTCGGAGTTCTCGCCGTACATCCGCCGCAGACCGTCCTTGACGATGTGCGCGATCTCGTAGCCGTAGGCCGGGTCGTAGGAGACACAGGCCGGGTTGGTCGAGGCCAGCAGCTGGGAGTGGCCGTCGGCGTGCTGCAGACCCTCACCGGTCAGCGTGGTACGGCCGGCGGTCGCGCCGAGCACGAAGCCCCGCGAGAGCTGGTCGGCCATCTGCCAGAACTGGTCACCGGTGCGCTGGAACCCGAACATCGAGTAGAAGACGTAGACCGGGATCAGCGGCTCGCCGTGCGTGGCGTAGGCCGAGCCCGCGGCGATCAGCGAGGCGGTGCAGCCGGCCTCGGTGATGCCGTCGTGCAGCATCTGGCCGGTCGGCGACTCCTTGTAGGCCAGGAGCAGTTCGCGGTCGACGGACTCGTACTGCTGGCCCAGCGGGTTGTAGATCTTGGCCGACGGGAAGAACGCGTCCATACCGAAGGTGCGGTACTCGTCGGGCGCGATCGGCACGAAGCGCTTGCCGATCTCCTTGTCCCGCATGAGGTCCTTCAGGACCCGCACGAACGCCATGGTCGTGGCGATCTTCTGCTGCCCCGAGCCCTTCTTGGCGCCGGCGTACGCCTTGTCGTCCGGCAGCTGCAGCGGCTTGGCGCGCACGACGCGGGTGGGCACATAGCCACCCAGCGACTTGCGGCGGTCGTGCATGTACTGGATCTCTTCGGAGTTGCGGCCCGGGTGGTAGTACGGCGGCAGGCCGTCCTCCAGGTCCTTGTCCGGGATCGGCAGGTGCAGCCGGTCGCGGAAGCCCTTGAGGTCCGCGACCGTCAGCTTCTTCATCTGGTGGGTCGCGTTGCGGCCCTCGAAGTTCGGGCCGAGCGTCCAGCCCTTGACGGTCTGCGCGAGGATCACGGTCGGCTGGCCCTTGTGCGCCTTGGCCGCCGCGTACGCCGCGTAGATCTTCTTGTGGTCGTGGCCGCCGCGACCCAGGTGCAGGATCTGGTCGTCGGTCATGTTCTCGACCATCGCGCGCAGGCGGTGGTCGTCGCCGAAGAAGTGCTGGCGGATGTAGGCACCGGTCTCGGTGGCGTACGTCTGGAACTGGCCGTCGGGCGTGCTGTTGAGCTTGTTGACCAGGATGCCGTCGCGGTCCTGCGCGAGCAGCGGGTCCCAGCTGCGGTCCCACACCAGCTTGATGACGTTCCAGCCGGCACCGCGGAACTGCGACTCCAGCTCCTGCATGATCTTGCCGTTGCCGCGGACCGGGCCGTCCAGGCGCTGCAGGTTGCAGTTGACGACGAAGGTCAGGTTGTCCAGGCCCTCACGGGCGGCGATGGACAGCTGGCCGAGCGACTCCGGCTCGTCCATCTCGCCGTCGCCGAGGTAGGCCCAGACGTGCGACTTGGAGGTGTCGGCGATGCCGCGCGCCTCCATGTAGCGGTTCATCCGCGCCTGGTAGATCGCGCCGAGCGGGCCGAGGCCCATCGAGACGGTCGGGAACTCCCAGAAGTCCGGCATCAGCCGCGGGTGCGGGTAGCTGGACAGGCCGTAGGGGGCCTTGGACTTCTCCTGGCGGAAGGCGTCGAGCTGCGCCTCGCTCAGTCGGTCCAGGAGGAACGCACGGGCGTAGACACCGGGCGAGGCGTGGCCCTGGAAGAAGATCTGGTCGCCGCCGTCGCCCTCGTCCTTGCCCCGGAAGAAGTGGTTGAAGCCCACGTCGTAGAGGGAGGCGGAGGAGGCGAAGGTGGCGATGTGGCCGCCGACGCCGATGCCCGGACGCTGGGCGCGGGAGACCATGACGGCGGCGTTCCACCGGGTCGCGTTGAGGACCTTGCGCTCGATCTCCTCGTTGCCGGGGAAGAACGGCTCGTCCTTGGTCGCGATGGTGTTGACGTAGTCCGTGCTGCGCATCTCGGGCACGGCCACACGCTTCTCGCGGGCCCGCTCGATCAGCCGGAGCATGAGATAGCGGGCACGTTCCCGGCCTCGCTCGTCAACGGCAGCGTCGAGCGAGTCGAGCCATTCCTGGGTCTCTTCGGGATCGAAGTCCGGGACCTGGCTGGGAAGGCCGCCAATGATGATCGGGTTTCGATCGGATCCGGAAGCCACGCTGTTCCTTCGTGTTCGGGTCGTGTCGTGCTCTGCACGCTATTGCTGCTGCGCACGGGACGAATGTTGTCTATGCCTTGGTGTCGCGCCGTCTTCCATCGTGTACCGAGCCACAGGGATACGTCACCTCTACCGATGGGTAACCACCCGCTGGGAGAGGGCGCTGAAAAGGCCGCTTTCTCAGGTCGGCCAAATCGCAACCATACGCCCATGTCGAAAGCGCCTTGCGCACGGACGCACGGGCCTCGAATGGAGATCCGGAACGGCACTCGCCGCCCCCCGAAGGGACCAGTCGCGCGCGACTACCCGATATCCCCCGCAGAACGCTGTGGCGTGAATCACTTCAGCCTGTCCTGTTGGGGTCGTAGTTGCGGTGAGACGCCTCCAAACGTCACCGTTTCGGCGGTCTGGACCGCCGGGTACTTGCGCGATCCGCCCGGCCCGTGTGGACTACGCCCAATGCTCCGCGCACGCGCGGGGTCCCCGAGCATTTCCCGAAACATGACAGGAGGCAATCCGTGAGCGCGACCGCGGACCACGCGGAGGAGCGGACCAACCCTGCCGCCAGGCTGGGGTTCGAGCCCGGACAGGTGGTCCAGGAGATCGGCTACGACGACGACGTCGATCAGGATCTCCGCGAAGGCATTGAGACCGTGATCGGCCAGGATCTCGTCGACGAGGACTACGACGACGTCTGCGACGTCGTGCTGCTGTGGTTCCGCGACGAGGACGGTGACCTCACGGACGCTCTGGTGGACGCCATCGGCCTGATCGACGAGGGCGGGCAGATCTGGCTGCTGACCCCGAAGACCGGCCGCGACGGTTACGTCGAGCCGAGCGACATCAATGAGGCCGCGCAGACCGCGGGTCTGTCCCAGACGAAGAGCATCAACGCGGGCAAGGACTGGGCCGGCAGCCGACTGGTGACGCCCAAGTCCAAGCGCTGAGCACCGCCGCTTCGACGTTCGCCGCCGAGCCCCCTCCCGCCCTGTTCCGGAGGGGGCTCGGAGCTGTTCCGCACGGGTTCCCCCGCCGCTCACCCCGGCGCGTAGGGTTGGTCGCGTTCTGTTGAGCGTGAGCGGAAGGGAAGCACCCCCATGGCGATCGAGGTCGGCACGAAGGCTCCGGATTTCGAGCTGAAGAACCAGCACGGCGAGCTGGTCAGGCTCTCCGACTTCCGCGGCGAGAAGGCCGTCGTCCTCCTCTTCTACCCCTTCGCCTTCACCGGCGTGTGCACCGGTGAGCTGTGCGCGCTCCGCGACGAGCTGCCGAAGTTCGTCAACGACGACGTCCAGCTGCTGGCGGTCTCCAACGACTCCCCGTTCTCGCTGCGCGTCTTCGCCGAGCAGGAGGGCCTGGAGTACCCGATGCTGTCGGACTTCTGGCCGCACGGCGAGGCCTCGCGGGCGTACGGCGTCTTCGACGAGGAGAAGGGCTGCGCGGTGCGCGGCACGTTCATCATCGACAAGGAGGGCGTGGTGCGCTGGACGGTCGTCAACGGCCTGCCCGACGCCCGCGACCTGAACGACTACGTCAAGGCCCTCGGGACCCTCTGAGCCGGCGCGCGCCGGGACGCACCGGCGCCCCGCCGGCCGACATCCGCACTGATCCAGGCGCGATGACTGCAATCGGCGGGAACCGGTCACTAGGATCAATTCGTTGATCCGATGCCATGCACGACGGGGGCGCAGAACTTACGTACCCCTCGAATCTATGGGAGGACTCGTGGGAGTCAGCCTCAGCAAGGGCGGCAACGTCTCGCTGACGAAGGAAGCCCCCAATCTGACCGCCGTCATCGTCGGTCTGGGCTGGGACGCGCGTACCACCACCGGTACGGACTTCGACCTGGACGCCAGCGCCCTGCTGACGAACGACCAGGGCAAGGTGGCCAACGACCAGAACTTCGTGTTCTTCAACAACCTGAAGAGCCCGGACGGTTCGGTCGAACACACCGGTGACAACATCACCGGCGAGGGCGAGGGTGACGACGAGCAGATCAAGGTGAATCTGGCCGCCGTGCCGGCCGATGTCGCCAAGATCGTCTTCCCGGTGTCGATCTACGACGCCGAGAACCGCCAGCAGAGCTTCGGCCAGGTCCGCAACGCCTTCATCCGCGTGGTCAACCAGGCCGACAACAATGAGCTGGCGCGCTACGACCTGAGCGAGGACGCCTCGACCGAGACCGCGATGGTCTTCGGCGAGCTGTACCGCAACGGCGCGGAGTGGAAGTTCCGGGCCATCGGCCAGGGCTACGCCTCCGGCCTGCGCGGTATCGCACAGGACTTCGGCGTCAACGTCTGACCGACCGGATCCGGGATCCGATCGTCGACTTCCGGCAGGGCGGCGCCACCGCGGTGATCGCCCGTGCCGCAGAGCAACCGCGTCCGGCGCCGTACGCCCCCGTCCGGGGGAGTGCGGCGCCGGACGCGCTTGAGAAAGAGGCGGGCCGCGCCTGGCGTGGCCCGTACCGATACCGGGGAGGATGCGCACGATGACCGTCACGCTCGCCAAGGGGGGCAATGTCTCCCTGTCCAAGGCCGCTCCGAATCTCACGCAGATCATGGTCGGCCTCGGCTGGGACGCGCGGTCCACGACCGGAGCACCGTTCGACCTCGACGCCAGCGCGCTGCTGTGCCAGTCGGGGCGGGTGCTGGGGGACCAGTACTTCGTCTTCTACAACAACCTCAAGAGCCCCGAAGGCTCCGTCGAGCACACCGGGGACAATCTGACCGGCGAGGGGGACGGCGACGACGAGTCGATCCTGGTGGACCTCTCGCAGGTGCCCGAGCAGGTCGACAAGATCGTTTTTCCGGTCTCGATCCATGAGGCGGATCTGCGCGGTCAGAGCTTCGGCCAGGTCGGCAACGCCTTCATCCGGATCGTCAATCAGGCCGACGGCAGCGAGCTCGCACGTTACGACCTCAGCGAGGACGCCTCCAGCGAAACCGCGATGATCTTCGGCGAGGTATACCGCCACAGCGGCGAATGGAAGTTCCGTGCGGTAGGCCAGGGGTACGCGTCGGGCCTGAGGGGCATCGCTCTAGACTTCGGGGTCAACGTTTCGTAAAGCGCCGCGCGCTGCGCGCGGGGGACCCCATACAGCGAGGGATTGGGTAGGCAGTGCTCCTGAAAACCTTTGGCTGGTCGTTCGCCGTCACGGTGGTCGGCCTCGCCTTGGCCGGCGTGCTCTGGGGGTGGCAAGGGCTCGCGATTGTCGGGATCCTGTCCATCCTGGAGATCTCGCTCTCGTTCGACAACGCCGTCATCAACGCAGGCATCCTGCGCAAGATGAACGCCTTCTGGCAGAAGATCTTTCTGACCGTCGGCATCCTCGTCGCGGTATTCGGCATGCGGCTGGTGTTCCCGGTCGTCATCGTCGCCATCACCGCGAAGATCGGTCCGATCGAAGCGGTCGATCTCGCCATCAACAACAAGGCGCATTACGAGGAGCTGGTCACCAGCGCCCACCCGGCCATCGCGGCCTTCGGTGGAATGTTCCTTTTGATGATCTTCCTCGACTTCATCTTCGAGGAGCGCGACTACAAGTGGCTGGCCTGGATCGAGCGGCCGATGGCCAAGCTGGGCAAGCTCGACACGCTTTCGATCATCATCGCGCTGGTCGCGCTGCTGGTGAGCGCCATGACGGTGGCCACCGACGTCGCGCACGGCGGCGGTGACAAGAGCGCCACGGTCCTGCTGTCCGGCGTCGCCGGTCTGATCACGTACCTCGTCGTCGGCGGCGTCTCCGGCTACTTCGAGGACAAGCTGGAGGACGAGGAAGAGGACGAGGAGGGCGCCGTGGCGCCCGCGAAGAGCGGGACCGGCGCGGCCGTCGGGCTGGCCGGCAAGGCCGCGTTCTTCATGTTCCTCTACCTTGAGGTCATCGACGCGTCCTTCTCCTTCGACGGCGTCATCAGCGCGTTCGCCATCACCAACGACATCTTCGAGATGGCGCTGGGTCTGGGCATCGGCGCGATGTACATCCGGTCGCTGACGGTCTTCCTGGTCCGCAAGGGCACGCTGGACGAGTACGTCTATCTGGAGCACGGCGCGCACTACGCGATCGGCGCGCTGGCGGTCATCCTGCTCATCACGATCAAGTACGAGATCCCCGAGGTCGTCACCGGCCTGATCGGTGTCGTGCTGATCGCCCTGTCCTACTGGTCCTCCGTGGTGAGGAACAAGCGCGAGGGCAAACCAGGAGCCGAAGGCGGGGCGCGGTCGGAAGTGGCGTCCGGAGTGTGACGCGGCGCTGATTGAGGAACGCTCTCTGCGGGGCGGCCTGGGGTACGGACCTCGGGCCGCCCCGCGGTAATTGGGGCCGAGCAATGGGGTGGGCATGGTGTCGTTCCTGGGGAACCTGTGGCGCGGTGGCGCGCAGAAGATGGACTTCGACAGCGGTGGGGCGTCCTACGTCGTCGAGCTGACGAAACGCAATCCGGTCATCTCCCTGACCAAGCAGGGGGCGGCCACGGGGCATCTGCGGGTCAATCTGCACTGGCAGATGCGGACCTCGGACCTCCATGAGCGGGGCGGGCAGAGCAAGGGCAGTCTGCTGCGTCACCCGGGCAAGCTGTTCAAGCCCGAGATCGTCCAGGCGCAGGGACCGGCCGTGGTCAAGATCGACCTGGACCTGGCCTGCCTGTACGAGCTCAAGGACGGCACCAAGGGCGTGGTGCAGCCGCTGGGCAACTTCCTCGGCGATCTCAACGCCGCGCCGTTCGTGAAGCTCAGCGGCGACGACCGCTTCGGCTCCCCGTCCGGCGAGACGCTGTACATCAACATGGACCAGCGCGACGAGATCAAGCGGATGCTGATCTTCGTCTACATCTACGACGGCACGCCCGCCTTCGACCGTACGCACGCGGTCGTGACGCTCTACCCGAGCAACGGCCCGCGGATGGAGATCAAGCTCGACGAACGGGCGCCACAGGCCCGTTCCTGCGCGATCTTCATGCTGGAGAACAACAAGGGCGAGCTGACGGTGCGCCGCGAGGTGAAGTACGTCTACGGCTTCCAGGCGGAGCTCGACCGGCTGTACGGCTGGGGGCTGCAGTGGGGGCGGGGGTACAAGTCGAAGGTGTGACCCGCCGGCGCAGGGGCACCGCCGTCAGGAGGCGCCCCGCGGCCGTCCCCTAACGGCGCTGGAACTGCGGGCCCTGGGGCGGCAGGACGAACGACGGGTCCGGCACGAACGGCGGCTGCTGCATCGGATAGCCGTACGTCGCCGCCGGGTGCGGCTGCTGCTGCGGATAGCCGTACGCGGCGGGCGGCGGCTGCTGGGGCTGGTACTGGGGCGGCGGCCCCGGGTAGCCGTAGGCGGGCTGGGCCGGGGGCTGGGCGGGCGGCGGCGGAACGTTGTGCGGGTAGCCGTAGCCACCGCTGGTGGGCGCGGGCGCCGGGGCGGTCGCGGCGGCAGGCGGCAGCGGTGCGGCCGAGAACGGCTCCGGCATCGCGTCCGGCACATGCTGGGTGACGGCGTCGGGGTTCGACGGGGCGGGTGCCTGCGGGTCGGGGGCGGAGGTCTGCCGACCGGCCGCGGAGGGCGGCCCGACGGCCTCTTCCGGCCAAGTGCTCGGCGGTGGGGTCACTGGGGTGGCGGGCTCGCTCCGCGGGGGTGCGGGGAGGGCCTCGGTGGGCTCCGAGCCGGGCGGCGTCGAGGGCGGCGTCGACGGTGCCTCCGGGGCCGGTGCGGCCTCGCTCCCGGCGTCGGTGTCCTTCTCCTCCACCGAGATCCCGAACTCGGTCGCCAGGCCGACCAGGCCGGTCTCGTATCCCTGCCCCAGGGCGCGGAACTTCCAGCCTTCGCCGCGGCGGTACAACTCCCCGCAGATCAGAGCCGTCTCGTCGCCGGTCTCGGGCACCACGTCGAAGACCGCAAGCGGCTCACCGTCGCTCTCCGCCGCGTCGTACAGCAGGACCCGCAGATCCGCTACGTCCGCGAAGGGCCCGCCGTCCGACGATGCGGCCAGCACGACCCGGTCGACCGACGGATCCAGTGTGGCCAGCTCCGCCTCGATGGTCTCCGTCAGGCTGTCGGCGGTCCGGGCCTTGGGCAGATGCCGGACCAGGCCGCTCGGGTGCTG
Organism: Streptomyces sp. NPDC026575; assembly: GCF_055567415.1. Taxonomy (NCBI): domain Bacteria; kingdom Bacillati; phylum Actinomycetota; class Actinomycetes; order Kitasatosporales; family Streptomycetaceae; genus Streptomyces; species Streptomyces sp. NPDC026575. The sequence goes on from NZ_JBVHQM010000019.1 coordinate 125,776, forward strand.
CGGCTGGTTGTAGAAGACGAAGTCCTCATCGGAGCGCACGCTTCCCTCGGGTCCCACCAACAGGGCCGAGGCATCGACATCGGGGACTCCGGCGCCGGGCGTCCAGCGCAGGACGGCCCGAACAGCCGTGGCATCGAGGGGTACGTTCGACCCTTTCAGCATCGCGTGCGTCATGCCGCAATCCTGCCTTCCCGGAGGTCGCAGGGACAACGCGGGGGCCGCGGTGCGGTGCATGGAGATCGATCGCGGACATCTGAAGGCCCCATGCGGGTTACGTGATTTTCACGCACGCGGGAACTAACCACACCCCCACGCACGTACGATTACCGGCTGGATCCAGACAGCGAGACGCAGCGGGGGTGCCCGGTCCCGCATCTATACGGGGAGATATATGCGGCACTTTGGGTACCTTCCGCCTGATATTCGGAAGACGCTGTTCCACCAGGAGCCGGTGGAGTTCACCGCCGACTCCCCGGCTCGCACGCTCGCGGTCGCCCTCGGTGCCACGCTCTACAGCCCCGCCACCCGCCCGCGGCTCGCCGCCGATGTCCTCAAGCAGGCCGGGCGCGGCGTGATGTCCATGGTGCTGTGTCTTGAGGATTCCATAGGGGACGGGGACGTCGAGGCCGGCGAGGCGAACCTCGTGCGGCATTTCGGTCTGCTCGACGAGGCCGCCGACGCGGGAGGGGACCTTCCGCTGCTGTTCATCCGCGTCCGCACCCCCGGCCAGATACCGGACCTGGTGCACCGTCTGGGGCCGGCGGTACGCAGGCTGTCTGGATTTGTACTTCCGAAGTTCACCGAAGAGCGTGGAGTCCCCTTCCTTGAGGCGCTGACCGCGACCGAGTCGGCCTGCGGTCGGCGGCTGTTCGCGATGCCGGTGCTCGAATCCCCCCAGCTGCTGCATCTGGAGAGCCGCGCGGAGACCCTTCAGGGCATCGCCAGGACCGTGGACAAGTACCGGGACCGGGTCCTTGCCCTGCGGCTGGGGGTCACGGACTTCTGCTCCGCCTACGGTCTGCGCAGACCGCCCGACATGACCGCCTACGACGTCCAGATCGTCGCCTCCGTGATCTCCGACGTGGTGAACGTGCTGGGCCGGGCGGACGGCACGGGCTTCACGGTCACCGGCCCGGTGTGGGAGTACTTCCGGCTGCACGAGCGGATGTTCAAGCCGCAGTTGCGGCGCAGCCCGTTCCTCGGACGCGCCGAGGAATTGCGTACGGCTCTGATCGAGCACGACATGGACGGTCTGCTGCGCGAGATCGAACTGGACCGGGCCAACGGACTGCAGGGCAAGACCTGCATCCACCCCTCGCATGTCGCGCCGGTGCACGCCCTCTCGGTCGTCAGCCATGAGGAGTTCAGCGACGCCGCGGACATCCTGCGGCCCGAGCGGTGCGACGGCGGGGTCCTGCGCTCCGCCTACACGAACAAGATGAACGAGGTGAAGCCGCACCGCGCCTGGGCCGAACGGACCCTGCTGCGCGCCGAGGCTTTCGGGGTCGCCCGGGAGGGCATCGGCTTCGTGGAGCTGCTGACGGCAAGCCTGCCGCAGACCTGAGATACGGCGAACGACATGAACGGTACGACGGAGGAGACGGAACGCGTGGTGTGGACGGGAGAATGGGTCGCCGGTCGGCTCGGGGTCTCGCTGAGCGGCGGGGACGAGCTGCCGGAACTGCTCGGGCTGGCGCTGCGGCGCAACCCCAAGCGGGCCCATCTGCTCGTGTCGAACGTGCTGGGCAAGCATGTGCCACAGCGACCGGACGTGGTCCACGGCGCCGGATTCGGGCTGGGGCGCCGGGTACGCGAGCTGCTCGGAGACGAGGCCGCCGCCCGCTCCGTCGTCCTGGGCTACGCAGAGACCGCCACCGGCCTGGGCCACTCCGTGGCGGACGGCCTGGCGCTCGCGCCCTATCTGCACTCCACCCGCCGACCGGTCGAAGGCGTGGCGCAGGCGGGCGGCTTCGAGGAGGAGCACAGCCACGCCACCTCGCACCTGCTGCTCCCCGAGGACCGCGAACTCCTCGCCGGCGACGGGCCGTTGGTGCTCGTCGACGACGAGTTCTCCACCGGCCGGACCGTCCTGAACACCATCAAGGCGCTGCACGCCCACTTCCCGCGTGAGCGGTACGTCGTCGTGGCCCTGGTCGATATGCGCTCCGACGAGGACCGCAGCCGGCTGGAGAAGTTCGCGGCGGAACTGGGCGCCCGCGTCGACCTCGTGGCGCTGGCCGCGGGCGGCGTACGCCTGCCCGACGATGTCCTGGTCCGCGGCCAGGAACTCGTCGCCGAACATGAGGCCCTCGCGGCACGCGGATCGACGGCTGCACCCGGAGGCGCGGAGGCGCCCGTCGGCAGCCACCGCGCGGACGCCGTACGGATCGACCTCGGCTGGCCCGCCGGGCTGCCCGACGGCGGGCGGCACGGCTTCACCCCCGCGCACCGCGAGTGGCTGGAGGCCGGTCTGCCGGGCATGGCGGCCCGGATCGCGCGGCACCTGGACGGCGCCCGCCGCATCCTCGTCCTGGGCAACGAAGAGCTGATGTACGCGCCGCTGCGAATAGCCGGCGCGCTGGACGCCCTGCTCACGGAGGGAGGACAGGAGGACGGCGCGGCTCGGACCGGCGAGCCGTCCGAGTCGACCGAGGGCCCGGGCGTCTACTTCTCGACCACCACCCGTTCGCCCGTGCTCGCCGTGGACGACCCCGGCTACGCGATACGGACCCGGCTGTCCTTCCCCGCCCACGACCGGCCCGCCGACGGGCCGGGGGAGCGGTACGCCTACAACGTCGCCGCCGGTACCGACCCGGCACGCCGTTTCGACGCCATCGTCGCCGTCGTGGACTCGCACGGCGACCTCCCCGAACTGCACGCCGCCGGCGGTCTGCTGGACCGTCTCGCCGAGCACGCCGACCGGCTGCTGCTCGCCGTCGTCCCCTCGTACGCCCCGCAACCCCAGGCCCGGTCCATGTCCCTCCCCGAGCCGCTGCGCGGCCCTGCCTTCTCCTCCTACGACGCCGACGAGGTCGGCTGGCTGCTGCAGGACCTGTCCGACATCACCCTGGAAGCGCCCACCGAGGAACGCGAGGAGGCGATCCAGCGCGGCGGCGCCCACTACGCCGAGTCGCTGCCGGTCGAATACCAGCCGAGCGAGCAGTACCAGGCGCTGTTTCACAGCGCGTTGCAGGCCTCCGCGCACCGGATCGCCTGCGCCGTCGGGACCGTCACCGAGACCGTGCTCGCCGAACGCAGCCGGCGCCCCGTGCTGGTGTCGCTGGCGCGGGCCGGTACGCCCGTGGGGGTGCTGATGCGGCGCTGGGCGCAGCACGCACACGGCCTGGACCTGCCGCACTACGCGGTCTCGATCGTCCGCGGCCGGGGCATCGACACCACCGCGCTGCGCTGGCTGGCCGCCCACCACGATCCGGCGGACGTCGTGTTCGTGGACGGCTGGACCGGCAAGGGCGCCATCACCCGCGAACTCGCCCAGGCTCTGGAGGACTTCCCCGGCTTCGACCCGCGCATCGCCGTGCTCGCCGACCCCGGCGGCTGCGTCGAGACCTACGGCACCCGCGACGACTTCCTCATCCCGTCCGCCTGCCTCAACTCCACCGTCTCCGGCCTCATATCGCGCACGGTCCTGCGCGACGACCTCGTGGGACCGGACGACTTCCACGGCGCGAAGTTCTACCGCGAGCTGGCCACGTCCGATGTGTCGCGCGCGTTCCTGGACGCGGTCGGTGCGCGTTTCGACGAGGTCGCCGGGGAGGTCGCCGCCAAGGTCAAGGAGCTGGCCGCCGCCGACCGCGCCCCCACCTGGGCGGGCTGGGCGGCCGTCGAGCGGATCAGTGAGGAGTACGGCATCCACGACGTCAATCTCGTGAAGCCCGGTGTCGGCGAGACCACGCGGGTGCTGCTGCGCAGGGTCCCCTGGAAGATTCTGGCCCGGCAGGGCGCCGGAGCCGATCTCGATCATGTGCGCCTCCTGGCTGAACAAAGGGGCGTGCCCGTCGAAGAGGTCGACGAACTCCCCTACACCTGTGTCGGATTGATCCACCCCCGCTTCACTCGCGGGGCGACGGGCGCCGATGGCAAGGCGGTGGCCGGCTGATGAGCACGATCGTCGCCAGCGACCTCGACCGCACCCTGATCTATTCGGCGGCCGCCCTGGACCTCGCCATGCCCGACGCCGAGGCCCCCCGGCTGCTGTGCGTCGAGACCTACCAGCGCAAGCCGCTGTCCTATATGACGGAGACGGCCGCCCGGCTGCTCGCCGAACTGGCGGGCAGCACCACCTTCGTGCCGACCACCACCCGCACCCGTGAGCAGTACGGCCGCATCCACCTCCCCGGCCCCGCACCGGAGTTCGCGATCTGCGCCAACGGCGGCCACTTGCTCGTGCGGGGCGAGTCGGACCCGGACTGGCAGCGCACGGTCGCCGAGCGGCTCGCCTCGCACTGTGCGCCGCTGGACGAGATCCGTGCGCACCTCGTCCGCACCGCCGACGCGGCATGGCTGCTCAAGGAGCGGGTCGCCGAGGATCTCTTCGCCTATCTCGTCGTGGAGCGGCCGCTGCTGCCCGAGACCTGGGTGAAGGACCTCGCCGACTGGGCGGAGCCGCGTGGCTGGACCGTCTCCCTGCAGGGCCGCAAGATCTATGCCGTACCGCGGCCGCTGACCAAGAGCGCAGCCGTGGCGGAAGTGGCCCGCCGCACCGGGGCGTCGCAGGTCCTCGCGGCCGGCGACTCCCTGCTCGACGCCGATCTGCTGCTGGCCGCGGACCGGGGATGGCGCCCGGGCCACGGTGAGCTGGCGGACTCCGGCTGGCAGGCGCCGCACGTCACGGCGCTCGGCGAACGCGGTGTCGCCGCCGGCGAGGAGATCACGCGAGCCTTCATCCGCGGCGCCGTATCCCAGGGCCGCGCCGGCTGACCCGTACCGATACGAAGGCCGCCACCGCCAGCGCGGCCGCCGCGAGGACCGCCTTGGAATAGACGTCGACACATCCCGTCACCTCTTCCCATCGTTCGCCGAGCAGATAGCCGGCGAGGACGAAGATCGTGTTCCAGATCAGGCTTCCGAGGGTGGTCAGGGCGAGGAAGACCGGTATCGGCATGCGCTCGATGCCGGCGGGGATCGAGATGAGGCTGCGGAAGAGAGGGATCATCCGGCCGAAGAACACCGCTTTCGTCCCGTGCCGCTGGAACCAGCGTTCCGTCTTTTCGATGTCGGAGACCTTGACCAGCGGCAGCTTCGAGGCGATCGCGACCGTACGTTCGCGTCCGAGCAACGCCCCCACGCCGTACAGCGCCAGGGCGCCGGTCACGGAGCCGAGGGTGGTCCAGGCGAGCGCGGACGCCAGATGCATACTGCCGCGGCCGGCCGCGAAGCCCGTCAGCGGCAGGATCACCTCGCTCGGCAGCGGCGGGAAGAGATTTTCGGCGGCGATCGCCAGACCCGCGCCGGGCGCGCCGAGCGCGTCCATGAGGTCGGTGATCCAGCCTGGTGCGGTGTTTCCGATGCTCTCGAACATGTTTTCAAAGCTATGAATCTTGATCCGCCCGCACATTGCGGAAGACCGCACAAAAGACTGCGGTTTTCCGCAGTGTGCGGGGCCGAGCGGTGCGGCTAGCGTTTCGATCATGTGGGGAATCGCACGGCGCGGACTGCGCCTGACGACAGGACTGGTGCTCGGCGCGGTGATGTCCGCCGCCGAGCTTCCCTTCGTCGTGCTGTCCGGGCTGTCCCTGCTGCTCGTACTCGCCTGGCCGCGCGGCCGCCGTGCGGTCCTCCAACCGGTGGCGGCCGGCGGACGGGCCCTGACCGAGGCCAACCGACGACGTCTGCGCGACTACATCACGACCGAGACCTCCGACGCCTACGCCGACCACCGCGCCCTGCAATATCTCTCGCTGCGCTGGTCGTTGGGCCTGCTGGGCATCTTTGTGCTGAGCGCCGCCCTGCTCGGAGCGGCGTACGGCACCGCATGGGTCTTCATCCTGCTGTTCAGAGAGGTCCGGCACGTCGACACCGTCGTCATCTCCGGCATCGGCGGCCTCTTCCTTCTCTTCCTCAGCATGCAGGGCGCGTTCGGGGTCGCGGGCCTGGAGGCCAGGCTGGCGCGGCGCTACCTCGGCCCGAGCCACCAGGAGGAACTGGAGCGCCGCATCGAGCAGTTGGCGGCCAGCAGGGCCGGCGTCGTCGCCGCCGTCAACGACGAGCGCCGCCGCATCGAGCGGGATCTGCACGACGGCGTCCAGCAGCGGCTGGTGGCGCTGGGGATGCTGCTCGGCCGCGCGCTGCGCAGCCAGGACCAGCAGCGTGCCGGGCAACTCCTGCGCCAAGCCCACGAAGAGAGCGGACAGGCTCTGGCCGAGCTGCGTGAAGTGGCATGGCGGGTCTATCCGACGGTGCTGGACGAGGCAGGGCTGCGGGCGGCCCTGGAGACCGTCGCCGAGCGCTCGGCCATCCCCGTGCGGCTCGACTACGAACTCTCCACCGACCCCGAGGCCACGGTGGCGACGGTCGCCTACTTCGTGGTCTGCGAAGCCGTCACCAACGCCGTCAAGCACTCGGGCGCCGGGCTGATAACGGTCCGCGTCGCCCGTGGTGAGGACGCCGTGCTCGTATGCATCGAGGACGACGGACTGGGCGGCGCGGATGCCTCCGGCAGCGGCCTGTTCGGGATGGCCCGCAGGGTCGCCGCCCTCGACGGCCGGTTCCGGGTCGACAGCCCGGCCGGCGGACCGACCACCATCACCGCGGAGCTGCCGTGCGCGTAGTGCTCGCCGACGATTCGACCCTGCTGCGGGAGGGCCTGGTGCGGCTGCTCGCCGAGGAAGGACACGAGGTGGCCGCCGCGGTCGGTGACGCCGATCAGCTGATCGCCGTGCTGGAGCGTGCGGCGGAGACGGGGGCGAAGCCCGACGCGGTGGTCGTGGACGTCCGGATGCCCCCGACCCACACCGACGAGGGGCTGCGGGCGGCGGTGCAGATCCGGGAGCGCTGGCCCGGTGTCGGCGTGCTGGTGCTCTCGCAGTATGTCGAGCGCCGCTATGCGACGGAGCTGCTGACCGACGACGATGAGGGAGTCGGCTACCTCCTCAAGGACCGGGTGGTCCAGGTGGACGAGTTCCTGGACGCGCTGGAGAGGGTGGGCGCAGGCCAGGCGGCCTTCGACCCCGAGGTCGTACGGCAGTTGCTGACGCGTACCCGCCGCTCGGATCCGCTGGGCACCCTCACCGCACGCGAGCGGGAGGTGCTCGCGGAGATGGCACAGGGCCACACCAACGCGGCGATCGCCGTCCGGCTGCACATCTCGCAGAGCGCCGTGGAGAAACACGCCAACGCGATCTTCGACAAGCTCGGTCTGATCGGTACGTCCGGGTATTCACGCCGGGTCCTGGCGGTGCTGCGGTACTTGGGAACGTGACCGGCGGGCCGTGGACAGGGAATGGGTGGGCCGTGGCAGGAAGGGAGTGATGCAGGAACGGACGGGACGAGCGAAGGCTGGTGACTCGTGAAGGGAGGTGTGGAAAAGCCGTTGGCGGCGAAGTGGCTCGGCTAGTCTCGCCGAGGCGGGCGGCTGCACCGTCCGGTGATCGGCCGAGACCGCGATCCTTGATCAAGAGGAGAGCACGTGGCTGAGTCCAAGAGCACACCGATCACGCCGGAGCTGTACGACTACGTTCTCGCCCACAATCCTCAGTTGAACCCGGCGCAGCGGGGCATCGTGGAGCTCACCCGGCAGCAGTTCCCCAAGGCCGCGGGGATGCAGTCGGCGGAGGAGCAAGGGCCGCTGCTCGCGTTCCTGGTGCGGCTGATCGGGGCGCGGCATGTGGTCGAGGTGGGGACGTTCACCGGCTACTCGGCGCTGTCCATGGCTCAGGCCCTGCCCGCGGACGGCACGCTGATCGCCTGCGACGTGTCCGAGGAGTGGACGGCGTACGGCCGGGAGGCGTGGTCCAGGGCCGGTGTCGCGGACCGCATCGACCTGCGGATCGCGCCCGCGCTGGAGACGCTGCGGGCGATGCCGGGCGAACCGCATATCGATCTTGCTTATCTCGACGCGGACAAGGGGGGCTATATCGCTTACTGGGAAGAGCTGGTGCCGCGGCTGCGGCCCGGCGGCCTGATCGTCGCGGACAACGTGCTGTATCGGGGTGAGGTCGCCGACCCGGCGGCGACCGGGTCGGCTCTGGCGATCAGGGCGTTCAACGACCATGTGGCGGCGGACCGGCGCATGGAGTCGGTGCTGCTCACCGTGGCGGACGGCCTGACGCTGGCACGCAAGCGGTAGCCCGCGATCGACGGACGCGGCCGCCGCTTCCCGCAGCGCACGCGGCCGCCGTCCAGGGCGCGTCGCCCCCGCCGGCCCACGGAGGTGGAAGCGCCGCCTCCTAGCCGCAGCAGCCGCCTCCGCAGCAGCCGCCGCCTCCGCCCCCACCGCTCGGTGCGGGGGCGGCCGCGGACCCGCCGACGGCGACCGTGGAGAGCAGCTTCACGGTGTCCTCGTGGCCTTCAGGGCAGACGGCCGGGGCGGAGGACTCGGCCATCGGCCGGTTCAGCTCGAAGAGGGAGCCACAGGGGCGGCACCGGTATTCGTAACGAGGCATGGCCACAGATTAACCGTGACGCTGATCAGCGCACGACGGTGCCGGGTGGCGCGCCCAGCATGCCGAGTTCCGCACGGGTCGGTGCACCCTCCCAGTCGCCGTGCGAGGCGATCGCGAACGCTCCGGTCGTGACGCCGCGCTCCAGGCGCCCGGCCGGCCCCTTGCCGTCCAGCAGCGCCGAGAGGTACCCCGCCACGAAGGCGTCGCCGGCACCCACGGCGTCCACGGCCCGTACCGCCCTGGCGGGCCGGTGCACACGTCCGCCGGGGGTGAAGGCCGTCGCCCCCGCCGCGCCGAGTGTGACCACGACCTCACCGACACCCTGCTCCAGCAGAAGCCGGGCCTGGTCCGCGTGGTCCGGCGCCACTGTGCCCGCGCCTCCGGGCAGGCAGAGCGGCAGCTCGTCGTCGGAGGCGATCAGGACGTCCACGTAGGGGAGCCATTCCCGCAGGACCGCGGCGGCCTCCTCGGCGGTCCACAGGCGGGCGCGGAAGTTGACGTCGAGACAGACCGTCGAGCGGTGCCGGTGTGCCAGGTGGAGGGCCCGGTAGGCCGCGGAGCGGGCCGTGGGGCCCAGCGCCGGGGTGATGCCCGTCAGGTGCAGGACGCGCGGCGGGGCGGCGCGGAAGGCGCGGTCGACGGCGTCCGCCGCCGGCCGGGAGCCGGCCGATCCGGCGCGGTAGTAGTGCACCCGGGTGACCTCCGGCAGCCGCGGCTCGAAGAGCAGCAGCCCGGTCGGGGCACCGGGGTCGGTGGTGGCGCCGGAGACCTCGACGCCCTCCGCCCGCAGCGTACGGAGCACCAGCGCTCCGGCCTCGTCGTCACCGACCGTGCCCGCCCAGTGGACGTCGTGCCCGAGTCTGGCCAGCCCGATCGCGACATTGCTCTCGGCCCCGGCGATGGAGACCTGCATCGTGCCGCCGAGCCTCAGCGGACCGCTGCCGCGCAGGGCCACCATGGTCTCGCCGATGGTGAAGACGTCCGGGCGCCCCCGTTCCCCCGGGAGCCCGGAGGACGTCAATGCGCCCTCGGGAGCCTCGCCGCCGTGCTGCTCCCTCCCGGTCCCGGAGGTCGGCGGCCGCCCCGTCACCGTGCGCACACCGCCTTGAACTCCGCCGCCCGTTTGCGCAGCGCGTCCAGGTCGCCGCCGTCCGCCGCATCCCCGATGAGCGGCGAACCGACGCCCACGGCCACCGCTCCGGCATCGAAGTACGCCGGGGCGACGGCCGCGTCCACCCCGCCGACCGGTACGAACGGCAGCTCCGGAAACGGCGCGCGCAGCGCCCGCAGATACGCCGGTCCGCCGGCCGACGCCGGAAACAGCTGCAACGCCGAGACGCCCAGTGCCTCCGCGGCGATCACCTCGGACGGCGTCATCACCCCGGCGAGCGTCGGCAGCCCCTGCCGTACGGACTCCTCCAGCCCCGCGCCCAGACCGGGCGTGACGATGAGATTCGCGCCGGCCTCGGCGGCGCGCCGGGCATCGTCGCCGGTCAGGACGGCGCCCGCGCCGAGCCAGGCGGCATCGCCGAGTTCGCCGCGGGCCCGCCGGATCACGCTCAGCGCATCCTTGCCGCTGAGGGAGACCTCGATCAGCGGAAGGCCCGCCTCCGCAAGTGCCATGACCGTACGGAAGGACGCCTCCGCATCCCTGCCCCGGATGATGGCGACCAGCCGGTCGGTGCGGAGCGCTTCGCTGAAGTCCATGGCGTTTCCTGCTTTCTCCGCTCCCCGCTGCGCGTGTGACGCGCGGGCGGGTCGTTCGGGCGCGCGGGTGGTGCCTTTGATTATTCCGGCCCGGTCGCCTGGGCGGACCGCTTCGGCCGGCACCTTGTCACCATTCCGCAAAAGCCCCGTCCTCGTAGCGCCACACCGGGTTCCGCCAGGCGTGCCCCCGCTTGTCCGCCGCCCGTACGGCGGCCTCGTCGACCTCCACACCGAGCCCGGGGCGTTCGGTCCGCAGCAGCGACCCGCCGTGGAAGCGGAACGGCTCCGGATCCGCGACATAGTCCAGCAGCTCGGCGCCCCGGTTGTAGTGGATCCCGATGGACTGCTCCTGGATGAGGAAGTTCGGTGTGGTGAAGGCGACTTGGAGGCAGGCGGCCAGCGCCACCGGGCCGAGCGGGCAGTGCGGGGCGAGCTGCGCCCCGTACACCTCCGCGAGCGCGCCGATCCGGCGCAGCTCGGAGATCCCGCCCGCATGCGACACATCGGGTTGGAGAATCGCGACGCCGGACTGCAGCGGAGCCAGGAACTCCCGCCTGGTGTAGAGACGTTCACCCAGTGCGAGGGGGATGTTGGAGGCATTGACGAGATCGGGGAGGGCCTGCATGTAGTCACCGAGCACCGGCTCCTCGACGAACATCGGTGCGGTCTCGGCCAGCAGGGGGAGGAGCCTGCGGGCGTTGGCGGGGGAGACCCTGCCATGGAAGTCGAGGCCGAAGTCCCGTTCCGCACCGAGGACTTCGCGTGCGGTCTCGGCGCGGAGCAGGCATGCGCGCACCTCGGCGCGGGTCGCCACCGGGCTCATCCGGCCGCAGCCGTTCATCTTGACGGCCGTGAAGCCCGCCTCGATCTGCGCGGTGATCGCCTCCCGGACGGCCTGCGGTTCGTCGCCGCCGACCCATGCGTAGGCGCGGATCCGCTCCCGGACCGGCCCGCCCAGCAACTGGTGGACGGGCACGGCGTGGCGCTTGCCCTTGATGTCCCACAGCGCCTGGTCCAAGCCGGCGACGGCGGACGACAGCACCGGCCCGCCCCGGTAGAAGCCGCCCTTGGTCATGACCTGCCAGTGGTCCTCGATACGCGCCGGATCCTGCCCCCGGAGGTATTCGGCCAGCACCTCCACGGCCGCCCGGACCGGCTCCGCCCGCCCCTCGACCACCGGCTCACCCCAGCCGACGAGTCCCTCATCGGTCTCCACCCGTACGAACATCCAGCGCGGCGGGGCGAGGAACGTCTCGATGCGGCTGATCTTCATGGACCGGACCGTCCTTTCGGCGTGCGCGGCGTACGGCGGGACGTGGGTCCGGCGGCGGGCCCGTGCGCGATCTCCTGCCCGCAGGGGACGTCGCCGTAACGGGGAGGGCTGTCCCGATGGACTGCGGGCGCGATCGCGACGGCACCCCGCCCGGCCGGCCCTACGGATGCTCCCGCGCCGACTTGTCCAGTAGTTCGAGCATCGCCATGTACGCGCCGTCGACGTCCCGGTTCCGTACGGCTTCGACGACCGCCGCGTGCACCGCATGCGGATGCTCGAAGGCGCGGTCGGCGGCGAGCACCTCCCGGTCGCGCTCGACGAGCACGGGCACGATCACCCGGTGCATCTGCGCGTAGAACCGGTTGTTCGACGCGATCAGCATCGCCGTGTGGAAGGAGGCGTCGGCGCGTACGAGCAGCACCGGATCGTCGTCGGTCGCGGCCATCGCGCTCAGTGCGGCGTCCAGTGCGGCCAGATCGTCATCGGTACGGCGCTCGGCGGCGAGCGCGGCCGCGGCGGGCTCGATGGAGCGGCGCAGTTCGAGCACGTCGGCGAAGAAGTCCGAGGACACCCCGGCCGCCAGCTTCCAGCGCAGCACGTCCGTGTCCAGGAGATTCCACTCCTCCCGGGGGCGGACGAAGGTGCCGCGGGTCTGATCGGTGCCGAGGAGCCCCTTGGTGGTCAGCACCTTGACCGCCTCACGCAGCACGGTCTGACTGACGTCCAGCTCCGCCATCAGCTCCGGCACGACCAGGGTCTCCCCCTCGCCGTAGGTGCCCTTGAGGATCCGCCTGGCGAGCGCCTCGACCGTCGCGCCGTGCGCTCCGTGGCCCGCGGCGGAGGCGGCGCGCTCCGACCGGCTCATGGTGCTGCTCCCTGCTCCCCCTGGCCCCCGTGATCCCGCCTCCCCATGCCCCCGAACCGCCCGCCGGCGCCTGCCGACACCGGTCGTCAGGGCGTACCGAGCACCCCAATCCCACCTCGGTACGCCCCGACGTGTCCCGCGCCCCGGCTCAGGTCCCCCTGCCGCCGGAGTCGCCCGCGCCGGTGCCCGTGCTCCCGGAGCCGGCACCGGTGCTTCCTCGGCTGATGCTGGAGCTGGTACCGGGGCCGAACGAGCCGCGCCCGGCATGCGGGGCGCCCTGCATCTTCCGGCGCGCCACCAGCCGGCCGGCCGTCATGCCGGCCACCGGATGGGCCTGCCCGCGGGCGAACTGATCCGCTTCCTCCGGGTGCCGGGCGCGCCAGTACGGGTTGTCCTCGGGGAGACCGCCGCTGACCCGTCCGTACATCCCGAAGACCAGCAGCATCAGCCCGACCACAAAGCTGAACAGGACGTTCTGGATGCGGAAGGCGAGGAAGTTCGCGCCGGTGTCCAGCAGCGCCAGGTTCACGAACCCGCTCAGCAGGAAGAGGCCGCCGAAGACGATGTTGAGGGTCGAGGCGAAGTTCCCGCCGATCACCATGCCGGCGAAGAGGATCGCGCCGACGACGATCGACAGCACGCTCAGGGAACCGTTGGTGTTCAGCCCCGCGACGGTGTCGCCGCCGGTGTCGAAGAAGCCGATGTGGTGGGTCAGTCCGAGGATGCCGAATGCGACCAGTACCAGGCCCATCAGCCCGGCGCCGACGCGGTAGACCTTGCTGAGCCCGTGATCCACGGGCAGATGCTCGTCCAACCGGGCACGACGGTGCCTCTTGGCCCGGTGGAGGTGCCCCATGGGCCCGTGCAGGGTCTGGCCAGTAGCCCCAGTAGCCATGTCCGGCCTCCTTCGCGCAGATGTGCCGCCCTGGGCCGTACTCAATCTCCAGGATCCGCCCAAGGGCCGCTTCACGCCATCGCGCCTGGAAGAACGCCTCCAGAAGCGAGGCCATTCCTGGGCCGTACGACGGCCTCCGCCGGGCGCGGCCGACAGCCTCAGCCGCCGGTCCCCGCCGCGCCCCTGGCGTCCCGGATCTCCTGCACCACCCGTGCCGCCGTCTGCCGTACCGCTTCCGTCTCCGTCAGGAAGTGCCACCAGTCCGGATGCCGCCCCTCCAGACCGGCGACCGCGCGATCGAGGCGGGCCACCGCGTCGTCCAGGGGGCGGGCATGCCGCGGGTCGGGGGTGCTGCGCCCGGCCATCGCCAGCCGCTGCGCGTCCCGGAGGGCGAAGCGGGTCCGGTCGACCTCCTTCTGCCGGTCGAACGAGACCGCATCGAGCCGCCGCAGCCGGTCGCCGGCCGCCGACACCGCCTCGTCGGTGGCGTCCAGCAGCGCCCGCACGGTCGCCAGCCGGCTCGTGGCGTCCGCCCAGCGCTGCTCGTCCCGCGCCTGCTGCGCCTCCCGCAGCTTGACCTCGGCCTGCTGTACGGACTGCGCCGCCTGCTCCGGTACGTGCTGCAGGTCCTGCCAGCATGCCGCGCTGTAGCGCCGCCGCAGCTCGCTGAGGACCGGATCGACCTTCCCGGCGCGGGTGGTGATCGCCTGCGCCCGGGTCCGCAGCGACACCAGCCGCTTGTCGATCTCCGCGGCCTTCGCCGGCAACCGCTCGGCCTCGGCCCGTATGCCCTCCGACCTGCGCAGCACGTCGTCGGCGCGCCGGATGGTCTCCTGTACGCCATGCTGCCCGGCGCCCTGATTGAGCTTGGTCAGCTCCGGCCCGAGCGCCGCCAGCCGGGCCGCGAGATCGTCCGCCCGTATGCCCTGGGCCCGGACCGTGTCCAGCGCATCGCTCGCCGCCAGCAGCGCCTGCCGCGCCCGCTCCACCGCCGGGGCGAGCTGCGCGAGCTGCGTCTCGGCGGACTGCAGCAGCGGCCCCAACCCCTGCGCGAACCGGTCGAGATCGCCCTTGACCCGGTCCAGCTCCTCCTTGGCCCGCGTCAGATCGGCCCGCGCCCGTGCCATCGCGGCGCCGTCCAGATCATCACGGTCGAGATCATGGGAGTCGACCGCGGTGATATAGCCGTGACTCACCTCGTCGATCCGCCGTCCGAAGCCCTCGTAGTCCGCCGCGGCCCGCTGCGCCTGCGGGGAACTGTCCACCGCGGTGATCGTCTCTATGGAGATCCGCAGGTCCCGGTGCGCGGTGTCCAGCTCGTAGAACGCCGACGCCGCGGCGTCCTTCGCGGCCTGCGCATCGGCCCGCTGGCTCTCCCCGCGCCCGAACCAGCGACGAGTCCCCCCGCCGGCGAACGCCAACGGAGCCATCGCGATCAGCAACGGCAACGGCAGCAACGCGAGCGTCACCGCATCCCGGACCGGGCCCCCACGCGTGCGACGGCGTTCTCGCTGCTCATGCGGCTGCGTGTGTGTCGCCGTCACTTCCCTCTCCCGATCACATCGCCCCAGGACGGATGCCATTCTCCCACTCACCGGAAACGAACACACCGGCCGGTAAGTTCGCACTTCGCGCACTGGTTTGCAGTTCAGCCCTGATGGCAAGGTAGTCTGTCGGCTCGACCAGGGCGCATAGCTCAGCGGTAGAGCGCTGCTCTTACAAAGCAGATGTCGGCGGTTCAAATCCGTCTGTGCCCACTCCTTGCGTAGAACGACGAAGGCCCAGGTCATCCGAGGTGAAATCGGATTCCTGGGCCTTGATCATTTTCTGCTGCGGACAGGGGCGGGCAGGGGCCGTCGCGAAACCGCGCTGCCGCCCTTCACCGAGGTCGATCTGCGAGACTGGACAGAAGCATGCCGGCACCGCAGGACTGATGGCAGCGGTCGGCATCAGCGTCGCCGCTCACCGTGAACCGGGCCAGTCGGACGAGGGCCGGGCGCCGCCTACGGGTGCTGCTCCGTTAGGCCGCGACAAGCGGCGCGTCATCGCCGGCACCCTTCTCCCCGAAGAGGAGGCGCAGCCCCACCGCATTCGGCCCTGGTATCCGAGCGGCATGACGGCTCGATCTCACCCTCATGTGGGAGGCATCCGATGCCATTCATCGACATCAAGGTGATCGCAGGAGTGTTCACGCTCGAAGAGAAGCAGAAGATGGTCGAGGATGTCTCCGAGGCGTTGATCGCCATCGAAGGCGAGGCCCTGCGGCCGGTGACACATGTCGTGGTCACCGAGACGCCCAGCGGCGCATGGGCGATCGGCGGTAAGGCCCTGACAGCCGAAGACGTGCAGGCCAAGAGGGCTGGCCAGCGCAGCCGGTAGGTGTCTTCGAGTTTCTGCCGATCGCCGGGCAGCAGCACATCCGTGACCGGAGCGGGCCCAAGGGCGGGCCGGCGCTGATGCGCTCCGCGCTTGTCGACCCCGTGGCCCCCGACTCGTTCGAGTCGGGGGCCTTCTTCGTGCCCGGGGGGCGGGGGAGGGGCGGGGCTGGGCGTGTTCGGGGCGGTTGTTTGTGGTGGGGAGGCTGTGTATCGTTCCAGAGTATCTTGAAGTTTCAAGTAAGTGGTCGGTGAGCGGTCACGCGATGGCGTGGCGGGAGAACAGGAGCGGGTTCATGGCCGTACGGCGGCTCAATCACGCGGTGCTGTATGTCCGGGATGTGGCGCGGGCTGTTGCTTTTTACGGTGAGGCGCTGGGGCTCAGCGTGGATGTGGAGATACCGGGGCGGGCGGCCTTCCTCAGCGCGCCCGGCTCGCTCAACGATCACGATCTGGGGCTGTTCGCGGTGGGGACGGACGCGCCGGGGCCGGAGGCCGGGCGGGTCGGGCTGTACCACCTGGCCTGGGAGGTCGGCACGCTCGGTGAACTGGCCGCGGCGAAGGCGCGGCTCGGTGAGCGCGGTGCGCTGGTCGGCGCCACCGACCACCTCGTCTCCAAGTCCCTGTACGCCAAGGACCCGGACGGCAACGAGTTCGAGGTGATGTGGCGGGTTCCGCGGGAGGACTGGCCGGGGCCGGAGGAGGCGGACCGGCTGCGACCGCTGGATCTTGCGGTCGCAATGAAGCGCTGGGGGCCGGATCTGGTGACGGGCGCCGCCGCCGGTTCGGCCACCTGAGGTGAGGAGGCGCGGCCCGCGCGCCGTGCCTCAGGAGCTCGACGCCGGTGCCGTCCGCTCTGTCGCCTTCGCCCGGTCTGCCTCCTCCGCTCGCTGCGCCCAGCGCTTCTCCACACCGCTCAGTCGCCAGTACGCCAGCGCCGCGGCCCACACCACGACGAACAGTCCGACGATGATGAAGCCGACGTTGTCGAGGTCGAGGGTGGAGATCCAGCCGGTCAGCGGGTCGTTGAGGGCGAGTTTGTCGTGCAGCACGGTCACCAGCTCGATCGTGCCGATGAAGAAGGCGACGGCGATCGACAGACCGGTGATGGTGAGGTTGTAGTAGACCTTGCGCACCGGGTTGGAGAACGCCCACTGGTAGGCGAAGTTCATGAACGTGCCGTCGAGGGTGTCGAACAGGCTCATCCCGGCGGCGAACAGCAGCGGCAGGCACAGGACCGCGTACCACGGCAGGCCGGCCGCGGCGCCGCTGCCCGCCATCACCATCAGGGTCACCTCGGTCGCGGTGTCGAAGCCGAGCCCGAAGAGGAAGCCGAGCGGGAACATCTGGCCGGGGCGGGAGATCGAGCGCGTGAAGCGCCCCAGGAGGCGGTTCATGAAGCCGCGCGAATCCAGGCGCTGCTCCAACTCGGCCTCGTCGTAACGGCCGTCGCGCATACCGCGGAAGACCCGCCAGATCCCGGCCAGCGCGATGAGGTTGAGGGCGGCGATGAGGTAGAGGAACGTCCCCGAGACCGTGGTGCCGATGGTGCCGAGGACCTGGTGGGTACGGGATTCGTCGTTGAGCAGGGTGCCGGCGAGCTGGGCGCCGCCGGCCACGAGAGCCGCCATCGCGACCACCACGCTGGAGTGGCCGAGCGCGAACCAGAAGCCCACCGAGACCGGCCGCTTGCCGTCGGCCATCAGCTTGCGGGTGGTGTTGTCGATCGCGGCGATGTGGTCGGCGTCGAAGGCGTGCCGCATACCGAGGGTGTATGCGGTGATGCCGAGTCCGGCGCCGAAGACCTGGCTTCCGACGGCGTAGTGGTGCGGGACGACGAGCAGGAAGAGCACACCGAAGGCGACGATGTGCAGACCGGCTATGACGGCCATCAGGCCGGCGGTGCGGACGGTGTCCTGCCGACGCCAGCGGAACGCGGCGGGGGCAGGGGTGTTCGGGGTATCGGTGGACAGGGCCATCCGGCGGTCACGCTCCAGCACCTCGTGGATCAGTTCGTGAGATGCCGTGGCCGGTCTCCTGGCTTACGGGTGCACGCGTCCGTCCCCGCCTTCCCGGCCGCGGGCTGCGGTCAGTGGCGCCGTAGGCGCGCCGTGCGCCTACGGAAAGGGCTGGAAACTCCCCGATCACAGTGGCGAGGGCCGCTCCGGCCTGGGACCACAAGGTCCGGCACCGGTCTTCCCGAACACCACGGCTCGATCACTCTATCTGCCGAGGAGGACGGGCGGGGGTGCGGACCGGCGGCCGCGGCGCTCTCACGGTCGATGGCCGCCGGGAGAGCCGCAGTTCCGGCGCGCGGTGCGCGGTGCGCGGTGGGGCTGGTGTGCCAGGGTGCCGGGTGCCGGGGCATCACGGGGTGGTCCGAGGGTGATCAGTAGTCCAAGGACGAGAGGAAGGCGTGCAGTTCGCGGTCGAAGAGCGCGGTGTTCTCCAGATTGACCATATGGGCCGCGCCCGGTATGCGGACTCTTCGGGCGCCGGGGACGGTCAGCGCTATGGCATGGGCGTTGGCGGAGATGTCCGTACTGTCGAGGTCGCCGTCGAGCACCACCGTCGGCACCCGGACCTCGCTCAGACGGTCCGCGGCCCCGACCTCAAGGGGCATCCCGGCGCCCAGCCCGTCGGCATGCACCTCCACATTGGCCTCGGCGGAGGCGCGCATCCGCTCACGGAACCCCGGGTGCACGGCGGATGGTTCGCGATGCGGACCGTCCACCCACATCCGCAGGAAGTGCTCGACATAGCGCTCCGCGCCGTCCGGAGCGCCGATGGCCGCCACCTGCTCCTTGATGTGCGCCAGGACGAAGGGGTCGGTGAAGGGGCGGCCGCTGATACCGGGGGAGGCGAGCGCGAGGGCCGTCACCCGGGCCGGGTGGGCTATCGCGGTGTCGAGGGCGACCCGCGCACCGTGTGAGAGACCGACGAGGACGGCGCTCGGGGCGTCGAGAGCGTCCAGGAGGGTGCACAGGTCGTCGTGGTTGGCGTAGTCCCCCTCCACCGTGGAGGACAGGCCGTGGCCGCGGAAGTCGTAGCGGATCGCGCGGAGGCCGGAGTTCACCAGCCAGGTGAACTGTTCGTCCCACATGTGCTGGTCGAGCATGCCGCCGTGCAGCAGTACCACCGCGGGGCCCGACCCGGCCGTCTCGTAGAACAGCTCGCCGTCGTCGACCGGCACGAGGCCGTTGTCGACCTCGGACCAGTCGGTGATCGCTCGGGTCATGCTCCGGACCGTCCTTTGGCGTTTGTGTGGTGGGTGGTGGTACTGGCGTGATTGTTGCTTATGGATCTGGTGTCGCCGTCATCATTACTTGTCGTTGATGTCGGCATTCTCCGGTGGAACGTGTGAGCCGTTCGCCAGGTGCCGGAATTCCTCGCCGAGTCGGTCGAGTACATGCAGGGTCGTGCGGACGTCCTCGGCGGGCAGGTCGGCCAGTCGGCGCCGCAGCTCCGTCGCCTCGAACTCCTGGATTCCGCGTATCGCCGCCGCGCCCTCGGTGGTGAGCTCGATCAGGGAGGAGCGGCGGTGTGCGGGGTTGGGTGCCGTCACGACCAGGCCCAGCTCCGCGGCGTGGTTCACCCAGCGCTGCACCGGCTGTCTGTCGAGCCCCATCGAGCGGGCCAACTGCGGCACGGTCCTGGGGCCTTCGCTGTGCAGGGCGTCCAGTAGTGCATGTTCGCCGGCGGTCATGCCCGTACCCGTCAGCTCACGCTCGACCGCGCGGACCACCGTCCGGTGCAGCGGCCACAGGCGTCTGATGACGCCGTACAGCAGGTCTTCGGCGGGCGTGAGCCCCTCTGTGCCCTCCCTGTCGGTGTCCTGCGCGGCGGAACTGTGCGCTCCGGCGCCGTTTTCGCCGGTGTCATGCTCTGCGGCACCCCCCTCATTGACACTCATGATGTCATGATGACATCGATGATGTCGTTTGGGAAGGGGCTTGATGCGGAAAGGAGTTGATGCGAGGCAGGCAGGTGCTGGCGGAAGGCGTCGGCGAGGGAGAGCGGGAGGGCGGATGAAGGTCGGTCTGTTGCGTGCGGTCGGGGTGGCCACGGCGGTGTACGGGGTGGCGGTGACGGCGGTGCCCGATCTGCTGGCGCGGCCTTCGGGGCTGGTCGACGGTGAGGGGAGGATCGAGCGGGCCACCCGGATCTCGCTGCGGCCACTTGCCTGGCGGGAGGTGGCGAGCGGGCTCTCGCTCGCGCTGGCGCCCGAGGGCCCGGCGCTGCGCACCGCCGCGTATATAAGGATCGCGGCCGATCTCGGGGACGCCGTCCTGGTCGGTGCGACGCTGCCGGGCCGGGATCGGAGGGTGAAGGCGGCCGCGGTGTCCGTGGGGTGGGGTGCGCTGTCGGTGGTCGGGCTGCTGGCCGGCGGGCGGCGGCAGGGGGTCAGTCGCCGGACGGGAGCGGGGCCTCTTCGGGGGCGAAGGAGATGACGAGGTCGGCGCGGTCGCGAGTGGCCGCCACGACCCGGGCGTTGGTCTCGTCCGAGGAGTGCACGAACCGTTCGGCATCGGCGTGTGCGCGTCCGAAGCGCTCGTGGCGGTCGATCAGCCGGCGGATCCGCTCCGGGGCGTCCAACTCCACGTACCAGACCTCGTCGAGCAGCGCGCGGACCCGTGACCAGGGCGCGGAGTCGAGGAGGAGGTAGTTGCCCTCGGTGACGACGAGCGGGATATGCGGTGCCACGGCGATGCTGCCGGCGACCGGCTCCTCGATGCGGCGGTCGAAGGCCGGGGCGTAGACGGTGGCGTCCGGGTCCGGCGCGCGCAGACGCGCCAGCAGTGCCTCGTACCCGGCGGGGTCGAAGGTGTCGGGCGCGCCCTTGCGGCCCGTGCGGCCGAGGCGGCGCAACTCCGCCTCGGCGAGATGGAAGCCGTCCATCGGGACCAGCGCCGCCCGTCCGGCCAGCTCCGCCACCAGGTGGGCGGCGAGGGTGGACTTGCCCGCACCCGGTGGGCCGGTGATGCCGAGCAGCCGGCGTCGTGCGGGGGTCGCGGAGCCGGCGAGCCGGCGGGCGCGGGAGAGAAGGTGCCGGAGATCCATGATGGGTCCATCGTGCCTGATCGGCGGCCGGATGGCGGTGGATCGGCCCGGCTTCCTTCGCGTCATGGCCGTGGTGCTCCATGCCGCTCAGTCGAAGTACTCCATGCCGTACTTCGCGCCGATCGCGTTGAGGCGGTCGAGATCGGGGTGGCCGCCCTTCATGGCCACCGGCCCGGCCTCGAACATGTCCTCCACGAACTCCTCCCAGCCGCCCGGTGACGAGATCTGCAGGCAGCGGGCGGGCGGCTGGGAGGCGTTGCGCAGGGCGTGCGGCACGCCCTGGGGGAGCAGGACGCACATGCCCGGGGTCAGGCGGTGTGTGGTGCCGTCGAAGTCGACCTCCATCTCGCCTTCGAGGACGTAGACGAACTCATCGGCGTGGTGGTGGACATGCGGCGGAATGTCGACGTCGAGCTGGTTCTCCAGGATGGCGAGGCGGCCCTCGGTGTCGCTCGTGCGGGCCTTGACGCCGAATCCTGGCGGCAGGGGCACACGGCCCGGGCGCCGTTCGCGGGGCTGCAGGACGAAGAATCGCTCCTTGGGCATGGTGATCGCCGGTCCTCTTCTGGTCGATGCGCAGCGGCATAAACGGAATCGGAATCCGATTCCGCTTGATGAGCGTAGCAGTAGCATCGGCGATGTGGCAGCCTCTTCGACCTCCCCCAGCCCGCATCGCAGGCCGCGCGCCGATGCCGAGCGCAATCGCACCCGTGTGCTGGACGCCGCGCGGGAGGTGTTCCGCGCCCGCGGCGACGAGGCGCAGATGCCCGAGGTCGCCCGGGCGGCGGGGGTGGGCGTCGGAACGGTCTACCGGCACTTCCCCAGCAGGGCGGCACTGATCGCCGCCGTGGGGGAGCAACGTCAGGCGGAGATCGTGGAGTTCGGGCGCACCCGCTGTCTGCCCAGCGCCGCGGCCGCCGACGGGCTGGCCGCCTATGTCGAGCACATCGGGGAGGTGCTGGACGCCGAGCGGGGGCTGTCCGCGTCGATCGAGGCGGCGTTCGGTTCCACCGAGCCGACCGGGGAGGGCCGGACGCAGGCCGAGGCGGTCGCGGGCCAACTGCTCGCCCGCGCCAAGGAAGAGGGCGCGGTGCGCGCGGACGCCGAGGTGGGCGACGTGGTGATGATCGTGTGCGGACTGGCGGCGGTGATCCGCCACGACGCCGGTGACTGGCGCCGCTACGTCCGCAACGCGTGTGCCGGGCTACGGCCCCAGGGCGCGACCGGTGGTGCGGGGGCGCACCAGGTCTGAGGCCGGGTCGCGGCCGGGCGGGCTACCCGTCCGCGACGCCCAGCCGCCACAGCGAGGTGACCTCGGCCGCGCGGGCCTCATAGAGCGGGTCGGAGGTATCGCGGGCGCGCGGATGGCGCGGGGCGATGTCGAGCCGGCCCAGGACCGCGAGGCCGGCCTTGGCGAAGGCGTCGAGGAGCTCGGCGTGCGGGCGCAGGCCGAGGTGTTCGGCCAGGTCGGAGAGGATCAGCCAGCCCTCGCCGCCCGGGGTCAGATGGTCGGCGAGGCCGTTGAGGAAGCCGAGCAGCATCGCGTTGCCGGGGTCGTACACCGCGCGCTCCACCGGTGAGGTCGGTTTCGCGGGCACCCACGGGGGGTTGCAGACGACCAGCGGGGCGCGGCCGGCCGGGAACAGGTCCGCCTCGACGACCTCCACCTGCCCGGCGACACCCAGGCGCTCGGTGTTCTCGCGGGCGCAGGCCAGCGCGCGCGGGTCCTGGTCGGTGGCCACCACCCTGCGCACGCCGCGCCGGGCGAGCACCGCGGCCAGCACGCCGGTCCCGGTGCCGATGTCGAACGCCAGGTCCTGCGAGGGCAGCGGCGCCTCGGCGACCAGATCGACGTACTCGCCGCGGGCCGGTGAGAAGACGCCGTAGTGCGGGTGGATGCGGTCGCCGCCGAGCGCCGGGATCTGCACGCCCTTCCTGCGCCATTCGTTGGCGCCGATCAGGGCGAGGAGTTCACGCAGCGACACCAGCGAGGCGGCCGGGGTCGGGCCCTCGTCGTCGGAGGTCTGCCCGGGAGCGGGCTCTCCGGGGCCGTATGCCCTGGTGCATGCCTCGCGGACATCGGGGGCGCGGTGCAGCGGGACGGCGTGGCCGGCGTCGAGCGGGACCAGCAGCATGCCCAGGATGCGGGCGCGTTGGTTCTGCGCGGCGCGGTGCAGATGGAACGCCTGGGTGGCATCGGCGGGCGGCGCCTTGCGCGGGCGGCGGTCGATGCGGCGGGCCATCGCCGTCAGCAGCTGGCGGGCGTTGTGGAAGTCGCCGCGCCACAGCAGCGCGGTCCCCTCGCAGGCGAGTTTGTAGGCGTCGTCGGCCCGCGTCCGGTCGTCCGCGATGACGATCCGGCGGGGCGGCGGGGAGCCGTTCTCGGAACGCCAACGGGCGGAGCGGGGCCGGTCGGCCTCGGTCCATTCGACGACCGGTGGTGCGTTCACCGAAGTGTGCCTCGTGTGTGTGGTTCGGCCCGTCCCGTGGGGTGCCGCTGCGGCGCGGCGGTCCGGCACGCTCCTGTGGAGGGCGCGGTGCGCTCGGGTGGCGGCGGGCGGGTGGTGTGACGGTCGACTTTACTCCGTATCGCCATCGGGCTTGGTCGCGCCCGCGCGCGGCACCGGGCGCGGAGACCGGCGGCGCGGGCCGGGGTCAGTCGATGCCGAAGGCCCTCGCGTAGCGCACCGTGCCGCGCGGGGGTATGGAGCCGTCCAGGGAGAGCGCCAGGAAGGCATCGTCCGGCCAGGGCTGCGGGGGCAGGATGCCGAAGCGGGCGGCGGCGGGCACGAACCCGAAGCGCGGGTAGTACGGCGGGTGGCCCAGCACGATCGCGGTGTGCTCGCCGGCGGCCCGAGCGGCCTCCAGCAGGGCGCGGATCACCGCACTGCCCGCACCGCTCTTCTGATACCCGGGCAGCACCGCGCACGGGGCGAGCGCGACGGCGGGGACCTCGTCGATATGGCAGCGCGTCAGCAGGGCATGGGCGGCCGGGGTGCCGTCCGGTGCGTCGGCGACGTACGAGAGCCCGGGCAGCCAGGCGGCGGGGTCGCGGCGCAGGGCGTCGACGAGGTCCGCCTCCGCGGCCGTGTCGAAGGCGGCGAGATTGATCCGGCGGACGGACGCCATGTCCTCGGCGGTCTCGGGGCGGGGTTGCCAGGGGCGGACCGCGGCGGGCGCGGGCGCCGTCGTCCCCGCGCCGTTGCCGGGTGCGTCGCCGGAAGCGGATGTCCCGCCGGAGCCCTCCGGGCCGCCGGAGCGCTTCGTGCCGTCGGTGTCGTTCGTACCGCTCATGTCGCCATGGTCGCAGCCGGGTCTGACATCCGGCCACGGCGTTTCCGTGCCGCTCCGTGCCCGCGCGCGGCGGTACGTCAGTGCGCGGTACGCCGCTCCGGCCGCCGCACCAGGAACGCCGCGGCCGATCCGGCGGCGAAGAGGGCGACGACGGAGAGCGCGGTGCTCACCCAGGACGTGCCGAGCCAGTGGCCGCCGAAGTAGCCGAGGCTCACGCTGTACGCCGCCCAGGCGAAGCCGGCCAGCGCGGACCAGGGGAGGAACTCGCGGACCGTACGGTGCGCGACGCCGGCGCCCAGGCTGACCACGGACCGGCCGGCGGGGGCGAAGCGGGCCAGTACGACGATGCCGCCCCCGCCCCGCGTCAGCGCCGTGCCGAGGCGCTTCTGCGCCGCCGTCAGACGGCGCGAGCGGCCGATGGCCCGGTCGAAGCGGTCGCCGCCGCGCCAGGCGAGCCGGTAGGCCACCATGTCGCCCAGTACCGAGGCGGTGGCCGCGCACAGCACCAGGGAGAGCAGCTCGGCCAGATGGGCGCCGCCGTGGACGGACGAGGCGACATCGACGGCGTCGGCCGCGGTCTCGGTGCCGGCGGCCGTCGTGGCCGCGGCGATCACCAGGACCCCGCTGGGCAGGATCGGGACGAACACGTCGAGGACGATCGAGAGGCTGACGATCACGTACACCCAGGGGGTCCCGCTGAGCGACCCCAGGCTTTCCAACAACGTGTTTCTCCCGCTCCGGACCCCGCCGCGACGTCGCTCGGTGCGGCAGGGGCGGCTCTAGCGCCATACAGCGTACGCCCGGCCCTTCCGCCGGGCGGTGCGGGGTGGCGGTGCCGGCCCCCGCGAAGACGGCACGGCCCGTACGGCGCAGCTGCCGTACGGGCCGTGCGGGACACGCCGGAATCAGGCGGCGGAAGGCTCCCGCTGCGCGCTCGGGGCCGCCTCCTGCTCGCGCCCGCCGAAGAAGACGCGGTCCAGCGCCCAGGCGCCGGGGCCGGTGAAGACGATCAGCAGGAAGGCCCAGCTGTACATCGCGGCGGACTCGCCGCCGTTCTGGATCGGCAACAGCGCGCCGGCCTGGTGGACGGAGAAGTACGCGTACGCCATCGAGCCGGAGCTGACCAGCGCCGCGGCGCGGGTGCCGAGGCCCAGCATCACCAGGACGCCGCCGGCCAGCTGTATGACGGCGGCGTACCAGCCCGGCCAGGAGCCGGTGGGCACGGTGCCGCCCTGCCCCATCGCGCCGCCGAGAACGCCGAAGAGCGAGGACGCGCCGTGGCAGGCGAAGAGCAGCCCGGTGACGACGCGGAACAGCGCGAGGACGTGCGGTGCCGTTCTCTGGGTGAACGAGTTCAACGGTGCGGACATGTGGGGACTCCTACGGGTTCTGGGGACGAGGTGAACCGTGGAGGCAAAGGTTAGGGAACCCTAAAGGTACTTGCAAGTTCAAGCTTTGGTCATATGGGACCTTTGGACCGAAGCCTCCTCCGAAACCGCCGCGCCCGAGCCCGCGGGGCCGGTCCCGACCGCGGTCCGCAGCGCCGCCCGCGCCACCGCGTCCGTATCGGCCAAGGTGACCGAGCCCACCCCCGGGCGCGCCCCCGCCGCCGTCACCCAGTGCACGCCCTCCGTCGGCACCCCGATCGCGAACCGCCGCGGATGGCGCCGCCCATCGGCCTCGATCAGGTGGTACGGGCTCGGCGACACATCGAGCCCTCCGGTCTCGTAGCCGTCCGCGGAGTGCGGCCGGCAGCCGCCGTCGGCCAGCAGCCGGGCCAGCAGCTCATCCGCCGTACGCCGCAGATCCGGCTCCGGCAGTCGCGCCTCGATCAGTGCCGCCGCCGTCACCCGCGACCCCGGGACGTCCGGGGAGTACGCCGTGAAACCGGGCCCGTGACCGTCCGCGGCGCCGGGCCGGACCACCATCCGGGGGCCGACCACCTCCAGCACCCCGGCCTCGATCAGCGCCACCATCTCCGCTATCCGGCGCCGTGGTGGCCCGATGGACAGGAAGGCGTTGAGCGGGGTGTACCAGCGGTCCAGGTGGTCGCGGCGGGACGGGCCGGCCAGCCCGCCGTGGTCGACGATCTGCCGCAGCTCGTTGCGCAGATCCCGCAGCACATCGAGGGCCGCCTTGACCGGCCCGGACACATTGTCCAGCCGGGCGTGTGCGACGTCCGCGCGCAGATGGCCCAGCAACCACTCCCGGAACGCGGTCCGGTCGGCGAACGACCGCCCCGCGTGCGGCCGGGAGACCCGCTCCCAGTCCCAGCGCTCGGCGGGCGCGATACCGAAGGCGTCCAGCGCGGCGGCCTCCTCGGGGCTGCGGTGGGCGCTCCCCAGGAAGCGCTCCCGGAAGCGGTCGCGGAACGAGTCGTCCAACGTGCCGGCCGTTTCCCGCCGCGCCAGCAGCGCCTCGTAGTAGACCGCCTCCACTTCCTTGGCCACCAGGGGCCAGACCTCCGCCAGGAAGTCGGGCAGATCGCCGGACCCGGCGCGCTTGCGGAAGGCGGCGATCACGTCCGCGGTGAGCAGCAGCGGCAGATGGCGGCCGTGCGCGCCCTTGGCGTTGTCGCCGCGCGCGTGGTACGGAATGCCGCGCCGGGAGCCCGCGTACAGCCTCGGCTCGTGCCCGGACGGCAGATACCTCAGCGCGCCGTCCGCGCCCCGCGTGAACCGGCCGCCGCGCGCCGTCGTCAACAGCGCCATGTGGTCGAAGAAGTTGAGCCCGAGACCGCGCAGCAGCACCGGGCGGCCCGGCACCAGCGCGGCCAGATCGGTGGTGAGGTCGGCGGGGTTGGCCGGCGGCAGATAGTGCAGACCGTGCCCGGCGGCGTAGTCGGCGAGGTGCCGCTGCTCGGGGCCCGGGGTGGTCGGCAGATGGCCCTGGGTGAGCACGACGGCTCCCAGGCCGGACAGTTCCCGGCCGTCGTCGAGGGTGAGCGACTGCGTGCCGTCGGCGGCCTCGGTCAGCCGCACCGCGCGGGCGGTGTGCGGCACGACGGTCACCTCCTCGGGGGCGGTGCGCACCGTGTGCCGGAACACCCACTCCAGATAGCGGCCGTACAGCGCGCGCCCCGGATAGTCGTCCGGGCCGACCTCGCACCCCTCCCAGGCGTACAGGCTCGGCCCCGTGCGTATCGGACCCGCGCACTCGACGCTCTCGTCGGTGAACAGCGTCACCTGCGACGCCACGGTGTTCATCAGCAGCTCGGGCGGCTGGGCGGTGCGCCATACCCGGCCGGCGCCGGGCGGGGCGGGGTCGATCACATGGACGGTCAGGCGGGCGCCCGGGGCCAGTTCGGCGGCGGAGGCGCAGATGCGTTCCAGCACGCTCGTTCCGCGCGGCCCCGCGCCGACGACGGCGATGGCGGGGCGGTGGCGGTCGGCGATGTGGTCGGCGGCCAAGTGGGGCTCTCCCTGGGGCGGCGGGCGGCCGGCGCGCGGGCGCGGCCGCCCAGAAGTTCGGGCGACGAGCAGAGGTGCGCACCATCATCACCGGCCGACCCCCAGGCGCAGCACCCAGGTGGGCAAAGAATTCGGCCGCATCGGCAGGCCGGACGGCGGCCGGCTGACGGCCGGTCAACCGGCCGCGGATTCCGGGCCGCCCGGGTCATCCATGATTCGGGCGATCGGTCCCGGGGACGGACTCGCCCGCATCACCGCTTTCTCCGCCCACCCGGGCATCGGCCGCCATCTCACGCCACACCGTGACCAGCCGGACGCTTCCGCTCCGCTTCTCTCGGCGGGCCTGATCCAGCGCGATCCGCGCCGTACGGCCCGCCAGCGTCAGCGTCATCAGCTGATTGCCGAACCAAGGGCCACCCGTACGCCGCCACTTCACCGGCGGCCGCCCGACCCGGCCGTGCCCGGCCAGCAGCTTCCCCAGCCACCGGCCGGCACGGCTCCAGCCGAACCGGAAGCCGGCCTGCAGCGAACCGGGGATGCTGTTGTGGACGGGGGAGCAGGTCAGCTGCAGCACCCGGCTCGTGGGCCGCCGCCCGGCCCCGCGCCAGCGCGGCTCCGCCACGTACGCGTGGTGCACGTCCCCGGACAGCACGCAGACCGTCGCCGGGGCGTTCGCGCCGGAGCCCGCCTCGGCGATCAGATCGGTGAGCGCGGCGAACGAACCGGGGAACGCCGCCCAGTGCTCCAGATCGGCCCGCTGGCGCAGGGACTCGCCGGCCCGGGCCCAGCGGGGCCCGCGTTCGCCGGCGCACAGCGCGGCGTTCCAGCCCTCCGCGGCATGGATGAGATGCGGCAGCAGCCAGGGCAGCGAACTGCCCAGCAGCAGGTGGTCGTAGCCGCCGCGCCCGTCCAGCACGGCCTGGCGCAGCCATTCGCCCTCGGCCTTGTCGAGCATCGCGCGACCGCCCTCGTCCAGGACGCGGGTGGCGCGGGTGTCGATCATGACCAGGCGCACCCGGCCGAAGTCGCGGCGGTAGCTCCAGCGGGCGCCCGCCGGATCGGCGTCCGCGCCGGCCGCGAACTCCCGCACCAGGTCCGTGCCGTCGTCCGCCGCCCGCACCTGGGCGTACAGCTCGTCGGCGGCCAGCTCGGCGGGCGGGAGATTGCCCAGGTGCTGGTACACCCAGTACGACATCAGGCCGCCCAGGATGCGCTCGTGCCACCAGGACGTCGCCCGCATCCGGCTCAGCCACGCGGCGGAGGTGTTCCAGTCGTCGATCACATCGTGATCGTCGAAGATCATGCAGCTGGGGACGGTGGACAGCAGCCAGCGCACCTCCGGGGCGAGCCAGGACTCGTAGTAGAGGTGGGTGTACTCCTCGTAGTCGGCGACCTGCTTCCACGGCGGCCGGCTGAGGTCGCGGTGCTCGGCCAGCTTCCGCGCGGTCGCCTCGGAGGTCTGGTCGGCGTAGACCTGGTCGCCCAACAGCAGCAGCACGTCCGGGCGTTCGCGGGCGGGATCGGCGGCCAGGGTGGCGGCGAGGGTGTCGAGCGCGTCCGGGCCGACCGGGTCGTGGGCGGCGGCGGGGGTCGCGGACCAGCGGCAGGAGCCGAAGGCGAGGCTCAGCGGGGCCTGCCCGGAGGCCGCGAGCGTACGGATCGTGCTCGGCGGGAACCGGTCGTCGGGCAGCGGCCAGACCTGCCGCTCGTCCAGCAGGACCTGGTAGGGCGTCTCGCTGCCGGGCGCGAGGCCGGTCACCGGGACCAGCGCGTAGTGGTGGCCGGCCACCTGCCAGGTGTGCTGCGCACCGGACGCCCCGCTGTCGCAGCGCACGCGCACCACACACGGCCGGTCGGTCTCCACCCACACCGTCGCGCTGTCCGTGTCGACGTAGCGCAGCAGCGGCCCCAAGCGCAGTCCGGCCATCGGTGCCTCCCGGTTGTCGTGGCTCAGAGGATAAGAGCACAACCGGGGCGGCGGTCCACCGGTACGACGGCGCGCCCGCGGGCCGGCGGATTGTGGCCTGCGGGCGCGCCGGGGCCTGCCGTCGGACGCCGGGCGGTGCGCGGAGTCCGATGGCAGGCCACGGGTGAACGCTCTAGCGGGGGCGGCGGCCGCTCAGCAGCCGTCCAGGATCTTCTTCAGCGCGGCCTTCTCGGCGGAGTCCGCGGTCATGCCGTACTCGTGCTTGACCCACACCCACATCCGGGCGTACTCGCAGTGGTACGAGGTCTTCGGCGGCAGCCACTTCGCCGGGTCCTTGTCGCCCTTCTCCTGGTTGACGTTGTCGGTGACGGCTATCAGCTGGGAGTGGGTCAGATCGTTGGCGAGCTCCTTGCGGCGCTCGGTGGTCCACTGGGCGGCGCCCGACTTCCATGCCTCCGACAGCGGGACGACGTGATCGATGTCGAGGTCGGCCGGCTGGGTCCAGGTCGCGCCGTCGTAGGCCGAGACCCACTTGCCGCTCACCGCGGCACAGCCGCCGTCCTGCTGTACGTCCGTGCCGTCGCGCTTGAGCACCACCTCGCGGGTGTTGCAGTTGTTCCCCTGGTCGATCCAGTGCGGGAACTTGTCGCGGCTGTAGCCGTCCTGCGGGCCCTCGGCCTGCTCCTTGATCTGGGTGAGGTACGTCCGTGCGGTGGCCGCGTCCGGCGGGCTGGGCGGCGCAGCCTGGGCGGACTGGCAGCTCAGCGCCAGCGTGCAGACCAGAGCCGCGGCCGAACCCGCGGCGATGGTGACGCGACGCGCGTAGACCTTTGCCATCGAAACTCCCTTGATGTGGGGGGAAGTTGCCGTGCGGTGCGGGCCCATGGTGGCGTTGTGGGGTTTCCATGGGGTGGGCACCAGGTAACAGGGTGACGACATGCCCACGTCAGTTCAAGGGTTGACAGGGCGCCAGAAGTACTCTCCGGCACTCCGGTTGACCCGCTCACGGGAGCTGCGCACCCCGTCTCCGTCCTACAGTGGGCGTGTGCTGCTGCCGGTCAACATCACGCTCGGGGTGGTCCTCGCCGTCCTACTGGTCGCCGCGGTGGCCGTCGCCGCGCTGGCGCACCTCGGCCATGCCCGGGCCATCGCCGTCGCAGGGGTGCGCGCGGCCGCCCAACTCGCCGCGGTCTCCGCCCTCATCGGCGTCGTGGTGCGCGCGCTCCCGTGGCTGCTGTGCTTCCTGGCGCTGATGTTCGCGGTGGCGGTACGGACCGCCGGCCGCCGGATCACCCGGAACCGCACCTGGTGGTGGGCCGCCGCACCGATCGCCACCGGGGTCGCGCCGGTCGTCGGTCTGCTGCTGGCGACCGGTCTGCTGCCGCCGCGCGGCCTCACCGTCATCCCCGTCACCGGCATCCTCATCGGCGGCGCGCTGACCGCCACCGTCCTGGGCGGGCGGCGGGCGCTGGACGAGCTGGAGACGCGGCGCGGGGAGTTCGAGGCGGGACTCGCGCTCGGGCTGCCGGACCGGGACGCGCGGATGGAGGTCGCCCGCCCGGCCGCATCCGACGCGCTGCTGCCCGGGCTCGACCAGACCCGGACCGTGGGATTGGTCACGCTCCCCGGGGCCTTCGTCGGCATGCTGCTGGGTGGCGCCTCCCCCGTCCAGGCAGGCGCGGTACAGCTGTTCGTGCTGGTCGCCCTGCTGGCGGTGCAGGCGGCGGCGTGCGCGGTGGTGCTGGAGCTGGTCGCGCGCGGACGTCTGCACCGCGTATCCTCGTCGGCAGCAGAAGGGGAGTAGCTCTCTGCCGGACCGTCGACATACTGCCCGCCCGTCGCCCGACGACGAGGTGAGCCGGCGCCCGGAGCGCGGTACGCATGCGTACGGCGCCAGCGAGACCTTCGGCCGCAGTGTTCGACGCTGCCGTGCCGAAGCGACGCCTTTCCCGGGCCCTCTGGCGCGGCCCGACCGATCGAGGTATCCCACCCCGTGTTCAGTTTCACCATCGCCGCCGTCGTCTTCGGCGTGATCTTCCTTGCCGAGCTGCCCGACAAGACCGCTCTGGCCGGCCTGATGCTCGGCACCCGCTACCGCGCCTCGTACGTCTTCGTCGGTGTCGCGGCCGCCTTCCTCGTCCATGTCGCACTCGCGATCGCCGCCGGCAGCGTGCTGACGCTGCTCCCGCACCGTGTGGTCCAGGCCGTGGTCGGGGTGCTCTTCCTGGCGGGCGCCGCCGTGCTGCTGTTCAAGAAGGACGACGGCGAGGAGGAGGTGAAGAAGCCCGATGACCAGAGCTTCTGGAAGGTCGCCGGGGCGGGCTTCACCATGATCCTGGTCGCCGAGTTCGGCGATCTGACCCAGATCATGACCGCCAACCTCGCGGCCCGTTACGACGACCCCGTCTCGGTCGGTGTCGGTGCCGTACTCGCCCTGTGGGCGGTGGCCGGTCTGGGCATCCTGGGCGGCCGCACCCTCATGAAGCACGTCCCGCTCAAGCTCATCACCAAGATCGCGGCGGCCGTGATGGCACTGCTGGCGGGGTTCAGCCTGTATGAGGCGATCGTGGGGTGAGGGGGCTTCGTTGGGGGGCTTCTTCCCGGGTGGGGGCTTCTGCCCGGGGCGGGGCGCTTTTCCGCGGGGGTCTTTTCCCCGCCGGGGGGTCTTTTCCCCGCCGCCCAC
Source organism: Streptomyces sp. NPDC026575 (assembly GCF_055567415.1). NCBI lineage: Bacteria > Bacillati > Actinomycetota > Actinomycetes > Kitasatosporales > Streptomycetaceae > Streptomyces > Streptomyces sp. NPDC026575. Next base: position 157,887 of record NZ_JBVHQM010000019.1, read on the forward strand.
CCCCCTACGGGGGGTGGGCGGGTGTGGAGGAGAGGTTCGGGCCAGCCCCGGCCAGGTCCGGGCGCGGGCGGCCCGGGGCGTGTGGTGCTGATCGGGGGGCCCGGGGCGTGTGACGCTGATCCAGGTGGTGGCCCGGGGCGCGTAGCGCTGAGCCAGGGAGGGGCGGGGCGCGTAGCGGGTCACTGTCCTGCGGGGCGGGGCAACCTGCCACCGCGCCCGCGCCCGTGCCTCCGCGCCTGTGCCCCCGCGCCCGTGGCGCCGCGCCCGTGCCACCGCGCCAGTGGTACCGCGCCCCGTGGCACAGCCCCCGGGGGAGCGGTGCTCAGCCCTCGATGTGTACCGCGATCACGCCGTCCGGCCTCGCCTCGACCCGGACCTGGGTCAGGTCGGCCACCTGCGCCGTGGGGGCGAACGCGGCCGCGCGCCCGCCGATGCCGATCACTCGCATACCGGCCGCCCGGCCGGCCTCGATGCCGGCCTCGGAGTCCTCGAAGACCAGGCAGTCCTCGGGGGCGAAGCCCAGCTCCGCGGCGCCCTTGAGGAACCCTTCCGGGTCGGGCTTGCTGGCGCTCACGCTCTCCGCCGTGATCCGCACGGCGGGCATGGGCAGCCCTGCCGCGCCCATCCGGGCGTCGGAGAGTGGTATGTCGGCGGAGGTCACCAGGGCGTGCGGAAGCCCGGCCAGGGATGCCATGAAGGCGGGTGCGCCGGGGACCGGCACCACGCCGTCCACGTCGGACGTCTCCTGGGCCAGCATCCGGCGGTTGTCGGCGAGGTTGAGCTCCATGGGGCGGTCCGGCAGCAGTGCCGCCATCGTGGCCCAGCCCTGCCTGCCGTGGACGACCTTGAGGACCTCGTCCGCGTCCAGCCCCTGCTCGGCCGCCCAGCGGCGCCAGCACCGCTCGACGACGGCCTCGGAGTTCACGATCGTGCTGTCCATGTCCAGCAGGAGGGCGCGGGTAGTGAGCGTGGTGGTTGCCGTCATCGGCGGGCTCCTGTGCGCAACGGGCGAACGGACGGTACGGGCCGTACGAACGAGAAGGGCAGACAAGAAGGACAAGTGGCCCCGCCCGCTGGTCAGGGAGTGCGGGCAGGACCACTTTGTTCTCCTACGATACAAAACGTTTCCGGGTGCCGACAACCGGCCCCGGTCAAAGACTGGTCGGCGCTGGTCAGAGCTGGTCAGAGCCCGGCCGGCGAGGGTCGGTGCCGGGTGGCAGGTCGAGGCGGGGGCGCGGTGTGTGCCGGGCCGGGCAGGCGCGCGGTCCCGGGGCGGGCCGAGGCGGGGGCGCGGTGCCAGGGAGGGGTCGAAGGGCCCGCCCGGTCTACGGCTCCTGGGTGCGCGACTCCAGGGACGCCCGGGTCTGCGGGCCGTAGACACCGTCCGGATCACCCGCCACCTGGTACGTCTGCTGATAGCGCGATACGGCGTCCCGCACCTCCGCGTCGTACTCGCCGTCCGCCGCCCCCGAGTAGAAGGCCAGCTGCCGCAGCCGCCCCTGGAGTTCCGTCACTTCCGGGCCGCTGGAACCCTCGCGCAGTGCGATCGGCCCGGTGGGCGCCGGGCTGGGGGCGTGGCTGTCGGGGGACTCCGTGACGCTGCCGGAGGCCCGGGTGGGGGCGGGCGGAGGCGCTGTCGCGGTCCGGTGGCGCTGCGCGGTGGCCGCCGGGCTGCCGGCGCCGGTCGGGCCCGATGAACGAGAGGGACGTGCGGCGGGCGGCGAGGGGGTGCCGCTCGGCGTGCGGGTGGCTTCGCCCCCGGTGGGGAGGGCGGCGGTGGCGGAGGCCCGACCGCCGTCGGGGGGTGCCGCCCGGTCCTGGGTGCCGCCGGACAGCGCGTCGGAGCCGATCAGGACGGCGGTGGCGGCCGCCGCCGCGCCGGCGGCCACCAGTGCGGCCGGTAGGGCGCGCCTGCGGCGGGACGAGGCGGGGGCGGAGCGCCCGGAGGCGCCGGCCGCCGGTTCCTCGGGGGCCGAGCCGACCGTCCGGGACGACGGCCCGTGGCCGTGACCCGCCCGGGGGGTCGGGGGTGCGGAGTCGGGGTCGGTCGCGGACACCGGGGCGGGGGCGGCGGGGAACCGTAGCGGGCTTCCGGCTACGGGGGCGGCCGCGTCCTCGCCGGGTAAGCCGTCCAGGTGGTCGCCCCGGCCGCCCCAAGAGGCGCCGGGGCCCCAAGGGGCGCCGCCCCAGTAGTCGTGGTCCCGGTGGCCGCCATCGTCCGCACGGCCGTCGCCGTGCCCGTCTTCCCCGCCGTCCGCGTCGCCTCCGTCGTCCCCGTCCCCGTCGGGCAGTGGCACGTACGGCTCGTCGGGCAGTGACACGTACGGCCGTATGCGCAGCGGATCAAAGTCCTCCGCGTCGGCCGCCGCGCACAGGCAGGTCGGCCGGTCGCCGCTGCGTACCGGGGCGGAGCAGTGCGGGCACGTCGGTAATGCCGTCACGGGCGGTCCCCTCCCTGGAGGCTCGAACCGGCAGCGATTATCCAGACGCCGCACCCGCCCGCGCAGGCGCTCGCGGACATCCGTCCGGCATGCCCCGGGAGTCCACAGCCGACGCCCCAGGTGGCCGCCGTCTCACGCGGCACCGCGCGATCGCGGATGACGAGCACCGCTCGGCGGGCCATATCCGATGGAAACGCCCAGGATGGAATAAGCCCGACGGCGGCCCGCAACGGGCGCGGTCGCCGATGGCCGGGACGGAGCGGTGGCCGGAAGCCAGGACGCGCGCGGGTGGCCGGCAACGGCTGCCACGGCCGCCCGGCACCGCGCCCCGCACTGCCCGGTGCCGCACTGGAACACCCCGGAACAGGAGGAGACGCCCCATGGCGCAGGACACCAGCGCTCCTGCCGTCCCCGGCGAGGGCCGGTCCCGGCGCACGATCCTCGTCGCGATCGGCGCGCTGCTGCTCGGCATGCTCATCGCGGCGCTCGACCAGACCATCGTCGCCACCGCGCTGCCCACGATCGTCAGCGACCTCGGCGGCCTGAACCACCTCTCCTGGGTGGTCACCGCCTACCTGCTGGCCGCGACGGCCGCCACGCCCCTGTGGGGCAAGCTCGGTGACCAGTACGGCCGCAAGAAGCTGTTCCAGACCGCCATCGGGATCTTCCTGATCGGCTCGGTGCTCTGCGGTGTCGCCCAGAACATGGGCGAGCTGATCGCCTTCCGCGCCGTCCAGGGGCTGGGCGGCGGCGGTCTGATCGTGCTGTCGATGGCGATCGTCGGGGACATCGTGCCGCCCCGCGAACGCGGCAAGTACCAGGGTCTGTTCGGTGCGGTCTTCGGCGGTACCAGCGTCCTCGGGCCGCTGCTCGGCGGCCTGTTCGTGGACCATCTCAGCTGGCGCTGGGTGTTCTACATCAACGTCCCCGTCGGCATCATCGCGCTCGCCGTGATCGCCGCCGTGCTGCACATCCCGCGCCACCGCACCCCGCACCGGATCGACTACCTGGGCACCGCCCTGATCGCCGCGGTCGCCGCCTGCTTCGTCCTGATGACCTCGCTCGGCGGCGTCACCTACCCCTGGGGCTCCTGGCAGATCATCGGCTTCGGCGCCCTCGGCGTCGTCCTCCTGGGGGCGTTCGTCCTCGTCGAGCGCCGGGCCGCCGAACCCGTCATTCCGCTGCGCCTGTTCCGGCTCCGCACCTTCACGCTCACCGCCGTCATCGGCTTCGTCATCGGCTTCGCGATGTTCGGATCGATGACGTACCTGCCGACGTTCCTGCAGGTCGTACACGGTGTCTCACCGACCATGTCCGGTGTGCACATGCTGCCGATGGTGTTCGGCATGCTGCTGGCCTCCACCGGCTCCGGGCAGATCGTCAGCCGCACCGGCCACTACAAGGTCTTCCCGATCGCCGGCACCGGCGTCGTGGCGATCGGCCTGCTGCTTCTGCACCAGCTCGACCCGGCCAGCAGCAACGCCGCGATGAGCGCCTGCTTCTTCGTCTTCGGCTTCGGGCTCGGCCTGGTCATGCAGGTGCTGGTGCTCATCGTGCAGAACGCCGTCCCCTACCAGGACCTGGGCGTCGCCACCTCCGGCGCCACGTTCTTCCGCTCCATCGGCGCCGCGTTCGGAGTCTCCATTTTCGGCACGATCTTCGCCAACAACCTGGGGCCGCGGATCGCCGACGCCCTCGCCGGGCAGCAACTGCCGCCCGGCATGGACCCGTCGACCGTCGCCGAGGACCCGCGGACCGTCGCCCGGTTGCCGGCCGACCAGGCGGCCGGTGTCCTGAACGCCTACTCCGTCTCGATCACCGACGTCTTCCTCTACGCGGTCCCGGTCGTCCTGGTGGCGTTCGCCCTGGCCTGGTTCCTCCGGGAGGAGCCGCTGCGCAGCAGCGTGACCGCCCCCGACACCAGTGAGGTGCTCTCCTCCAACCCCGTCGAGCGGTCCTCTCGCGACGAGTGCGCCCGCGCACTGTCCAAACTCGGCAGCATGGAGGGCCGCAAGGACATCTACGAGAAGATCACCGCACGCGCCGGCCTGGACCTCAAACCGGCCGCCAGCTGGCTGCTCCTGCGCATCCACCGCTACGGCTCGGTGGAACCGGGGCTGCTCGCCGAACGCAGCACCGTACCGCTCGGAGTGATCTCCGAGAGCGTCCGCCAGGTCGAGGGGCGCGGACTCGCCACGCGCGAAGGGCTGTTGATGCTGCTCACCGACAGCGGACGGGACGTCGCCGACCGGCTCTCGGCGGCCCGTCAGGAGTCGCTCGCGCAGATGCTCGGCGACTGGTGGACCAGGGACCGGCCGACCGACCTCACCGAACTCGTCCAGGAGCTGACGGCGGAGCTGTGCGGCTCGGACGCGGAGGAGCCGCGCGACGGCGATGCCCGCGAGCCGGTGCCGCGTACGCCACCGCGCGCACCGCGGCCACCGCGACCACCGGACCTCGCGAAATAGGCCGGTCCGGCGGCGGGCGACGCCTGGGGGTGTCCTTGGCGTCGCGAGCCCACGGAGGTTCGGGGAGATACCCCCTGACCTCCTAGTTCGCCGCCGGGTCCCCGTCCAGCCGCTTCTCGAAGAAGATCTCCGCGTAGACGTCGTCGTGGTGGTACGGCGGGATCTCGGTGAAGCCGTGCCTCCGGTAGAGCGCGATGGCCTCGACCAGATCCAGCCGGGTGTCCAGCCGGATCCGCTCCGCGCCCAGCCGCGCCGCGGCCGTCTCGGCGGCCGTGAGCAGCCCGCCCGCGCCGCCCAGGCCGCGCGACGCGGGCCGTACGTACATCTGCTTGAGCTCCGCCGTGCGCGCGTCCAGCAGCCGCACACCGGCGCAGCCCACCACCGCCCCGCCGCGGCGGGCCACCAGCAGCACGCCGTGCGGCGGCATCAGATCGGCGCTGGGGTACTCCGCCAGCCCCTCCGCTATCTCCTCCGGCGTCGACCGGCGGCCCTCGTGCAACTCGAAATAACGGTCCGCCACCTCGGTGTAGTACTCGCGCAGCAGCGCCGCGGCGGCCGGCGAGTCGACCGGCTCCGCGGCGACGGCCAAGGGGAGACGGAGGGCGGCGGCGTCACTCATGGCGCCATTGTCGCGGCCGGTGCGGCCCGGCACGCAACGGATTTGCGGGACACCGGGCCGCATCCGGTCCTCAGCCCTGCCTCGGGGCTGCAGCCGGTCCTCACCCTGCCTCTGGGCCGTAGCGGCTGCTCGGCCCTTCCGCGGGGCTGTCGCCTGCGCTCAGCCCTGCCTCGGGCCGGCCTGCTGCACCACCTCGAAGGACCAGAGGGTGGAACCGGACGCGGCCGGCTTGGGCCGCTCACCGCCCTCGGAGCCGCCGCCCTGGTGCGCGGCCTTCATCGGCCCCTCCATCCATGCCTGGAAGGACTCCTCGTCCCGCCACCGGGTGTAGACGAGGTACTGGTCGGTGCCCTCCACGGGACGCAGCAGTTCGAACCACTCGAAGCCGTCCGAGGAGTCCACCGTGCCCGCGCGCGACGCGAAGCGCTTCTCCAGGACCTCACGCTGCTCGGTGGGGACGGTCAGAACGTTGATCTTTACCACACTAGGCACATGACACCTCTCGCAAACCGGACGCCGGACTGGCGTCGTAATCTCGACCAAGTGCGTGCAGTTTCCTACATCAGACAGTCAAAGCGTCGTGAGGACGATTCCCAGGCCAGTCCGGAGGCCCAGCGTGAGAAGTGCGAGGCACTGATCACGGCGAAGGGCTGGGATCTGGCGGGGAGCTTCGCGGACGTGGGCCGCTCCGGCTGGGACCCGAATGTGCAGCGCCCGGAGTTCGAAGAGATGATGACGGCCGTCCGGGCGGGGCACGTGGACGCCGTCGTGGTGTTCGCCCTCTCCCGACTCACGCGCCAAGGCGCCTTCGAAGCCATGAAGATCGAAGAGGAGCTACAGAGGCACGGCGTCCTCCTGGTCTCCGTCGAGGAACCGTTCCTGGACACCTCCACTCCCGTGGGCGTCGCCATCTTCGGCCTGATCGCCGCCCTGACATGCTGGCGGCCCGCCCAATTGGAGAATTCAGATCACGGAAACACCCGTGGCCTGCGGCCCCTTGGTCCCCTGCCCGATCTCGAATTCCACCCGCTGATTATCCTCCAGCGTCCTGAATCCTCTCCCCTGGATTTCGGAGTAGTGAACGAAGACATCATCGCCGCCACCGTCCGGTGTGATCCAGCCGAAGCCCTTTTCAGCATTGAATGACTTCACGGTTCCCTGCGCCATCGCGGCACCACCTTTCGTTTACCGCTACCGTTCCCCCACCTCTTCATAGGCAGTCATGTGCCACCCGAACGGGTGGGCCTGTGGACTCCATCGCAGACGCGCCCCCGCCCTAGTAGGCCCGGCTGGACGTCGGTGCTGAACACGGCGGTAGGGGCGGTTCGAGTCCGCCCGCCCCGCGATGACGGCGCATTGACCTGGGGGTGCCCCCCATCGGCCGGGCCGGAAGACCGAAGCGTGATAGCGGCTCGGATTCTGTACGGGTTCCAAGGTCGTTAAGGGCGGAGTGCAGGCGCGCACCCCGCCCTACTGGGCCCTGTCGGTCGTCTGTGCCGAACATGGCGGTAGAGGCGGTTCCAGACCGCCTGTGCCGCTGGTGTTACAAGGACTCGATGGTGATTTCTTCGCTGGTGAGCGTGACGGTCTCGGTCGCCGGGCTGGCGTTGGTGGCGTCGAGGTCGGCTTGCTGCCAGCTGGAGGCCCATGCGTTGGCCAGGTGCCAGCGGCGGATGGGCTTGCTGTTGGGGCCGTGCATGACGATGGTGACGTTCTGGCGGGCCTCGTCGGGGCGGGATTCCTGGATGGTCTTGTTGATCCAGTCCGTGAACGCGGTGCTCTTGTCCAAGCCGCGTGTGACGGTGACGTCAGCGGCTTGCTGCCCGGCGGGCTGCTTTTGGGTGACGGTTGCGCCGGTAGCGGCGACCTGCTCGATCTCCGTGATAGCGATGTCGAGGCCGCTGACGCTCTGGAGCGTTTCGACCTGGTACGAACCCAGTTCGATGGAGAAGCGGTTAGCGGAGTATGAGTCACCGATGGCCATTGGCCTAACTCCCTGTTGGCTAGTGCGGCCCCTTGGCGGACCTGTTGGGCAGCCGAGCAATACCCCGAGGACGGGCAGGCACACGCACCACAAACCAACACCGCCCGAAGGGGGCAACGTCCACGCCCCGCATACTCCGCCCCCTTGCCTGTCTCCGCTGTTGGAGGTGACACCATGCCGGGCCCTGTCCCGAAGCGTTCAGATCAGCGCCGGAGGCGCAACGAGCCGGACGGCCCGGCCCTGGTGAAGGCGGAGGCCGGGAAGGCCCCGACCATTCCCCGGGCATCCGGCCACTGGCACCCCATCGCGAAGCGGTGGTTCCAGTCCCTGAAGGACTCCGGCCAGGCCCAGTTCTACGAGCAGTCGGATTGGCTCACGGCGGTCTACGTCGCGGAGGCCATGAGCCGGAACCTGGGGCAGGGCAAGTTCAGTGCCCAACTTTTTCAGTCGGTCATGTCGGCCATGACTGACCTACTCACCACGGAGGGCGCCCGGCGTCGGGCCCGCGTGGAGCTGGAGAGGGACGACGCCGGGGAGGACCCGGCGGAGGCGGCCCGCGTGACTCTCATGGATGCGTACCGGAAGGCGGCGCGCAGCGTCGCGTGCTCGGACGTACGTCCGCTCGCTTAGGTCGCCTCAACCTCCGCCATAAGGAGCCGCAACGTCAGCGAATGCTTCTCAGGCGGCAAAGCGTCCAGCGCTCCCTTTGCGTACGCGGTGCCCCCGGCTTTGTCTCCTGACCGGGCGAGCATGAGCCCCTGATGCATCTCAAGGTGCGTTGCGAACCGGGGAAGTGTGGCGGGCAGCTCCCGCCGGGCCGCATCCTGCGCCGCTACCGCTGTGCCCTCGTCTCCGAGCCTCGCAGCCAGCAGCGAGACGAAGACGTTCATGCGCCACCACGGCACGGCGTAGTCCGAAGTCTGTTCATGCGATGCGGCCTTGTCGAAGACGCGGCGTCCCTGGTTCATCAGCCTCCGCGCCGTTGCATCGTCGCCACGGATCGCCGCCGCATGGGCCTTGCCCATGATGGCGTTGAGGAGTCCCAGCGACGGTTTGTCGCTGATGGCCATGGCCTGATCGGCGAGTACGTCGGCGACGCCGAGGGACGCTCCCTCGTACCCGAGCGCGATGGCAGCCCGCCCCCGGACCCACACCCGGGCCTGATCGTCCCCGGACTGGTCGGCGGCCTTGGCGGCCATGCGGTACCAATTCACGGCCTTGGAGCCGTCGGAGCCGGGAAACGTCTTGGCGTACAGGGTCATGAGGCGGGAGGCGACGGACCAAAGATGCGGGTTGTCCAGTTGTTGCTGGACGACGACCAGTTCACCGGAGACCCGCCGCTGAATGTCAGCGGCACCGAGACTCATGTACTCGGTTCCGTACGTGGCCAACTTGCCTTCCCAGTCGTCCCCGGAAGGCCCGCCGGTGAGTCGGGCGCTGAATCCTGCGGCCAGCAGGTCCGAGGCCACGAGAGGCGCTATGGCGGTTGCTGCCACGTCGGACAAGAACTTACGTCGCTTCACTTCACCCTCCAGCACGGCTAGGGGCACGTCGAGGACGGCAGAGAGGCACCGGAGGTAGAACGGCCCCGGCGTCACCTTGGAACGCTCCCAGCGGCTGATGTACTCCCGGTCCAGGTTCGTGCCGAAGGCATCGTTGATCGCTGACGCCAGCCGTCCCTGCGACCAGCCGCGCGCTTTCCGGAGGTCCGTGATCAGTTCCCCGATGGCCATGAGTCCATCTTGCCCCTACGGCTGACACCAGTGGATCAACTTTTCCCGCTGGTGGCTCACTTGCCCCGGGGAATGCCCCTACGGCGTGCCATTGGGTGGCGGGACGCTGCGTGCACCGACACGCGAGGGGACGGCGAGAAGGCATGAACAACCCGATTCGGTACAGCCAACCGCCAGTAGAACTCCCGTTAGATGCCTGGCTGTTGGATGGCACTCCGGCGCCCGGATGCAAGGTGTGCGCCGCCCTGGACTTCCAACGAAACCAGGCCCGGAGGCGGAACGACTGGGCTTCCGCCTGCGCTGCGGCGCGGGAGATCAGGAATCACCGCCGGGGGCACGGCGAGGCGTCGTGAAGCTCGCCGAGCCAGTCCATCCGGCCCGAATACGCCGGCTTGCTGCCCAGTGGCAGACGGCCGGAAGCCCCCCGACCGGCAAGCCTTCGAGCACGGGCAGACGTGCCCGGTCTGAGCTGACGGGCTCAGGCTGAAGCCCCGGTCCGCCCCTTCACTGGGGTGCCGTCTGGGCGGTGAGGGCAACCGCTTCGGTCCCAGGACAGCCGGAGCACCCAACGCCCGCCCCAGCTGCGGGAAACCCTGGCAGGTCAGCAGCCGGGACGGGCTATCGACGAACCACAACAAGGAGGTACGCACATGCAAGATGTACGCGAGTTACTCACCCCTGCCGCGTTCGGGGGTGTCGTCGCGACGGTTCTCGACAACAACCCGGGCATGGACGAGGCTACGGCCGCCCGGATCAGCACGGAAGCGCTGAAGTTCGTCCACACGGCGGCCACGTTCCCCACCGTGAAGATCACGCCGTCGAATGTGGTGGACGAGGGCTGGCACGCCCTGATCCTGCACACCGGGCCGTACGCCAATCTGTGCGAGGGGCTGGGGCGCTTCGTGCACCACTATCCGGAGCGGCCCGACGCCCAGCGCCATGACCCGCAGGCGCTCACACGAACCGTGGCCCTGATCGAGGAAGCCGGGCACCAGGTGGACCGCGCACTGTGGACCGGCCCGACCGAAGCCCTGGTGGCCGTGGCGGCCAACTGCTCGCACACGCCGAAGCCTGGAGGTTGCGGACCGATCAACCCCGGTAACTGCGCCACGCATGGCGGTGATGCTGACTAGGCTCCCTGGGCGCAGAGCGGAAGGGTGAGGAGATGAACGCGGAAGAAGCCCGGCAGGTGGACGCCACGCTCCGGCGGCTGGGAATCCCCGGAGTTGTTGCCCCGGCAGATCCGGAGGATGCGGCGGGTGAGTGGCGCGTGTACGACGGTGCCGATCCCGCGACCCGCACGGACATTACCGCCCACGTCCTGGTCGCCTTCGTGGCGAAGTTCAGGGAGGCCAACCCGGAGCCACCGGGGAAGCCGCAGACCGGTCCTGCGCGGGGCTTCATCATCCCGCCCGACGAGGACTGACCGAGGGTTGAGCAAGGGCTGACAACCCGAGCCGGACCGCCCGTGTGCTGCCCGTAGCGTGCGGGCGGTCTCCATATGCCTATGTGCGTACTTTGACAGACTCATTGATCTTCACGATGCTCATGACGACCATCGTGCCCCATGGCGCGAAAGGGCCGCGGGCCAGGGCGGGGGACTCGCCGGGATCCGCGGGTTCCGCCGGGGCTGCGTCGGGTTTCCGCCCCGCCCCGTCAGCCCGTTGGCGGTGTGGGGACGCGTCGGCGTGCGCGGAGTGCGGTCGCCGCTGCCGCGCCCACCGTCGCCGCCAGCAGCAACAGCGCGCCGGAGAGCGTCAGGATCCAGGCCGGGATGCCGCCCGCCCTCAGCAGTGCGTCGGTGTACCTGACCCGTTGGAACGGGGTGTCGTGGTCGGCGCGGCGGAGTTCGTGGTCGCCGGTGATGTGTTGCGGTTGCGGGAAGTTCTGGTCGATGGCGGTCAGAAAGGTGCCGCCGCTGCCACTGAGGTCGCGCACCGCGCCCTGGGGCTTGATCCGGCCCGCGTAGAAGACCTCGGGCCGCGCTCCGCCGATCGCGCTGCGCGGCTCCATACGGTGCGGTGCAAGGACGTAAAGACCCAGTGACTGCGGTGTCTTGGCGAGACGGGAGAGCCGCATGGGGTAGACGAGACGGTCGCTGGTGAAGGACAGGTGCAGCGGATCGAGGGTGCCGGTCAGCGGGCGCTGCCGTTCCGCGGGGGCCAGGCGGATCGCCACGTACTCCCAGCGCTGTGCCACGTACGGGCGGAGTTCGGTCGCCAGGGACGAAGGGAGGCGGAACCCCTGGGATGTGAGCCAGTTGCGCAGTGCGCCGGGGTCGGTGGCGGTCAGCCGGGCGACGTCGAAGGGGCCCAGGCGTTCGCGGCCGACCACCCCGACTCCCGGGCCGCGCGCACCCGGTGGCATGGCACTGGCGCCGTCCGCGTACTGGAACGGCCAGTCGCCGCTGCGCGGCCAGAAGTAGTGGCGCCGTTCGACGGCCGGCTCGGTCAGCGTGGAGAGCTGGTCGAACAGGTCCGGGTCGCCCAGCTCGACCGTGGCCCGGTGCGGTACCGGCATGATCCACGCGGCGTCCGGCGCACTGCCGTCCACCGTCAGGCTCATCACGATCTGTTCGGTCCGGCCGTCCCAGCGCACCGCCGAGGTCTCCCGGTTCACCGCCATGGTGGTCTTCGGATCGTGCACCATGGCACCGCACCCGCAGGCGTACGCGGGCCTGGCCAGCGACACCAGCTGTACGGCCAGCAGCACCAGCACCACCAGCAACACCCGCCGCCTACCGGCCCGCGCCATGGCGGCCGCGCCCGTAACCACGCCCATCGTCGTCCCCCGTTCGCCGCATGCCGATCACTCGATCGGCGGCAGCGACACAGACGGCGAGGACGGTACGGGCGGTTCCTCTTGTCGGGGGCGGCGGGTTCGCCCGTCCGGGTTCCCGGTAGGGCGGCGGGTCAGGGCAGGTCCCGTCAGGTGGTCAGGTCGCCGAGCCCGCCGTGGCCGGCCGGCGGGCCGCCGCGCGCACGGCCAGGGCCTCCGCCTCGGTCTCGACGGCCGGCGGGGAGCCCGGCAGCGGCTTGCGGGCGCTCTCCGACATCAGCAGCACGGCGATGCCGCCGATCACGGCCGCCGCCATCATGTAGTAGGCGGGCATCATCTTGTTGCCGGTCGCGCCGATCAGGGCGGTCACCACCAGCGGCGTCGTACCGCCGAAGAGCGACACGGAGACGTTGAAGCCGATCGACAGCGAGCCGTAGCGCACCTTGGTCGGGAACAGCGCGGGCAGGGTGGCCGGCATCGTCGAGGTGAAGGCGACCAGCAGCAGTCCGAGCGCCCCCATGCCCAGCGCGATGGCGAGCAGCGACCCCTGGCGGATCAGCAGCAGGGCCGGTACGGACAGCACCAGGAAGCCCAGGCAGCCCGCGGCGATGACCGGGCGGCGGCCGAAGCGGTCGGAGAGCCGGCCGGCGAACGGCTGGACGCCCATCATCAGCACCATCACCGCCAGCACGACCAGCAGCCCGTGCGTCTCGTCGTACTTCAGCTCCGAGGTCAGATAGCTCGGCATGTACGACAGCAGCATGTAGTCGGTGACGTTGAAGACCAGGACCAGCCCGATGCACAGCAGCATCGCCCGCCACTGACCGAAGATCATCTCGCGGATGCCGATCCGCTTCTCGGCGTCGCGGCGCGCCTTCTCCTTCGTCCGCGCCTCCTTCTCCAACTGGGCGAAGGCCGGGGTCTCTTCGAGCCGCATCCGCAGATAGAGGCCGATGATGCCCATCGGACCGGCGATCAGGAACGGGATGCGCCAGCCCCAGGAGTGCAGGTCCTCGGTGGACAGCAGGGCGGTCATCAGGGTGACCAGGCCGGCACCGCCGACGTAACCGGCCAGCGTGCCGAACTCCAGCCAGCTGCCGAGGAATCCGCGCTTCTTGTCGGGCGCGTACTCGGCGATGAAGGTGGAGGCGCCCCCGTATTCACCGCCGGTGGAGAAGCCCTGTACCAGGCGGGCGACGAGGAGCAGGATGGGCGCGCCCACCCCGATGGAGGCGTACGACGGGATCAGGCCGATGGCGAAGGTGCCCACCGCCATCATGATCATGGTGATGGCGAGGACCTTCTGCCGGCCGATCCGGTCGCCGAGCGGCCCGAAGACCATGCCGCCGATGGGGCGCACAAGGAAGGCCGCCGCGAAGGCGCCGAACGTCGACAGCAGCTGCGCGGTCGGATTCCCGGAGGGGAAGAAGACATGGCCCAGAGTGACGGCGATGTAGCTGTAGACGCCGAAGTCGAACCACTCCATCGCGTTGCCGAGCGCTGCCGCCGAGACCGCACGCTTGACCATCGCGGGATCGACGACGGTCACCTCGCCCGGCTCGCCCGGGACCTGCTTGTGCAGATCCGCTCTCCTCTCCGGCTGCGGATCGGATGCGGCGTCGGAGTGACTGCCGAAGGGGTTGCGGGGGTCGGGTGCGACGGGGGACTGCGTCGGCACGTGTTCGCTCGCCTGCGCTCTCTTGGACGACTACATGACATCGCCCGCCGTGGAACGGCGGGACAGCGCCCGCCATGGAGCGACGGGCAAAGTTCGACCATAGGGGCAGACATGTTCATTACGGACAGTGTGCGGATGACCGCACAGTCGCCCGTATACCCGCTCCTTGCAGGGGAAACTCCCTTTCGCAGCGCAATTCGCGGGACGTAAGTCTGTGATCCATCTCGCGGTGATCGGCTGCAACCATTGCCGCGTGGTGACCTGGCTCACGCGGGCGGCGGTGCGGCGATACAGGGGGCGCCGGGGCGGCGTACGCGGGACGGCCGGACCGTGCAAATCGGACCGTGCACAACGGACCGTGCAAAACGGCGCGGCGGTACCAGGTACCGCCGCGCCGATGTGGATCGTCGCGTTCCCTCAAGGATCAGCCATGCCAACCCCTCGCGCCACTCGGGGACGGCATCGGCGCTTGCGGCGCCCGGCCTTTCGGTGTCCCGTCCGCGGTCGTCCGCGGTCGTCCACGGCGTCCCCGCCGTGGCCCGTCACGGCATCCAGGCGACGTACGACATGACCTCCCCCGAGGTGATCCTGAAGTCGGGGACGTCCTTGGTGAAGGTGACCTCCAGGCCCAGCAGCCCGCCGCTGCGGGGGTCGAGGATCACCATCTGGCGGGTCGCGTTCGAGGCGCCGTCGGGACCGTCGTAGACATACGCCTGCCCGTGCCGGCCGAGCCGGTCGGTGACCGCGCCCGCCGGACGCAGTCCGCCCGCGTCGGCCAGCATCCGGACGATGGCGGCGGTCTCCCGCGGCCCCGGTGTCCACTCCTGGCGGAACGAGTCGAGCGCCAGCAGGAGTTGGGGCGTGGTGGCGGCGCCTCCCCCACGCTCGGCTCCGCTCGCCCGGGAGGGGCCCCCAGCTCCGCCGTAGAGCGACGCCAGGTGTTCGCGCAGCGCCTCGGGGTCCGTCGGCGGCCTCGTACGGGCGGCCGGCCCGCTGTGCTGCGCGGCCGAGCCCGCCGGATAGGTCTTGCGGTGCAGGACCTTGCCGTCGCTGACGGTCCGCCAGTGGCCGTCGTCGTCGTGGATCACCGGGCGGCCGGGGTGCCGCGGGTCGGTGGCCACGATCAGTTCCGAGCCGCTGCCGTCGGCGTTCCAACGGGTGATGCGCTCCTCGGGAACGGTGACGGGGGGCGCGGCATCCGGGCCGGACTCCATGCTCATGTACCAGGTCTGCAGATGGCTGCCCCGGTGCGGACCGTCCGCGGCGCCGGCCGTCCGGGCCCTGGCCTCGGCCCTGCGGGCGAGTGCGTCCAGTGAGACGGGTGCGGCGTCGGAGTGCGGCACGAGCGCCGCGGGCGCGGCGGCCGCGGGACTGCTGCCGGCGTCGGAGAAGGTGAAGGCCAGGACGGCGAAGAGGGCGAGCACCGCGGCCTCGGCGCGCAGCACCAGGCGGCGCCCGGCCCGCCTGGTGCGCCTGCTGTGCAGCAGACGGTTGAGGTCGCGTTCGGCGCGGGCGTGCAGCGGGCGGTCCCGCCAGGGGCCTTCGTCGGCCCGTACCGGATCGGCCGCGCGCAGCAGGCCCAGTTCGTCACTCATTGCCGTCGCCTCCTGCTCGTGCGGACACGGTCGTCCGCGTACGGTCGATCTCGGCACGCAGGCGGCGGCGTGCCCGGTGCAGTCGCATGGCCGCCGCGCTCTGACCGCAGCCGAGGGTCACCGCCAGCTCCTCGATGCTCAGTTCCTCCCAGGCCGTCAGCCGCAGCACTTCCTGGTCGCCGGGGGAGAGGCGGGCCAGCGCCTCGTGCACCCAGGAGCCGGGCCGCTCCGCGTCCGGACTGTCCACGGTCTGCCGCTGGTGCGCCGCCTCGTGGTTGCCGAGCCGGTGCAGCAGCCGCCGGTAGCGGCTCAGGCCACGCACCGTGTTGGCCAGGCAGTTGCGGGCCACCGCGTACAGCCAGGGCAGCGGACTGTCCGGCAGCTCGGAGCGGCGTCTCCAGGCTATGGAGAAGACCTCCGAGACCACTTCCTCGACGTCGTGTGCCTGCCCGTCCAACCGCCGTGCCACAAAGCGGCTGACCGCCCAGTAGTACGCGCGGTAGGCCTCGGCGAAGGCGTCGTCCGTGCTCATGAACCCTTGGTGTCCGGCATGCCCCCGATCTTCACACCCGCCTCGGGTGAAACTTCCCACCCCGTTGAAACGGCCCTGAGCGCCCGTAGGCGGTGAGGTTCGCGTCGGCTCCGGACACCTACGGGGCATGAAGCTCCCCGTGAAGTGGTTGACGACCACCGACCACAAGACGATCGGCACGCTCTATCTGGTCACCGCCTTCGCGTTCTTCTGCGTCGGCGGGCTGATGGCTCTGGTGATGCGTGCCGAACTGGCTCGTCCCGGCCATCAGATCCTGTCGAACGAGCAGTTCAACCAGGCGTTCACCATGCATGGCACGATCATGCTGCTGATGTTCGCCACCCCGCTGTTCGCCGGCTTCGCGAACTGGATCATGCCGCTGCAGATCGGCGCGCCCGATGTCGCCTTTCCCCGGCTGAACATGCTCGCGTACTGGCTCTATCTCTTCGGCTCGCTGATCGCCGTCGGCGGCTTTCTGACCCCGCAAGGGGCCGCGGACTTCGGCTGGTTCGCCTATGCGCCGCTCTCCGACGCCGTACATTCCCCGGGAATAGGCGCCGATATGTGGATCATGGGTCTGGCCTTCTCCGGCTTCGGCACGATCCTCGGTTCGGTCAACTTCATCACGACGATCGTCTGCATGCGGGCGCCTGGCATGACGATGTTCCGGATGCCGATCTTCACCTGGAACGTGCTGCTGACCGGTGTGCTGGTCCTGCTGGCGTTCCCGGTGCTGGCGGCGGCGTTGTTCGCGCTGGAGGCGGACCGTAAATTCGGTGCCCATGTATTCGATGCTGCCAATGGTGGCGCTCTGCTCTGGCAGCACCTCTTCTGGTTCTTCGGCCATCCCGAGGTGTACATCATCGCGCTGCCGTTCTTCGGCATCATTTC
>NZ_JBVHQM010000020.1:0-156686 GCF_055567415.1 Streptomyces sp. NPDC026575
GAATCAGGCCCGCCCCCACCGGCCTCTTCACCATCCACCCACGGGAGGGGACAGACCGTAGGACGGAGTCCGTAGGGCTGTCACCGCACCCGACAAACACACGCCCGCCGCCAGGCGCAACGGCGAACAACCACCACGGCGGGAAAGCCGAAAACGTGGGAGGCGGGCAAAGCGCAGCGAAACGTGGGAAGCAAGCCCAAGCGCAGCGGAACCCCGAGAGACAATGGCCCCGTGAACGACCTCGACACCTTCGTCTCCCTCCTCGCCCCGGAGGGGCAGTCCCTCCTCGACGAGTTGCGGGACCACGACCCCGCCGACGAGCTCACGGCGGCTACCCGGTTGCGCCGGGACCACCCGGCCCCGCTGGTCTCCGCCGCGCTCGGACAGGCGCGGCTCCGGCAGCGGGCCGCGGCGAAGTTCGGGGCCGACGCGGGGCGGATGTACTTCACGCCCAACGGGGTGGAGCAGTCCACCCGCGCCACGGTGGCGGCACACCGTGCGCGACGGCTCGCCGCGCTGGGCGTGCGTTCGCTGGCCGACCTGTGCTGCGGCATCGGCGGCGACGCGATCGCGCTGGCCCGCGCCGGGATCCGGGTACTGGCCGTCGACCGCGACCCGCTGGCCTGCGCGGCGGCGCGGGCGAACGCCGAGGCGCTGGGGCTCGCGGAGCTGATCGAGGTGCGCTGCGCGGAGGTGGCGGAGGTGGACACCGCCGGATACGACGCGGTGTTCGTGGATCCGGCGCGGCGCGGCAAGGTGCGGGGTGGCGGCCGGGCGACGGGTGGGCGGATCTTCGATCCGGAGGCGTACTCGCCGCCGCTGTCCTGGGCCGTCCAGGCGGCCCGTACCGCCCCGTTCGCGGCGCTGAAGATCGCGCCGGGAGTGCCGCACGAGGCGCTTCCCGAGGACGCCGAGACCGAGTGGATCTCCGACGGGGGCGAGGTGAAGGAGGCCGTGCTGTGGTTCGCCCGATCCCCCGGCGGCGGCCCCGCTCCGGCGCCCGGCGGCCGCCGGGCCACCCTGCTGCCGGACGGCGACTCGCTGCTGGGCGCCGGCCTGCCGGACCCCGAGCCGGGCCCGGTCGGGGACTGGCTCTACGAGCCGGACGGCGCGGTCATCCGCGCCCACCTCGTGGCCGATGTCGCCCAGCAGGTCGGCGGGCGGCTGATCGACCCGACGATCGCGTACATCACCGCGGACCGACTGACGGCCACCCCGTACGCGACCGCCTATGCGCTCACCGACGTACTGCCGTTCAACGTCAAGAAGCTCAAGGCGCTGCTGCGCGAGCGGGGCGTCGGCACCGCGGTGATCAAGAAGCGCGGCTCGGCGGTCGAGCCCGAGGAACTGCGCAGGAAGCTGAAGCTGGGCGGCGGCGGCAACTCCTGCACGATCTTCCTCACCCGGGTAGCCGGCGCCCCCACCATGCTGCTGGGGCACCCGGCGGACGCGCCCGGGGCGTCACTCACGCCAGGTCGGTGAGGTCCTCGGCGTAGATCTGGGAGAGCGGCTGCGGGCCCACGTACTGCTGGCAGGTGCACTGGCCGGCCTCGTACTGGACCGGCTTGTGGTCGGCGTCCCAGGCCACCGCGACCTCCACCCGCTCATGGCACTTGCCCTTCTTGTCGTGCTTGGCGAGGTGGTGGGTGCAGCCGCACACCGGCTCCGGCGGCTTCTGGGCGGCCGCCAGCTCCTGACGTTCCGTACGCGCGGTCTCCAGGCGCTCCATCTTGCGCTCGTGGCGGGTGCGCAGCGCCGTACGGGCGGTGTCGGCGACCTTCGCGAAGCCACCCGCCATGAAGAAGATGAAGACCCACCAGAACCAGTCCACAGCCTGCCGCCTCCCCACGCGCGCGCCCGGTGCCGCTCCAGGGTAAGACCTCGGGGCGGGCGCGGGTCCGGGGGAGGCGGACCTTGTCACCGATCCTCAGAAGATGTTCACGGGTAGAGGTTCTGCCTGCTCGTCTCGTGGACGTGATCATGGCTGTGACCGTGGGCGTCCTCGGCCGGCTGCCCCGGCACATGCGGTTCGGTGACCGGGAGCGAGGAGTCCGCGGACAGGTCCCAGTGCGAGGCCGCGCGCCCGCGCGCCACCATCTCCGCGCCCAGGGCCGCGACCATCGCGCCGTTGTCGGTGCACAGCTTGGGCCGCGGCACCCGCAGGGTGATGCCGGCGTCCTCGCAGCGGCGCTGGGCCATCGCCCGCAGCCGGGAGTTGGCCGCGACCCCGCCGCCGATCATCAGGTGGTCCACGCCGTTGTCCTTGCAGGCCCGGACGGCCTTGCGGGTCAGGACGTCGACCACCGCCTCCTGGAAGGACGCCGAGACGTCCGCCACCGGGACCTCCTCGCCGGCCGCCCGCTTGGCCTCGATCCAGCGGGCCACCGCCGTCTTCAGGCCGGAGAAAGAGAAGTCGTAGATCGGGTCGCGGGGGCCGGTCAGACCGCGCGGGAAGCGGATCGCCTCGGGGTCGCCCTCGCGGGCGTAGCGGTCGATGACCGGGCCGCCCGGGAAGCCGAGGTTCAGCACCCGTGCGACCTTGTCGAATGCCTCGCCCGCCGCGTCGTCGATCGTCGAGCCCAGCGGCCGTACGTCGGAGGTGATGTCGGGGGCCAGCAGGAGGGAGGAGTGGCCGCCGGAGACCAGCAGGGCCATCGTGGGCTCCGGCAGCGGGCCGTGTTCGAGCTGGTCGACGCAGATGTGCGAGGCGAGGTGGTTGACGCCGTAGAGCGGCTTGCCGAGCGCGTAGGCGTACGCCTTGGCGGCCGAGACGCCGACCAGCAGGGCACCGGCCAGGCCCGGTCCGGCGGTGACCGCGATGCCGTCCAGATCGCTCGCGGCGACCCCGGCCTCCTTCAGCGCCCGCTGGATGGTGGGGACCATCGCCTCCAGATGGGCCCGGGAGGCCACCTCCGGCACCACTCCGCCGAAGCGCGCGTGCTCGTCGACGCTGGAGGCGACCGCGTCGGCCAGCAGGGTGTGGCCGCGGACGATGCCGACACCGGTCTCGTCGCAGGAGGTCTCGATGCCGAGGACGAGCGGTCCGCCGCGTGAGTCAGCCATGATTCTCAAGTTCCTTGTACGGAGGGTGCTTCGGAGGAGGTCTGGGTGGTACGGCGCATCACGAGCGCGTCGACGTTGCCGGGCTGGTAGTAGCCGCGGCGGAAGCCGATCGGCTCGAAGCCGAAGCGCTCGTAGAGGCGCTGGGCGCGGAGGTTGTCGACCCGCACCTCCAGCAGCACCTCATGGCACTCGAAGTCCGTCGCGGCGCCGAGGAGTTCGGTCAGCAGCCGGGCGCCGAGGCCGCTGCCCCACTGGTCGCGGGCGGTGGCGATGGTCTGCACGTCGCCGGTGCCGTCGATGGCGGCCAGCCCGGCGTAGCCCACGATCCGGCGGGAGACCCCGACCCCCTCATCGGCGCCGCTGCGCGGCGACACCTCCAGTTCGGCGACGAGGTAGCGGCGGGTGGCGAACGACCCGCGGGCGTGCGACAGCTCCGACCAGAACATGCCGGCCGACCAGGCGTCCTCGGGGAAGAGCTCGCGCTCCAGTTCCAGCACCGGCGCTATGTCCCACCAGCGCATCTCGCGCAGCGCAGCGGATGGGGGGGTGCCGCCGCGCGGTGGCGCCACTGGGGGGCGGTGGTCGGGCGAGGGGCCGGCCGTCACTTCGGGGTGACCACCTTGTAGTTGGCCGGCACCTGGGCGTCCGGGCGGCGCAGGTACAGCGGCCGCGGCGGCAGCAGCTCCTGGCCCGCGGCCAGCCTCTCCGCGGCCAGCGCGGCGAGCGCCGCGGCGGACTGGTGCTCGGGCGCCTCGCGCCGCAGACCGGTGAAGACGCCGTCGTAGAGCACCGCGCCGGCGCCCACGGCCGGGACGTCGGCCACCTGGTCGGCGATGTCGGCGGGGCGGTCGACGGCCGGTTCGGTCAGGCGCGTACGGGCGTCCGCGTAGCGGGCCCAGTAGACCTCCTTGCGGCGGGCGTCGGTGGCCACGACGAAGGGCTCGGCGAGCCCGGAGGCGTAGGCGAGGCCGTCCAGCGTGCACAGGCCGTGGACGGGCACGTCGAGCGCCGCCCCGAACGTGGCGGCGGTCACCAGACCGACCCGCAGACCGGTGTAGGGCCCGGGGCCCACGCCGACCACGATGGCGCTGACCTCGTCGAGCTTGCGGCCGGCCGCGCCCAGCACCCGGTCGACGGCGGGCAGCAGCAGCTCGCCGTGCCGGCGCGCGTCCACATCGCGGGACTCGGCGAGGACGTCCGTCCCGTCATGCAGCGCGACGGTGACGGCGGGGGTGGCGGTGTCAAGAGCTAGCAGCAGCACGCCCTCAAGCCTACGGCGCGGCCGGCGGTGCCCCGTCCCCTGCTACCGTCGCCCCCGAAGCAGGGGAACGGACGGAAAGGTGGCACAGCGGTGCCCGCTAAGAGCAGCACGATCGTCACCGCACTGACCACGGCTGCCGTCGTCGTGGTCGGTTTCCTCGGCTATCAGGCCGCGGCGTCCGCTCCGGACAGCCTCACCCCGGCCCGCAAGGACGGCCACAGCGCCTCCAAGGGCCACTCGGACCGGCCCGGCAAGAAGGCCGGGACGCCGGCCCCGGTCCCGGTCCCCGCCGCCTCCGGCAAGGGCCAGCGGGTCGTCTACTCACTGGGCGGCAAGCGGGTCTGGCTGGTCGGCGCCAAGGGCGGTGCGCTGCGTACGTTCACGGTGGCGCCGAGCACGGTGCACCCGCCGCTGGGCACGTACACGGTGGGCTCACGCTCGGTGAGCGTCACGGGCTCGGACGGGATCGCGATCGAGCACGTCGTGCGGTTCACCACGGTCGACGCCGTCACCATCGGCTTCAGCGCGGCGGTCGACGGCTCCCGGCCCGACCCGGGCTCGCAGAAGCGGACCGGCGGGATCCGTGAGTCGCGGGAGGACGGCAAGGCGATGTGGGACTTCGCACTGCAGGGCACCAAGGTCGTCGTGGTCGCCTGACCGCGCGCCCTCGGGCCGGCTCCTTATTGGCCCATACGGGCTACGCCGCGTCGCGCCCCCGGGTGGACGGGGGCGTCTCCTCGCCCTCCGCGGGCTCGTCCGCGGGCTTGCCCTTGCGGGGCGCGCGGGCCTCCTCGGGGGCGTCGGGGGGCGTGGATACGGCGCTGGCAGCGGCACACGCCGCCAGCAGCTCATTCATCGTCGGCGTCTCGCGCGCATCGTGCTGGTGGGCGGACATGGACGCCTCCCGGGGCTCCTGGGGCAAGCGACAGAAGCTAGGCTCGCTACTTAGGCAGACCTAACTGGGGTCTCCACCCATGTCACCACGCGCGATACCGGCTGCGCAACATCTTGCCGACGGCTTGTCGGAAACTACGGTACGAGCAGGCCGTCCAGCTCCGTGCCCGACCACCGTGGGCCGAGTCCGGTGACCGTCACCTCGCGCACATCGTCGACCTCGTCCTCCGGGTGGGGCGCGTCGGCGCCCACCGCGCGGCCGATGACGACGTGCAGCCGGTCGTCGGACAGCTCCTCGACCTTGCCCTCGCCCCACTCCACGACCACCACCGACTCCGGCAGCGAGACGTCGAGGTCCAGGTCCTCCATCTCGTCCAGCCCGCCGCCGAGGCGGTAGGCGTCGACGTGCACCAGCGCGGGGCCGTCGGTCAGCGAGGGGTGCACCCGGGCGATGACGAAGGTGGGCGAGGTCACGGCGCCGCGCACGCCCAGGCCCTCGCCCAGGCCGCGGGTCAGCGTGGTCTTGCCGGCACCCAGCTCACCGGTGAGCAGCACCAGGTCGCCGGGGCCCAGCAGGGGGGCCAGTCTGCGACCCAACTCCTGCATCTGATCGGGGGACTTGACGGTTACATGGGCGATCGCGCCGGTGGAGCTCATGCCGCAAATGGTACGGCCTGCCCCTCTCCCGGCCACCACCCCTCAACGGCGCCGCTGCGCGGCGGCACCCGCCGTCCCCCGCCACCCGGCCACCACCCCTCAACGACGCCGCGCGCGGCGGCACCCGCCGTCCCCCTCTCCCGGCCACCACCGCTCAACGGCGCCGCCGTACGGCGGCGCGCTGCGCGCCCCCGGACCTCAGGCCCGTGCGTGCCGTGAGCTGCGGGCCGCCGCGCTCGCCCGCTCCACCAGCGACACCAGGTGCTCGTTGACCAGCTCGGGCCGCTCCAGCATCACCAGATGCCCGGCGCCGGGGACGCACACCAGCTTCGCGTCGGGCAGCATCTCGGCGATCGTCCGACTGTGGTCGGCGGGGGTGATCAGGTCGTTCTCCCCGGCGAGCACCAGCGCGGGCACCGCGTCGTACGCCACCAGCGCCTCGGTCTTGTCATGCACCGCGAACGCCGGGAAGAACTCGGCGACCACATCGATCGGGGTCGCCTCGATCAGCCGCTCGCCGAACCGCGCGATGCCCGGGTCCACCTGCTCGGGCGACCCGAACGAGTACCGCTTGATCAGCCCGGCGAACAGATCGGCGGTGGCCCGCCGCCCGCGCTCGACGAACTCGTGCTGCCAGCCCAGCGCCTTGAGCACGCCCGGCGCCAGCCAGTGGAAGGCCTTCATGCCCATCGACGGCAGCCCGTAGCTGACCTCGCTGAGCCGCCCCGCGGACGTGCCGATCAGGGCCACCCCGACCACCCGCTCCGCGACGTACTCGGGGAACTGGTCGGCCAGCGCCATCACGGTCATCCCGCCCATGGAGTGCCCGACCAGCACGATCGGCCCCTCGGGCACCGCGGCGTCCAGCACCGCCTTCAGATCCCGGCCCAGCAGGTCGATGGTGACCTCTTCCGTGCCGTCGATCTGGCCGTGCCCGCGCGCCGAGCGGCCGTGGCTGCGCTGGTCCCAGTGGACGGTGCGCACCGTGCCGCGCAGCGCGGCGCGCTGGAAGTGCCAGGAGTCCTGGCTGAGGCAGTAGCCATGGCTGAAGACGACCGTGGGGGCCGCCGAGCGCCGCCCCAGCGCCGCCGTCAGCCGCTTGCGCAGGCCGCTCTGGGCCTCCTGCGCGGCACGCGCCTCCTTGCCGCGGGCGGGCTTGGCGGACCGGTCGTGCGGGGCGCCCCGGCCGCTCCTGGCGGCGCCCTTGCCCGGCCGCTCGTCCTTGTCCGGCCGGCCGGACTCCGCGCCCGGCTCGTCGACCTCGTAGTACAGCTCGGTGCCGTCCTCGGCGATCGCCGCGCCCGGCGTGCCGCGCAGCGTGCCGTACGGGCCGGCGGCGTCCAGCGCGAGCCGGGCGCGGCGGCGCATACCGCGGCCGACCGTCATCCGCTCTATCGCCACACCGGCCGCGGCGCCCGCCGCGACCACGCCGATCGCGGCGCCGGCCAGGCCCGCGTGCCGGCCGGCCCTGGCCCAGTTGTTGGCTGCCTCGACCGCCACCTCGGCGGCCGTCTCGACCGCCTGCGCGGCGGCCTCCTTGCCCTCGGTCATGCGGTACCCCCCGTGAGCGCGGTATCTCCCTCGGCTTCTTCGGCTGGTGCTGCTCCGTTCCCTAT
The DNA here is from genome assembly GCF_055567415.1 of Streptomyces sp. NPDC026575. Lineage (NCBI taxonomy): Bacteria > Bacillati > Actinomycetota > Actinomycetes > Kitasatosporales > Streptomycetaceae > Streptomyces > Streptomyces sp. NPDC026575. The sequence goes on from NZ_JBVHQM010000020.1 coordinate 7,492, forward strand.
GCCGCTGTCCACATAGACGCGCGGCACCCGGGTTCCGATCCGTGTGACGATTTCATAGCCGATGGTTCCGGCCGCGCGGGCCCAGTCCTCGGCGGTCGGCTCGCCGCGGTCTCCGGGGCCGAAGAGCACGGCCCGATCGCCCGCCGCGGCACTGTCGCCGCCCAGGTCGACCACGAACTGGTCCATCGCGATCCGCCCGGCGACCGTCCGCCACTTGCCGGCGACCAGCACCGGGCCGGTGCCGGAGGCGTGCCGCGGGACGCCGTCGGCGTAGCCGAGCGGGACCAGCGCGAGGGTGGTCTCGCCGGGCGTGGTGTACGCGTAGCCGTACGACACGCCGTGGCCGCCAGGGACCCGCTTGACCGACGCCAGCGCGGCCTCCAGGGTCATCGCGGGCCGCAGCCCGAAGTCCCGTGAGCTGCCCAGCTCCGGGCTGGGCGAGATGCCGTAGACACCGATGCCGGCGCGGACCAGGTCGAAGTGCGCCTCCGGCAGCGTCAGCGTCGCCGGGGTGTTGGAGAGATGCCGCACCTCGGGGCGCAGCCCGGCCGCCTCGGCGGTCTTCAGCGCGTCCTGGAAGGCGGCGAGCTGGACGGCGATCGAGGGGTGGCCGGGCTCGTCGGCACACGCGAAGTGCGACCAGACGCCGGTGACGGACACCGCGCCCTCGGCCTCGGCGGCGCGGGCCGCGGCGGTCAGCTCCGGCCAGTCGGCGGGCTGGCAGCCGTTGCGGCCCAGGCCCGTGTCGGCCTTGAGCTGGATCCGGGCGGTGCGGCCGCAGGCGCGGGCCGCGGCGGTCACCTCGCGCAGCGCCCACAGCCCGCTCACCGAGACGTCGATGTCCTGCTCCACGGCCTTGCGCCAGGGACCGCCCGGCGTCCACAGCCAGCACAGCAGCCGCCCGGTGTCGCCGGCCGCGCGCAGCGCGAACGCCTCCTCGGGCAGCGCCGTGCCCAGCCAGCCCGCACCGGCCTCACGGGCGGCGCGCCCGCAGCGCACCGCTCCATGTCCGTAGCCGTCGGACTTGACCACGGCCATCAGCTCTGCCCGGGGTGCGCATGCCCGCAGTGCCTGGACGTTCGACCGCACGGCGGCGAGGTCGACGACGGCACGGGCGCGCTTCGCTGTCTCGTTCATCCCCCTCAGTGTCGCAGGCGACGCCGCGGCACCCGTGGGGACCGGCGCGAAACCGCTCTCACCCGCTGGGCCTGCGGCCCCAGACGTGCACCACATCGCCGTGCCTGAGCACTGCCCACAGCCGGCTCGCGTCCCGCCACCCGAGGTTGACGCAGCCGTGCGAGCCGAGCCCCTGGTAGATGTCGTCGTAGACACCGTGCAGCGCCTCCCCGCGGTCGAAGAACTGCGCGAACGGCATGGGCGTGTGGTAGAGGTTCGAGGTGTGGGCCCTTTTCCGTAGGTAGATGCGGTATGTACCGGTACGGGTCTCGTTCGTCGGCTGGCCGGATCGGATCGCCACCGGCTCGAAGACCACCCGCCGGCCCTGCTGCACCCACAGCAGCTGCCGGTCCAGGTCGACGCACACGGTCCGCTCGCGGCGCTCGGGGCAGTGCCCGTCCCGGTTGGGGTCCTTCCTGGCCCGCATCAGCTGCAGCATGGCGCCGGTCACCGGCCCCGCGAAGCCGCTCGCCGGGGCGATGCGGTGCGCCCGCTGGAAGCGCCGGATCGCCCGGCAGTCCGCCTCGCTCTGCAGCCCGTCGACGGCCCGCCGCAGATAGCGCTCGGCCTGCCGCTGGAAGGGCCCGGTGGACCCGCTGCAACTCGCCGCCCTGGCGCCCCGCTCCGTCTCGGACCGCGGTACGTCCTCCAGGTGCAGCGGCTCCTCGACCGGCGCGTCCGGCGCCTGTGCCGCCCGCACCGGGTCGGGCGTGTGGTGCCGTTCGGCCCGCTGCGGGGCGTGCGCGGGCGACGGCGCCACGGCCACCGCGGGTGATCCGGCCAGAGCGGGCAGCGAGGCGCAGGCCAGCAGCGCCACCAAGGTGCGTTTCATGCCTTCACGATGCCGCGCCCGGGCCGCCGGACGGCCCCCGCGGCGCCAGGTTCGCCCTGGTGCCCGCGCCATTCCCCCCACAGGGCCTAACGCCGCCCCGGCGGGCTGTCAGGCCGTCACATCCCGCCAGGCGGCGCCCAGATGGTCCGCGACCTCCATGGACGTGATCGGCGCACCGTCCGGCCCGGCGGCCCGGCGCGCTGCGAGGCCGTGCAGATACGCGCCGACCGACCCCGCGTCATGTGCCGTGAGCCCCGCGGCCAGCAGCGCCCCGGTCAGCCCCGACAGCACGTCCCCGCTCCCGGCGGTGGCCAGCCAACCGGTGCCCGTGGGGTTGACCCGTACCGGCCCGGCGGCCGCCGCGACCAGCGTCGTGGAGCCCTTGAGCAGCACCGTGGCGGCATAGCGCGCCGCCAGTTCGCGCACCGACGCCAGCCGCGCCGCCTCGATCTCCTCGCGACCGCGGCCGAGCAGCGCCGCCGCCTCCCCGGCGTGCGGCGTCAGCAGCGTCTCGGCCGTGCGCCGCCGGATCCGCTCCGGCGTCAGCAGCCGCAGCCCGTCGGCGTCCACCAGCACCGGCACGTCCGACGCCAGCACGTCCTCCAGCGCCTCCGACTCGTCCCCGATGCCCGGCCCGATCACCCACGACTGCACCCGGCCGGCCTTGTCCGGCGGCCCGGCGTGCACCAGCGTCTCCGGGAACCGCGCCAGCACCGCGTCCCTGGCCGGCCCGACGTACCGCACCGCGCCGGCGCCGCCGCGCAGCGCACCGGCCACCGCCAGCACCGCCGCCCCCGGATAGCGCGCCGACCCGGCGACCACCCCCACCACGCCCCGCCGGTACTTGTCGCTCTCCGCCACCGGGCGCGGCAGCAGCTCCGCCACGTCCGCGTGCTGCAGCGCCTCGACCTCGGCGTCCTCGGGCGGCGTGAGCCCGATGTCGACCAGCCGCAGCGCCCCCGCGCGCTCCCGCGCCGGATCGATCAGCAGCCCCGGCTTGTACGCGCCGAACGTCACCGTCGCATCGGCCCGTACGGCCTCCCCGCCCACCTCACCGCTGTCCGCGTCCACCCCGCTGGGCAGATCGACCGCCAGGACCAGGGCCGACTCCCGTGCCGCCCGCGCCAGTCGGGCCGCCTCGGGGCGCAGCCCGCCGCGGCCGCCGATCCCCACGATCCCGTCGACGACCAGATCGGCCCAGGCGATGTCCCGCAGCGCATCGTCCGAGACCCGTCCCCCGGCGCGGCGCAGCGCGGCGAGCCCGCCCTGGTGCGCCCGTTCGGGCGTCAGCAGCACCGCGACCACTCCGGCCCCGCGCCGCGCCAGCCGGGCACCGGCGTACAGCGCGTCCCCGCCGTTGTCCCCGCTGCCCACCAGCAGCACCACCCGGCTGCCGTACACCCGCCCCAGCAAGTCCCCGCAGGCGACGGCCAGTCCGGCCGCCGCCCGCTGCATCAGGGCGCCTTCGGGCAATCGGGCCATCAGCTCCTGCTCGGCGGCCCGCACGGTCACAACGCTGTAGGCAGTCCTCATGGCGCCAGTCTCACCCCTCGGCGATCACGACGGCGGAAGCAACCCCCGCGTCATGGCTGAGCGAGACGTGCCACGAGCGCACTCCCAACTCCTGTGCGCACGCCTCGACCGTGCCCCGCACCCGCAGCCGGGGCCGCCCGCTGTCCTCGACGTACACCTCGGCGTCGGTCCAGTGCAGCCCGGCCGGCGCGCCGAGGGCCTTGGCGACCGCCTCCTTGGCGGCGAACCGTGCCGCCAAGGAGGCGATACCGCGCCGCTCGCCGCTCGGCAGCATCAGCTCCGACTCGATGAACAGCCGGTGCGCCAGCTCCGGCGTACGGTCCAGCGCCGCCCCGAAGCGGTCGATCTCGGCGACGTCGATCCCCACCCCGATGATCACTCCACCGTCACCGACTTGGCGAGGTTGCGCGGCTGGTCGACCTCGTTGCCGCGGGCGGTGGCCAGTTCGCAGGCGAAGACCTGGAGCGGGATGGTGGACACCAGCGGCTGCAGCAGCACCGGCGTACGCGGAATCCGCACGAGGTGGTCCGCGTACGGCACGACCGTCTCGTCCCCCTCCTCCGCGATCACGATCGTGCGCGCCCCGCGGGCCCGGATCTCCTGGATGTTCGACACGATCTTGTCGTGCAGCACCGACCGCCCGCGCGGCGACGGCACCACGACGACGACCGGCAGATCGTCCTCGATCAGCGCGATCGGCCCGTGCTTGAGCTCACCGGCCGCGAAGCCCTCGGCGTGCATATACGCCAGCTCCTTGAGCTTCAGCGCGCCCTCCAGCGCCACCGGATAGCCCACGTGCCGGCCCAGGAAGAGCACCGTGTTCTTGTCGGCGAGGCCGCGCGCCAGCTCCCGTACCGGCTCCATCGTGGCGAGCACCTGCTCGACCTGGGTGCCGATGGCGGCCAGTTCGCGCACCACGTCGCGGACCTCGTCGCCCCACTTCGTGCCCCGTACCTGCGCCACGAACAGCGCCACCAGATAGCAGGCCACCAGCTGCGTCAGGAACGCCTTCGTCGACGCCACCGCGACCTCGGGCCCGGCGTGCGTGTAGAGCACCGCGTCCGACTCCCGCGGAATGGTCGACCCGTTGGTGTTGCAGATGGCCAGCACCTTCGCGCCCTGCTCGCGCGCGTGCCGCAGCGCCATCAGGGTGTCCATCGTCTCGCCGGACTGGCTGATCGCGATCACCAGCGTGCGCCGGTCCAGGATCGGATCGCGGTAGCGGAACTCGCTGGCCAGCTCCGTCTCGCACGGGATCCGCGTCCAGTGCTCGATCGCGTACTTGGCGATCATCCCCGCGTGGTACGCCGTCCCGCACGCCACGATGACGACCTTGTCGACCTCGCGCAGCACCTCCGGCGGGATCCGCACCTCGTCCAGCGACAGCACGCCCGAGGCGTCGACCCGCCCCAGCAGGGTGTCCGCGACGGCCTTGGGCTGCTCGGCGATCTCCTTGAGCATGAAGTAGTCGTAGCCGCCCTTCTCGGCGGCCGACGCGTCCCAGTCGACGTGGTACTCGCGGACCTCCGCGGGCGCGCCGTCGAAGTCGGTGACCGTCACCGCGTCCCGGCGCAGCTCCACGACCTGGTCCTGGCCCAGCTCGATCGCCTGGCGGGTATGCGCGATGAACGCCGCGACGTCCGAGGCCAGGAACGCCTCGCCGTCCCCGACGCCCACCACCAGCGGCGAGTTCCGCCGCGCCCCGACCACCACGTCCGGCTCGTCCGCGTGCACCGCGACCAGCGTGAACGCGCCCTCCAGCAGCCGGCACACCTGCCGCATCGCCTCCGCCAGCTCACCGCACGACGAGTAGGTCTCGGCCAGCAGATGGGCGACGACCTCGGTGTCCGTCTCGGACGCCAACTCGTGCCCGCGATCGGTCAGTTCGGTGCGCAGCCCGGCGAAGTTCTCGATGATGCCGTTGTGGACGACCGAAACCCGCCCCGCGTTGTCCAGATGCGGATGCGCGTTCGCGTCGGTGGGCCCGCCGTGGGTCGCCCACCGGGTGTGTCCGATCCCGGTCGACCCGGTCGGCAGCGGACGGTCCGCCAGCTCCTTCTCCAGGTTGGCGAGTTTGCCCGCCTTCTTGGCCGCCGCCAGCCCGCCATCGGCCAGTACGGCGACCCCCGCGGAGTCATAGCCGCGATACTCCAGCCGCTTCAACCCGGCCAGTACGACGTCAAGGGCGCTCTGCCCGCCCACATATCCCACGATTCCGCACATGGAGGCAGCCTACGACGCCCACCGATCAATAGCCGCGCTCTATCCGGTGCTGCGCCTCGCGCACCGTCTCCAGGAACTCCTCGTCGGCCTCCGCGTCCGCTCCCGGGCCGCTGGAGGGCTCGTAGCGCTCCAGGAAGTCGCCCAGATCCTCGCCCAGGTCCTCGTCCGGGAGGTCCTCGGCCAATTCGGCGAACACCCGCGCGGCGAAGCCGTCCGAGGCGGGGTCCGCCCATTCGTCCCCGGCCGTCCGCGTGTTCCTCCCCCAGGTCCGCTGTCCCAGCAGACCGGCCTTACGCGCTCGCACCCGCGCCCCCTGTCTCGTCCGCGGCCCACGAGCCGGGCCGCACCCCGGTGCCGACCGTACCGGGCAAAATCCCTCGGGTACAGACACCCAGGCAGCGAAGCACCCAAGCCCGCCCCGACTGCCACAAGACCGCCCCGACGCCCCGGTCGGCCACCCCGAGATGAACGGCGTGTGTCGGCTGCGCACAATGGGCGCGTGCCCCTGACGACCGATCCGCAGCAACGACGCCGCGCCGAGCGCTCGCCGTACGTCGATCTGACGCGCGCTCAGTGGAGCGCCCTGAGGGAGAAGACCCCCCTGCCCCTGACGGCCGACGAGGTCGAGCGGCTGCGAGGTCTGGGCGACGTCATCGACCTCGACGAGGTGCGTGACGTCTACCTTCCGCTCTCCCGTCTGCTCAACCTCTACGTCGGCGCGACGAGCAATCTGCGCGGCGCGCTGAACACCTTCCTCGGCGACGCGGGAGGCGGCCAGGGCGCGCAGCCCGGCACCCCGTTCGTCATAGGAGTGGCCGGCAGCGTCGCCGTCGGCAAGTCCACCACCGCCCGGCTCCTGCAGGCGCTGCTGGCCCGCTGGCCCGAGCATCCGCGCGTCGAGCTGATCACCACCGACGGTTTCCTCTTCCCCAACGCCGAGCTGCACCGGCGCGGTCTGATGTCCCGTAAGGGATTCCCCGAGTCCTACGACCGCCGCGCCCTGACCCGCTTCGTGGCGGATGTGAAGTCCGGCAAGGCCGAGGTCACCGCCCCGGTCTACTCCCACCTGATCTACGACATCGTGCCCGGCGAGCGGCTGACCGTGCACCGCCCCGACATCCTCATCGTCGAGGGCCTGAACGTCCTGCAGCCGGCGCTGCCCGGCAAGGACGGCCGCACCCGCCTGGGTCTCGCCGACTTCTTCGACTTCTCCGTCTACGTCGACGCCCGCACCGAGGACATCGAGCAGTGGTACCTCGGCCGCTTCCGCAAGCTGCGCGCGACCGCCTTCCAGAACCCGTTCTCGTACTTCCGCAAGTACACCCAGGTCTCCGAGGAGGAGGCCCTCGACTACGCCCGCATGATGTGGCGCACCATCAACAAGCCCAATCTGCTGCAGAACGTCGCCCCGACCCGCGGCCGGGCGAACCTGGTGCTGCGCAAGGGACCCGACCACAAGGTGCAGCGGCTGTCGCTGCGCAAGCTCTGAGGCCGGCACGACAAGAGCGCGGCCCGTCGCCGGCGATGCCGGCGACGGGCCGCGTCCGAAAACACCTCACGGATCGGGAGAGCCCTTAAGGGGACGCCCGTACGGACACCCCCTGGGGACGCTCCCTAGCCCAGCGCCGACTTCACCGCGTCGGCCAGCCGCTCCGCCACGGCCCGCGCCTGCTCGATGTCGGCCGCCTCCACCATGACGCGGACCAGCGGCTCCGTACCGGACGGCCGCAGCAGCACCCGGCCGGTGGCCCCGAGCTCCCGCTCCGCCTCGGCGACCGCCGCGGTCAGCTCCGGCGAGCTGGCCACCCGCGACTTGTCGACGTCGGGGACGTTGATGAGGATCTGCGGCAGCCGCTCCATGACGCCCGCCAGCTCCCCCAGCGAACGGCCGGTGGCGGCGACCCGGGCCGCCAGCATCAGACCGGTCAGCGTGCCGTCGCCGGTGGTGGCGTGGTCGAGCACGATGACGTGCCCGGACTGCTCGCCGCCCAGCGCGAAGCCGTGCGCCTTCATCTCCTCCAGCACGTACCGGTCGCCGACCCCGGTCTGCACGAAGTCGATGCCCTCGCGCTCCATGGCCAGCTTGAAGCCCAGGTTGGACATGACGGTGGCGACGACGGTGTTCTTGCGCAGCGTCCCGGCCTCGCGCATGCCGAGCGCGAGGACGGACAGGATCTGGTCGCCGTCGATCTCGTTGCCCTCGCGGTCCACGGCCAGGCAGCGGTCCGCGTCGCCGTCGTGGGCGACACCCAGGTCGGCGCCGTGCTCGACGACCGCCGCGCGCAGCTGCGCGAGGTGGGTGGAGCCGCAGCCGTCGTTGATGTTCAGGCCGTCGGGCTCGGTGCCGAGGGTGACGACCTCGGCGCCGGCCCGGGCGAACGCCTCGGGCGACACGCGGGCCGCCGCACCGTGCGCGCCGTCGATGACGACCTTCAGCCCGTCCAGGCGGTTGGGCAGCACGCCGACCAGGTGCGCGACGTAGTTGTCGAAGCCCTCGTCGTAGACGGTGACCCGGCCGACGCCCGCGCCGGTCGGCCGCTCCCACGGCTCGCCGGAGCTGTGCGCGCGGTAGGTCTGCTCGATCCGGTCCTCCAGCTCGTCGGCGAGCTTGTGGCCGCCGCGGGCGAAGAACTTGATGCCGTTGTCGGGCATCGGGTTGTGGCTCGCGGAGAGCATCACACCGAGGTCCGCGCCCAGCGAGCCGGTCAGATACGCGACCGCCGGGGTCGGCAGGACCCCCACCCGCAGTACGTCCACACCGGCGCTGGCCAGTCCGGCGACCACGGCCGCCTCCAGGAACTCCCCCGACGCTCGCGGATCGCGTCCGACCACCGCCACCGGCCGGTGCCCTTCAAACGTGCCCGCTTCGGCGAGTACATGCGCCGCGGCGACCGACAGACCGAGCGCCAGCTCCGCCGTCAGGTCCGCGTTCGCGACGCCGCGCACACCGTCCGTGCCGAAGAGTCGTCCCACTGGTGTCCTCCGAGTTGTCGAGCTTGGACCAGAGCTTTACGTCCAGGTATACGCCCCTGGCTTCAGATATACGCTCCAGGTCCCGGATAGCCGAACGCCCCGGCAGCACGGAGGTGCCACCGGGGCGTTCACAAGAGCTGCGTCGTGCAGCGAGCGGGTTAGCGCTTGCTGTACTGCGGCGCCTTACGGGCCTTCTTCAGACCGGCCTTCTTGCGCTCGACCGCACGGTCGTCACGCTTGAGGAACCCGGCCTTCTTCAGCGCGGGGCGGTTGTTGTCCACGTCCGCCTCGTTCAGCGCACGGGCCACGCCCAGGCGCAGCGCACCGGCCTGGCCGGAGATGCCGCCGCCGGAGATGCGGGCGATCACGTCGTAGCGGTTGTCGAGTTCGAGCACCTTGAAGGGCTCGTTGACTTCCTGCTGGTGCACCTTGTTCGGGAAGTAGCCCTCAAGGGTGCGACCGTTGATCTTCCACTGGCCGGTGCCCGGGACGATCCGGACGCGGGCGATGGCGTTCTTGCGACGGCCCAGGCCGGCGGCCGGCTGCGGGTCGCCGAAGCGGGACGCGAGGGACTCGGAGGTGTACTCCGACTCCACGACCTCGGTCTCGGTGGTGTATTCCTCGACGACGTCTTCGTTCTCGATGACGGTCTCGGGAGTGGTCTCGGCCACGATGCTCCTCAGATTCTCTGTCGTCTTAGGGGGTGGCCGGACTTACTGCGCGACCTGGGTGATCTCGAACGGGACCGGCTGCTGCGCAGCGTGCGGGTGCTCGGCGCCCGCGTAGACCTTCAGCTTCGAGAGCATCTGACGGCCGAGGGTGTTCTTGGGGAGCATGCCCTTGATGGCCTTCTCGACGGCCTTCTCGGGGTTCTTGTCGAGAAGCTCGTCGTAGCGGACGGAGCGCAGACCACCCGGGAAACCGGAGTGGCGGTAGGCCATCTTCTGCGACCGCTTGTTGCCGGACAGGTGCACCTTGTCGGCGTTGACGATGATGACGAAGTCACCCATGTCAACGTGAGGGGCGTACACCGGCTTGTGCTTGCCCCGCAGGAGGGACGCGGCCTGGCTGGCCAGACGGCCCAGGACAACGTCCTGCGCGTCAATGATGTGCCACTGGCGCTGGACATCGCCGGGCTTGGGGCTGAACGTACGCACGTCTTAGCCTTCGCTTCTTGGAGTGGGGTATCCCCTGGTCAAGAAGACCTTGGGGAAGGGTCCTGTACTGGTCCCGTGGTCGATCACACAGCAGGGCGGCACTACGGGTGACGCAACCCGATCGTCCGCCGCTGGTCATCGGCCCGAAGGACCGGCGTAAGGCCCCCTCACGTGAGATAGAGCAAGCCAATACGCATAACGAACCAGCAGAATACCGGGCCGTCCCCGGCGGGGTCAAAACGCCCCCCGCACGGGCACCGGGTCCGCGCACCGGCCCCCTTGTCCGCCGCCGGCCGCCCTACCGCTTCCGCTCGACGCGGCGCTCGTCCCACACCGGCTCCGCCGACTCCCGCACCACCCCGTCCGCCCCGAACACCAGGAACCGGTCGAAGGAGCGCGCGAACCACCGGTCGTGCGTCACCGCCACCACCGTCCCCTCGTACGCCTCCAGCCCCTCCTGCAACGCCTCCGCCGACTCCAGGTCCAGGTTGTCGGTCGGCTCGTCCAGGAGCAGCGCCGTCGTACCGGAGAGCTCCAGCAGCAGGATCTGGAAGCGGGCCTGCTGGCCGCCGGAGAGCCGCTCGAAGCGCTGCTCGGCCTGCTTCTCCAGCTCGTAGCGGCGCAGCGCGGACATCGCCTGGCCCTTGTCCTTGGCGTGCTCGGTCCACAGGATGTCCAGCAGCGGGCGGCCCATCAGCTCGGGGTGGGCATGGGTCTGCGCGAAGTGGCCGGGCACGACGCGGGCGCCCAGCTTCCAGGTGCCGGTGTGCGGGACGGGCCGCTCGGCGTCCTGGGCCAGCAGCCGCAGGAAGTGCGACTTGCCGGAGCCGTTGGAGCCGAGGACCGCGACCCGCTCACCGTAGAAGATCTCCAGCGAGAAGGGCTTCATCAGCCCGGTCAGCTCCAGGTCCTCGCAGGTCACCGCCCGTACGCCGGTGCGCCCGCCGCGCAGCCGCATGGTGATGTCCTGCTCGCGCGGCGGCTCCGGCGGCGGGCCGGCCTCCTCGAACTTCCGCAGCCGGGTCTGCGCCGCCGCATAGCGCGAGGCCATCTCATGGCTGACCGAGGCCGCCTGCCGCAGCGAGACCACCAGCTTCTTGAGCTGGGCGTGCTTCTCGTCCCAGCGCCGACGCAGCTCCTCGAAGCGGGCGAAGCGCTCCTTGCGGGCCTGGTGGTAGGTGCCGAAGCCGCCGCCGTGCACCCAGACGTCGGAGCCCGCCGGGCCCGGCTCGACGCTGATGATCTTCTCCGCGGCGCTCGCCAGCAGCTCCCGGTCGTGCGAGACGAACAGCACCGTCTTACGGGTCTGCCGCAGCTGCTCCTCCAGCCACCGCTTGCCCGGCACGTCCAGATAGTTGTCCGGCTCGTCCAGCAGCAGCACCTCGTCCGTGCCGCGCAGCAGCGACTCCAGCACCAGCCGCTTCTGCTCGCCGCCGGACAGCGTGCGCACCTGGCGCCACTGGGCCTTCTCGTACGGCATCCCCAGCGCCGCCGTCGTGCACATGTCCCAGACCGTCTCGGCCTCGTAGCCGCGCGCCTCGGCCCAGTCGCTGAGCGCCTGGGCGTACGCCATCTGCGCGTCCTCGTCGTCGGCGGTCATGATCGCCGTCTCGGCGGCGTCCACCGCCGCCGCGGCCTGCCGAATCCGCGGCTGCGCGACGGAGACCAGCAGATCGCGCACCGTACGGTCGTCGCGCACGGAGCCCACGAACTGCGGCATGACGCCGAGCCCGCCGCTGACCGTCACCGATCCGCCGTGCGGCGCCAGCTCGCCGGCGATCAGCCGCAGCAGCGTCGTCTTGCCGGCTCCGTTGGCCCCCACCAGCGCCACCGACGCGCCCTCCCCCACGCGGAAGGAGACATCCCCCAGCAGGGCCCTCCCGTCCGGCAGGTAGTACTCCAGATGGCCGGCTTCAAGATGTCCCATGGGCGGGATTGTGACCGCCCTCCACCCGTTCCACCAACCCCATTAGGATGCGCGGCATGAGTTTCGGGCAAGGCGGGCCCTTCGACGGCCCCGGGGGATCATCGTCCACTCCTGACTGGGGCGCACTCGCCGAGGAGAGCGAGGCACAGGCCCGCCGCAAGCGCTGGATGTGGATCGGCGGCGGCGTGCTGGCGGTCCTCGCGGTGGCCGGCGTCGTCACCGGCGCCGTGCTGGCCGGCGGCGGCGACACACCGGGCGGCGGCGCGTCGGCGACCCCCGCCGCGTCCGGCCAGGCCGCGGAGCCGGACGACAAGCCGTCCTTCCCCGACGTCTCGGTGCCGCCCCCGCCCAACCCACAGGACTACATCTCCGACCCCAAGAAGGACACCGCGCCGCTCACGCCGGCCTCCCTCTTCGGGCAGAAGACCATGGTCATCGGCGAGCACAGCTACCCCCGTACCAACACCGCCACCACCAAGGACTGCACCGCCGCCGCCCAGGGCGCGCTGGTCTCCTCGCTCACCCACAACGGCTGCCGGCAGCTGGTGCGCGCCACGTACTCCAAGGGCGGCGTCGCGGTCACCGTCGGCATCGCGGCCTTCGACTCGCCCGCCAAGGCCACCAAGGTCATGAACGAGGCCAAGACCAACCTGATGCCGCTGCCCGGCGGCGGCGTCCCCTCGGACTTCTGCCAGGGCCACAAGTGCCGGATGGCGACCAACGCCACCGGCCGCTACGCCTACTTCATCATCGCCGGCTACCTCAACGGCAAGGATGTCGTCCCGTCCGAGACCAAGGCCCAGCAGATCGCCCGGGACGGCGGCTCCTACGCCTTCACCCGGATCACCCAGCGCGGCAAGGACCAGGCCGCGAAGGCCGCGGAGCGGCAGCTGAAGGAAGCCCAGAAGAAGGCCGGCCAGTCCTGACGCCCCTGGTGGCGCGGCCCCGGGCAGCGCCACCACCGGGCCGGCTCAGCAGCAGCCGCCCACGGAGGCTCCCGGCAGGGTCCGCTTGTTGCGCGCTTCGAGGTTCCGGGCCCTCAGCAGCTCGTCGGCCGGGTACCCGACCTCCTCCAGCGTCAGCCCGTGCGGCCGTACGACGTGCACCGCGGAGTCCCGTACGCCCGCGGCCAGCACCTTCCCCGGCCACTCCGGCGGCCGGTGGCCGTCCCCGACGAACAGCAGCGCGCCGATCAGCGACCGCACCATGTTGTGGCAGAAGGCGTCCGCCCGCACGGTCGCGGTGATGATCCCGTCGGCGCCGCGCTCCAGGCTCAGCTCCTGCAGCGTCCGGATGGTCGTCGCCCCCTCGCGCCGCTTGCAGTACGCCGCGAAGTCGTGCTCCCCCAGCAGCGGACCGGCCGCCTCGTTCATGGCGTCCACGTCGAGCGCCCAGTCGTGCCACAGCACATGGCCGCGCAGCAGCGGGTCCACGCCCCCGTGGTGGTCGGTGACCCGGTACGCGTACCGCCGCCAGATCGCCGAGAACCGCGCGTTGAAGCCTTCCGGCGCCTCGGTCAGCGACCACACCCGCACGTCCTTGGGCAGCCGTCCGGCCAGCCGCTTGAGCAGCTTCTCCCGATGCTCGGCCCACAGCTCCGCGGGGAGGTCGACGTGCGCCACCTGCCCGCGCGCATGCACCCCGGCATCGGTCCGGCCCGCGACGGTCAGCTCGTACGTGGTCTGGCGCGACCGCGTCACCGTCCGCAGCGCGTCCTCGATCTCCCCCTGGACCGTCCGCTGCCCCCCGGCCTGCTTGGCCCACCCGGAGAAGTCCTTCCCGTCGTAGGAAAGGTCCAGCCGCACCCGGACGTACCCGGGCTTCACCTCGTCGCTCACACCCACCATCCTCTCAAGCTCCCGGCATACGGAAGCGGGCCCGCCCCCGAAGGGACGGACCCGCTCGACGCGAGGCGAAGCCTCAGGCGTCCTTCGACTCCTCGGCCGGGGCCTCGGTGGTCTCGGCCGCAGCGGCCTCCGCGTCCTTGGCCGCACGCTTGGTGGCGGCCTCGGCCTCACCAGTCGCCTGCTGCGCCACGGTCAGCGCCTCCACCAGCTCGATGACGGCCATGGGAGCGTTGTCGCCACGGCGGTTACCGATCTTGGTGATACGGGTGTAGCCACCCGGGCGGTTCTCGAACCGCGGGGCGATCTCCGTGAAGAGCGTGTGCACGACGCTCTTGTCCGAGATCAGCTGCATGACCTGACGGCGGTTGTGAAGGTCGCCCTTCTTCGCCTTGGTCACCAGACGCTCCGCGTACGGACGCAGACGACGGGCCTTGGCCTCGGTCGTGGTGATGCGACCGTGCTCGAAGAGAGCGGTGGCCAGGTTGCGCAGCATCAGACGCTCGTGTGCGGCGCTGCCGCCCAGACGGGCACCCTTGGCGGGCTTCGGCATGTGTATCTCCTTCATTGCTGCACCGGCCGTATCAGGTACCGGTGTCAGTTCCCGCGAGGCGGCCGCCCCGCGGAAGCATCACACGGTCGGGGTCCGGGACGGCGCCCCGGACCCCGACCGGTCGAACTCAGTACTGCTCGGTCTCCACGAACCCGGCGTCCGCGTCGTCGTCCGCGCCGAAGGCGTCGGCGGCGGCGGTCGGGTCGAATCCGGGCGGGCTGTCCTTGAGCGCCAGGCCCATGCCGGCCAGCTTCGCCTTGACCTCGTCGATCGACTTCGCACCGAAGTTGCGGATGTCGAGCAGGTCGGCCTCGGAGCGCGCCACGAGCTCACCCACGGAGTGGATGCCCTCACGCTTGAGGCAGTTGTACGAGCGAACGGTGAGCTCAAGCTCCTCGATCGGCAGCGCCAGGTCGGCGGCGAGGGCGGCGTCCGTCGGGGACGGGCCCATGTCGATGCCCTCGGCGTCGATGTTGAGCTCGCGCGCCAGACCGAACAGCTCGACCAGCGTCTTACCGGCGGACGCCATGGCGTCGCGCGGCCGCATGGCCTGCTTGGTCTCGACGTCGACGATCAGCTTGTCGAAGTCGGTGCGCTGCTCGACACGGGTCGCCTCGACCTTGTAGGTGACCTTGAGCACCGGCGAGTAGATCGAGTCGACCGGGATACGGCCGATCTCCTGGCCCACCTGCTTGTTCTGCACGGCGGAGACATAGCCGCGACCGCGCTCGACGGTCAGCTCCATCTCCAGCTTGCCCTTGCCGTTGAGCGTGGCGAGGACCAGGTCCGGGTTGTGGACCTCGACACCGGCCGGGGGCGCGATGTCGGCAGCGGTGACCAGGCCGGGACCCTGCTTGCGCAGGTACATCACGACCGGCTCGTCGTGCTCCGAGGAGACGACCAGCTGCTTGATGTTGAGGATGAGGTCGGTGACGTCCTCCTTGACGCCCGGCACGGTGGTGAACTCGTGCAGGACACCGTCGATGCGGATGGACGTGACCGCCGCACCCGGGATCGAGGAGAGGAGCGTACGACGCAGGGAGTTGCCGAGGGTGTAGCCGAAGCCCGGCTCCAGCGGCTCGATCACGAACCGGGAGCGGTATTCGTCGACGACCTCTTCGGTCAGAGAGGGACGCTGAGCAATCAGCATGTTTTCGGTCCTTCAGTCGTGGGCGCCCGCTATTTGACGCCCGCTGTACTGACAAGGGTACGGGCGGTACGACGCCAATGGCCCCGTACCGCCCACACCCGCCGGCTCTTACCTGAGGAGAGCCGACGAGCCCTACTTCGAGTAGAGCTCGACGATCAGCTGCTCCTGCACCTGGGTGTCGATCACCTGGCGCTCGGGCAGGCTGTGCACCAGAATCCGGAGGTTCGACGGGATCGCTTCCAGCCAGGCCGGAACGGTCTTCTCGCCGGCCTCGGCCTTGGCCACCTCGAAGGGGGTCAGGTTCCGAGAGCCCTCGCGGACCTCGATGATGTCGTTCACCGCCACACGAGCCGACGGGATGTCGGTCTTGCGGCCGTTCACGGTGATGTGTCCGTGACGCACCAGCTGACGGGCGTGGTCCCGGGACTTGGCAAAGCCGGCCCGGTAGACCACGTTGTCGAGACGGGTCTCAAGGATGCGCAGAAGGTTCTCACCGGTCTTGCCGGACTTCTGGTTCGCTTCCTTGTAGTAGTTCACGAACTGCTTCTCAAGGACACCGTAGATACGGCTGCACTTCTGCTTCTCACGAAGCTGGAGCAGGTACTCGCTGTCCTTGGTGCGCCCGCGACCGTGCTCACCCGGGGGGTAAGGACGGATCTCGATCGGGCACTTTGCGCTCTCGCACTTGCTCCCCTTGAGGAAGAGCTTCTGCTTCTCCCGACGGCAACGCTTGCAGTCGGCCCCGGTGTAACGCGCCATTGTCTAGTTGTCTCCTACTTCAGGTGGTCAGACGCGGCGACGCTTGGGCGGGCGGCATCCGTTGTGCGGGGTCGGGGTGACGTCCTGGATGGAGCCGACCTCAAGACCGGTCGCCTGCAGCGAACGGATGGCCGTCTCGCGACCCGAACCCGGGCCCTTGACGAAGACGTCAACCTTGCGCATGCCGTGCTCCTGCGCGCGGCGGGCGGCCGACTCGGCGGCCATCTGCGCGGCGAAGGGGGTGGACTTGCGCGAGCCCTTGAAGCCGACGTGGCCGGCAGAGGCCCAAGAGATCACGTTGCCCGTGGGGTCCGTGATCGAGACGATCGTGTTGTTGAACGTGCTCTTGATGTGAGCGTGCCCGTGGGCGACGTTCTTCTTCTCCTTGCGGCGCACCTTCTTGGCGCCGGCCGTACGGCCCTTCGGAGGCATTCATTACTCCCGTGGAGGTGGTCGGTCCTACAGCGAAGACCGCTTGGGGGGCTCTGAGGGGTATCCCCCCAGAACACACAGTGCGTCCTGCTGAGGACTACTTCTTGCCCGGCTTCTTCTTGCCGGCGATCGCGCGACGCGGACCCTTGCGGGTACGGGCGTTCGTGCTGGTGCGCTGACCGTGCACCGGCAGACCGCGACGGTGACGCAGACCCTGGTAGCAGCCGATCTCGACCTTGCGGCGGATGTCCGCCTGGATCTCGCGACGGAGGTCACCCTCGGTCTTGAGGTTGTTGTCGACGTACTCGCGGATCTTGACGAGGTCTTCCTCGGCCAGGTCGCGGACCCGGGTGTTCGGGTTCACGCCGGTGGCGGCGAGAGTCTGCTGCGAGAGCGTCCGCCCGATACCGAAGACGTAGGTGAGGGCGACCTCCACACGCTTTTCGCGCGGGAGATCAACGCCTGCGAGGCGTGCCATTGATGTGGCTCCTGATGGCTATTCGGAGGTCTTCCGCAGCACCGTTCCCGTAAGACTCTGCAGAATTACGAGCCGGGTCCCCGGCCTCCGAGCCGGGGGTGTCGTCCCCACGCGAGTGGTGCGGGGGGTCGGGTGACTGCGTATGTACGTGTGTGCTTGCGTCGCGCGAACTGCGAAATGCAGGTGGTCGGCGTGCGTCAGCCCTGGCGCTGCTTGTGGCGCAGGTTGTCGCAGATGACCATGACCCGGCCGTGGCGGCGGATCACCTTGCACTTGTCGCAGATCTTCTTGACGCTCGGCTTGACCTTCATGGGATGTGAGGTTCTCCGGGTCAGTGCCGTCGCCCCACGGGAGCGGGACGTCGACAAGATCTACTTGTAGCGGTAGACGATCCGGCCACGCGTCAGGTCGTACGGAGAAAGCTCCACGACGACCCGGTCATCCGGGAGGATGCGGATGTAGTGCATCCGCATCTTGCCGCTGATGTGCGCGAGGACCTTGTGACCGTTCTGGAGTTCCACCTTGAACATGGCGTTCGGGAGGGACTCGATCACGGTGCCCTCGATCTCGATGGCACCTTGCTTCTTGGCCACGCTTCGCCTTTCGAATCGGCTACCTTGATCGACTCTTGCGTCTCCGCGACATCGAAGATGCCACCTGTCTACAGGCATACGGATGCACGAGAGCCGACGCGTCAGTCTACGTCAGTGCCTGGGAAAAGACGAATCCTGGATTATTGCCCACCAGGGGTGATCCTTACGCCCGGGGGCCGCGCCGGGGCGCAAGCGGCTCAGGCCAGGGGGTCGGGCGCGGCCGTGATCCCCAGCTCGGCCAGCTTCGCCTTGCCGCCGTCCGGAGAGGTCAGCACCAACGGGCCGTCCTCGGTCAGCGCGACCGAGTGCTCCCAGTGCGAGGACCAGCTGCCGTCGTTCGACTTGACCGTCCAGTCGTCCTCAAGGACGTGGGTCTTGGGCGTACCGAGATTGACCATCGGCTCGATCGCGATGCAGAAACCGGGCACCAGCTTGGGGCCGCGGCCGCGCTTGCGGTCGACGTAGTTCAGCAGATGCGGGTCCATGTGCATCTGCGAGCCGATGCCGTGGCCGCCGTAGTCCTCGACGATGCCGTACTTGCCGCTGACCGGACGGGGCTGGCGCCGGATGTAGCCCTCGATCGCCTTGGAGATGTCGACCAGGCGGTTACCCTTGGCGACCGCCGCGATACCGGCCCACATCGACTCCTCGGTGACCCGGCTGAGCTCGATCAGCTCCGCGGAGTGACCCGACCCGACGAAGGCGGTGTACGCGGCGTCGCCGTGCCAGCCGTCGATGATCGCGCCGCAGTCGATGGAGATGATGTCCCCGTCCTGCAGCACCGTCTCGGTGTCGGGGATGCCGTGCACCACGACATCGTTCACCGAAGTGCAGATGGTCGCGGGGAAGCCGCCGTAACCGAGGAAGTTCGACTTCGCGCCGTGCTCGGCGAGCACCTTGCGCGCCGCGTCGTCCAGGTCCTTGGTCGTGGCGCCCGGCACCGCGACCTTCCGGGTGGCGGCGTGGATGGCGGCGACCACCAGCCCCGCCTCGCGCATCTTCGCGATCTGCTCGGGGGTCTTGATCTCCACCATTGCGGCTGGCTCTCCCTTTGCGGCCGGGCCGCCGCCGCTCGCGCGGAGGTGGCTGGTCGCCTCGTGGTTGCTCGATGCTGATTGCGGCTACCACGGTACCCGTACGCAATACGGCCGCGGCGCCCCGTCGGGGCACCGCGGCCGTATCGAAGCCGGTTGCTGCTACGCCTCGCGCGAGGGCAGCGCGGCCATCGCGCGCTGCGTGACCTCTTCGACCTTGCCGAGGGCCGGGATCGTCACGACCAGGTCCTGGGCCTTGTAGTAGTCGATGATCGGCTCGGTCTCCGTGTGGTAGACCTCCAGCCGCTTGCGGACGGTCGCCTCGCGGTCGTCGTCACGCTGGTACAGCTCGCCGCCACAGACGTCGCAGACGCCCTCGGTCTCCGGCTTGTTGTACTCGGCGTGGAAGACGTGGCTGGAGTCCTTGCGGCAGATCCGCCGGCCGGCGATCCGCTTGACGACCTCGTCCTCCGGGACCTCCAGGTCCAGGACGGCGTCCAGCTTCAGGCCGTGGCTCTTGAGGTACTCGTCCAGCGCCTCGGCCTGGCCGAGGTTGCGCGGGAAGCCGTCGAGGAGGAAGCCCTCGGCGGCGTCGGCCTGCTCCATGCGGTCCTCGGCCATGCCGATGGTGACCGAGTCGGGCACCAGGTTTCCGGCGTCCATGTAGGACTTCGCCTCGACACCCAGGGGCGTGCCCTGACTGATGTTGGCGCGGAACAGGTCCCCCGTGGAGATGTGCGGGATCGCGAGGTTCTTGGCAAGGTACGCAGCCTGCGTACCCTTGCCGGCCCCCGGGGGTCCGACGAGGACGATTCGCATCAGCGGAGGAACCCTTCGTAGTTGCGCTGCTGAAGCTGGCTCTCGATCTGCTTCACGGTCTCCAGGCCCACACCCACGATGATGAGGATGCTCGTCCCGCCGAACGGGAAGTTCTGGTTCGCGTTGAAAAGCACCAACGCCACTGTTGGTACGAGCGCGATCAGCCCCAGGTACAGCGAGCCCGGCCACGTGATCCGGTTGAGCACGTAGCTGAGGTACTCGGCCGTCGGGCGACCAGCCCGGATACCCGGGATGAAGCCACCATACTTCTTCATGTTGTCGGCAACTTCTTCGGGGTTGAAGCTGATGGCGACGTAGAAGAACGCGAAGAAGACGATCAGCAGGAAGTACGTAACGATGTAAACCGGGTGATTTCCCTTGGTGAAGTTGGTGGCGATCCAGGTCGCCCATGCCGCCTTCGACCCGCTGAACTGTGCGATGAGGGCTGGAATGTAGAGCAGCGATGACGCGAAGATGACGGGAATCACACCCGCCTGATTCACCTTGAGCGGGATGTACGTGGACGTACCGCCATAGGACCGGCGACCGATCATCCGCTTCGCGTACTGCACGGGAATGCGCCGCTGGGCCTGCTCGACGAAGACCACCAGGGCGACCATCGCCAGGCCGACCGCGATCACCGCGAAGAACTCGATCCAGCCATCGGCGAGCTTGCCGGTGAGCTTGATCTGCCACAGGGCGCCCGGGAAGCCGGCGGCGATCGAGATGAACATCAGGATGGACATGCCGTTGCCGATACCGCGGTCGGTGACGAGCTCACCGAGCCACATGATCAGGGCGGTGCCGGCGGTCATCGTGATGACCATCGTGATGGTGGTGAAGATCGAGTCGCTGGGCACGATCTCGCTGGCGACCGGGCAGTTCTGGAAGAGCGCGCCGCTGCGGGCGGTGGCCACCAGGCCGGTGCCCTGCAGGATGGCGAGCGCCACGGTCAGATAGCGGGTGTACTGGGTGATCTTCGCCGTGCCGGACTGCCCCTCTTTCTTGAGGGCCTCCAGCCTGGGGATCACCACGGTCAGCAGCTGGAGGATGATGCTCGCCGTGATGTACGGCATGATCCCCAGCGCGAAGATCGTGATCTGCAGCAGCGCACCACCGCTGAACATGTTCACCAGGGCGAACAACCCGCTGTTGCCGCCGGCCTGCCGCATGCAGGTCTCGACGTTCGCGTAGTTCACCCCGGGGACCGGGACGTGCGCTCCGATCCGGTAGAGCACGATGATGCCCAATGTGAACAGCAGCTTCTTGCGCAGGTCGGGCGTCTTGAACGCTCGGGCGAACGCGGTGAGCACGGTGCCTCCTGCGCCTCTTCGCCCCTTAGGCGAGAGGTGACGGTCTTGAGGATCGACGAATACATAGGCCAAAAACCGCCCGGACACGGCCCGTGCGGCGGGGCCCGGGGCCTGAGCCCCGGAAAACAGCAGTGCCTGCCACCTTACCGGCGACCGTACCCCCTTGGAACGACCAACCGGGGATGCCCCAAACGATGGGCATCCCCGGTCAGTTGAATCAACGAACTCAGATGAGTTCGGTGACGGTGCCGCCGGCGGCGGCAATCTTCTCCTTGGCGGAGCCGGAAACGGCGTCAACCGAAACCTGCAGCGCCACGGAGATCTCGCCCTGGCCCAGGACCTTGACGAGCTCGTTCTTGCGCACCGCGCCCTTGGCGACCAGGTCGGCCACCGTGACCTCGCCACCCTGCGGGTAGAGCGCGGCCAGCTTGTCCAGGTTCACGACCTGGAACTGCTTGTGAGCGGGGTTCTTGAAACCCTTCAGCTTCGGGAGGCGCATGTGGAGGGGCATCTGCCCACCCTCGAAGCGCTCCGGAACCTGGTAACGGGCCTTCGTACCCTTGGTACCACGACCAGCGGTCTTACCCTTGGACGCCTCGCCACGACCCACGCGGGTCTTGGCGGTCTTGGCGCCCGGGGCAGGACGGAGGTTGTGGACCTTGAGCGGGTTCTGCTCCGCCATGTCAGTCGACCTCCTCAACCGTCACGAGGTGGCGGACGGTGTGCACCATGCCGCGGAACTCGGGGCGGTCCTCCTTGACAACCACGTCGTTGAGCTTCTTCAGGCCCAGCGAACGAAGGGTGTCGCGGTGGTTCTGCTTGCTACCGATGTAGGACTTCGTCTGCGTGATCTTGAGGTGCGCCATTACGCGGTCACCCCTGCACGCGCCCGCAGCAGAGCGGCGGGAGCAACGTCCTCCAGCGGCAGGCCACGACGGGCCGCGATCTCCTCGGGGCGCTGAAGGCCCTGAAGCGCGGTCACCGTGGCGTGCACGATGTTGATCGGGTTCGACGAACCGAGCGACTTGCTCAGCACGTCGTGGATGCCCGCGCACTCCAGAACGGCACGCACGGGGCCACCGGCGATCACACCGGTACCGGGGGAAGCCGGCTTGAGCAGGACGACGCCCGCAGCCTTCTCGCCCTGGATGGGGTGAGGGATGGTGCCCTGGATACGGGGGACCTTGAAGAAGTTCTTCTTGGCCTCTTCCACGCCCTTGGCGATGGCAGCCGGAACTTCCTTGGCCTTGCCGTAACCGACACCTACGGTGCCGTCACCGTCGCCCACCACGACCAGCGCGGTGAAGCTGAATCGACGACCACCCTTGACAACCTTGGCGACGCGGTTGATCGCGACAACGCGCTCAACGTACGCGGTCTTCTCGGCGGCAGCGCCACCGTCGCGACCCTTCCGGTCCCGCCGCTCGCCGCCACCGGCACCGCTCCCGCGGCGCTGGGGTCCAGCCATTGGATTTACCTCTCTCTGTTACGTCCGCTAGCTCCGGAACCGGGGCTTAGAACTTCAGCCCGGCTTCGCGGGCGGCGTCGGCCAGAGCGGCAATCCGCCCGGCGTACTGCTTGCCACCACGGTCGAACACGACGGCCTCGACACCGGCGGCCTTGGCACGCTCGGCGACCAGGGAGCCGACCTTCTGGGCCTGGGCGCTCTTGTCGCCCTCGCCACCACGGATCGACGCGTCCAGGCTCGACGCCGAGGCCAGCGTGTGGCCCTGGATGTCGTCGATGACCTGCGCGGTGATGCCGCGGTTGGACCGCGTCACGACCAGACGCGGACGCTCCGCGGTACCCGAAATCCGCTTACGGATGCGGATGTGGCGACGCTTGGCGGCGGCGCGCTTGTAAGCGTCACCCTTCGCGATCTTCACACCGTATGCCATGGCTTACTTACCAGCCTTTCCGACCTTGCGGCGGATGACCTCGCCGGCGTACTTGACGCCCTTGGCCTTGTACGGGTCAGGCTTGCGCAGCTTGCGGATGTTCGCCGCCACCTCGCCGACCTTCTGCTTGTCGATGCCCTCGACGCTGAGCTTGGTCGGGGACTCGACCTTGAAGGAGATCCCCTCGGGGGCCTCGATCACGATCGGGTGGCTGTAGCCCAGGGCGAACTCCAGGTTGGAGCCCTTGGCCTGGACGCGGTAACCGACACCGCTGATCTCGAGCGCCTTGCTGTATCCCTGGGTCACGCCGGTGATCATGTTCGCCACCAGCGTGCGGGACAGGCCGTGCAGGGCCTTGTTCTGACGCTCGTCGTTCGGGCGGGTGACGTTGATGACGCCGTCCTCACCCTTGGCGACCTCGATGGGAGCGGCCACGGTGTGCGAAAGGGAGCCCTTGGGACCCTTCACGTTGACCGTGCGGCCCTCGATGGTGACGTCCACACCAGCGGGAACCTGGATGGGCAGCTTGCCAATGCGCGACATTAGCTATTCCTCCGTTCCCGGGTTACCAGACGTAGGCGAGGACTTCCCCACCCACGCCCTTCTTCTGCGCCTGCTGGCCGGTGAGCAGACCGTGGGACGTGGAGATGATCGCCACGCCCAGGCCGCCGAGCACCTTCGGCAGGTTGGTGGACTTTGCGTAGACCCGGAGGCCCGGCTTCGAGATCCGCTTGATGCCGGCGATCGAGCGCTCGCGGTTCGGGCCGAACTTCAGCTCAAGGACGAGGTTCTTGCCGACCTCGGCGTCCTCGACGCGCCAGCCGGTGATGTAACCCTCCTGCTGGAGGATCTCCGCGATGTGCGACTTGATCTTGCTGTGCGGCATCACGACGGTGTCGTGGTACGCCGAGTTCGCGTTCCGCAGACGGGTCAGCATGTCTGCGATGGGGTCAGTCATGGTCATGAATTGGCCTTCGGCCTCTCTCGCCGGGGTTTCCTATGTGCGCCATCCCTCTCCCCGATCAGAGTCGGGACGGGTGCGGCGCGGGGACCTACGGCGTAGTAAGCGACGTTATGCGGGCTTCGCCCGCGGTCGGTCTCGGGCGGCGGGACGCCCAAACCCCTCTACCCTACGGGAAAAAAAGGGGCGGGGATCCCGCCGACCGATTGCTTACCGAGAGCCCCGGTCATCCCAAGTGAGGGATTACCAGGAGCTCTTGGTCACGCCCGGCAGCTCGCCACGGTGAGCCATCTCACGAAGGCACACGCGGCACAGGCCGAACTTGCGGTAGACGGAGTGCGGACGGCCGCAGCGCTGGCAGCGCGTGTACGCGCGGACAGCAAACTTCGGCTTACGAGCCGCCTTAGCGATCAGAGCCTTCTTCGCCACGGTCAGTTCTCCTTGAACGGGAAGCCGAGGTGACGAAGCAGGGCGCGGCCCTCATCGTCGTTGGACGCCGTGGTGACCACGGTGATGTCCATGCCCCGCGTCCGGTCGATCTTGTCCTGGTCGATCTCGTGGAACATGACCTGCTCCGTGAGACCGAAGGTGTAGTTGCCCCGACCGTCGAACTGCTTCGGGGACAGACCACGGAAGTCGCGGATGCGCGGCAGCGCGAGCGACAGCAGGCGGTCCAGGAACTCCCACATGCGGTCACCACGGAGGGTGACGTGGGCACCGATCGGCTGGCCCTCGCGCAGCTTGAACTGCGCGATGGACTTACGGGCCTTGGTGACGGCCGGCTTCTGGCCGGTGATCGTGGTGAGGTCGCGGATGGCGCCCTCGATCAGCTTGGAGTCGCGGGCGGCGTCGCCCACACCCATGTTGACCACGATCTTGGTCAGACCGGGGATCTGCATGACGTTCTCGTAGGAGAACTCGTCCTTCAGCTTCCCGGCGATCTCTTCGCGGTAGCGCGTCTTCAGACGCGGCGCGTTGGTGGTGGCAGTCATCAGATGTCCTCACCGGTCCGCTTGGCAACGCGGATCTTGTTGCCCTCGTCGTCGAAGCGGTATCCGACGCGGGTGACAACCTTCTGGCCGTCCTTCTCCACAACCAGCTGAACGTTGCTGACGTGGATGGGGGCCTCGGTCGTCACGATGCCGCCGGTCTTCGAACCACGAGCGGTCTGGCCGGCCTTGGTGTGCTTCTTGACCCGGTTGACACCCTCGACCAGGACGCGGTCCTCGCGGGGGAAGGCCTGGATGACCTTGCCCTGCTTGCCCTTGTCCTTACCGGTGATGACCTGGACCAGGTCGCCCTTCTTGATCTTCATCGGTTACAGCACCTCCGGCGCGAGCGAGATGATCTTCATGAACTTCTTCTCGCGCAGCTCACGGCCCACGGGGCCGAAGATACGGGTGCCGCGGGGGTCGCCATCGTTCTTGAGGATGACGGCCGCGTTCTCGTCGAAGCGGATGTACGAGCCGTCGGGACGGCGGCGCTCCTTGACGGTGCGAACGATGACCGCCTTGACGACGTCACCCTTCTTCACGTTGCCACCGGGGATCGCATCCTTGACGGTGGCGACGATGACGTCACCGATGCCCGCGTAGCGGCGACCGGAACCACCGAGAACACGGATGCAAAGGATCTCCTTCGCACCAGTGTTGTCGGCGACCCGCAGTCGCGACTCCTGCTGGATCACGTCTATCTCCTGTTTGTCTGCCGGTTCCCGGCGAGAAGCGCGAGTGCTTCGCGCTTCTCGCCGAGCCTGGCGGAACTGTTCCTAGGGGGTCCCCCTAGGAGGGATTACTTGGCCTTCTCGAGGATCTCGACGATGCGCCAGCGCTTGCTGGCGGACAGCGGCCGGGTCTCCATCAGGAGGACGCGGTCGCCGACGCCGGCAGCGTTCTGCTCGTCGTGCGCCTTGAGCTTGTTGGTACGGCGGATGACCTTGCCGTACAGCGCGTGCTTGACGCGGTCCTCGACAGCGACGACGACGGTCTTGTCCATCTTGTCGCTGACGACGAGACCCTCACGGGTCTTGCGGAAACCGCGCTCGTTCGTCTCAGTCACATTCTTCTCGCTCATCAGGCGCTCTCCACCGTCTCGATGCCCAGCTCGCGCTCACGCATCAGGGTGTAGATCCGGGCGATGTCCTTGCGGACGGCCTTCAGCCGGCCGTGGTTCTCGAGCTGTCCGGTCGCCGCCTGGAAGCGGAGGTTGAACAGCTCTTCCTTGGCCTCACGGAGCTTGGCAACGAGGTCCTCGTTGTTCAGCTCGCGCAGCTCGGACGCCTTGGTAACGGCCGACATCACGATTCACCTGCCTCGCGCCGAACGATGCGGCACTTCATCGGAAGCTTGTGGGCGGCGCGGGTCAGCGCCTCCTTAGCAACCTTCTCGTTCGGGAAGGACAGCTCGAACATCACCCGACCGGGCTTGACGTTCGCGACCCACCACTCCGGAGAACCCTTACCGGAACCCATGCGGGTCTCGGCGGGCTTCTTCGTGAGCGGGCGGTCCGGGTAGATGTTGATCCAGACCTTGCCGCCACGCTTGATGTGACGGGTCATCGCGATACGAGCGGACTCGATCTGACGGTTCGTCACGTAGGCCGGAGTGACGGCCTGGATTCCGTACTCACCGAAGGCCAGCTCGGTGCCACCCTTGGCCATACCGTTGCGCTTCGGGTGGTGCTGCTTGCGGTGCTTGACCCTGCGAGGGATCAGCATGTCGGTCAGGCCTCCGTTCCGGGGGTCTCCGCCGGAGCAGCGGCAGCGGCCTCGGCCTTGGGGGCCTCGGCAGCGGCGCTCTGCTGCTGCGGCTTGCGGCCGCCGCGGCCGCCGCGCTCGCCACCGCGACGCGGGCGGTCGTTGCCACCACCGCGAGCCGGGCGGTTACCCGCACGGGCGGCAGCGTTCTCGGCGCGAACCTCGGCGATGTTCTTGACGTCGCCCTTGTAGATCCAGACCTTCACGCCGATGCGGCCGAAGGTGGTCTTGGCCTCGAAGAAGCCGTAGTCGACGTTCGCACGGAGCGTGTGCAGGGGCACACGGCCCTCGCGGTAGAACTCCGAGCGGGACATCTCGGCGCCGCCGAGACGGCCACCGCACTGGATCTTGATGCCCTTGGCGCCGGCCTTCATCGTCGACTGCATGCTCTTACGCATGGCGCGACGGAAGGAGACGCGGGACGAGAGCTGCTCGGCGACGGCCTGGGCCACCAGCTGCGCATCGGTCTCGGGGTTCTTGACCTCGAGGATGTTCAGCTGGACCTGCTTGCCGGTCAGCTTCTCCAGCTCGCCGCGGATGCGGTCCGCCTCGGCGCCGCGGCGGCCGATGACGATGCCCGGACGAGCGGTGTGGATGTCAACGCGGACGCGCTCACGGGTGCGCTCGATCTCCACCTTGGAGATACCGGCGCGCTCCATGCCCTTCGTCATCATGCGACGAATGGCGACGTCTTCCTTGACGTAGTCCTTGTACAGCTTGTCGGCGTACCAACGCGACTTGAAGTCGGTGGTGATGCCGAGCCGGAACCCGTGCGGGTTTACCTTCTGGCCCATTACCGGGTTCCTTCCTTGCTGCTGACGACCACGGTGATGTGGCTGGTCCGCTTGCGGATCCGGTAGGCACGACCCTGGGCACGCGGACGGAACCGCTTCAGGGTCGGGCCCTCGTCGACGTACGCCTCGCTGATGACCAGCGAGGAGGCGTCCGTGTGGTCGTAGTTGTGCGCGGCGTTGGCAATGGCGCTGTCCAGCACCTTGCCAACCGGCACGCTCGCGGCCTGCGGGGCGAAACGCAGGACCGCCTGAGCCTCCGTGGCATCCATGCCACGGATAAGGTCCACCACGCGGCGGGCCTTCATGGGCGTGACGCGGATGTACCGCGCCTGGGCCCTGGCTTCCATGGTTGTCCCTTCGGTGTCAGTCATAGTCTTCGCACTCCGGTCGATCAGCGACGACGCGACTTGCGGTCGTCCTTCTCGTGGCCGCGGAAGGTGCGGGTCGGCGCAAACTCGCCGAGCTTGTGGCCGACCATCGACTCGGTGACGAACACCGGGACGTGCTTGCGGCCGTCGTGCACCGCGATCGTGTGGCCGAGCATGGCCGGGACGATCATGGAGCGGCGGGACCAGGTCTTGATGACGTTCTTGGTGCCTGCATCGTTCTGAACGTCCACCTTCTTGGAAAGGTGGTCGTCGACGAAGGGCCCCTTCTTGAGACTGCGCGGCATCTAAACCCGCTCCTAGCGCTTCTTGTTCGTCTTGCGGCGGCGGACGATGTACTTGTTGCTTGCCTTCTTCGGCGAGCGAGTACGACCCTCCTTCTGGCCCCAGGGCGAGACCGGGTGGCGACCACCGGAAGTCTTGCCCTCACCACCACCGTGCGGGTGGTCAACCGGGTTCATCACGACACCACGCACGGTCGGGCGGACGCCCTTCCAGCGCATACGGCCGGCCTTGCCCCAGTTGATGTTCGACTGCTCGGCGTTGCCGACCTCGCCGACGGTGGCGCGGCAGCGCACGTCGACCAGGCGGATCTCACCGGACGGCATACGAAGGTGGGCCATCGCGCCCTCCTTCGCCAGCAGCTGCACGGAGGCACCGGCCGAGCGGGCGAACTTCGCACCGCCGCCCGGACGCAGCTCGATCGCGTGGATCGTCGTACCCACGGGGATGTGGCGCAGCGGCAGGTTGTTGCCCGGCTTGATGTCGGCGCCAGGGCCGTTCTCAATCCGAGCACCCTGGACCAGGCCACGGGGCGCGATGATGTAGCGCTTCTCGCCGTCTGCGTAGTGCAGCAGCGCGATGCGCGCGGTGCGGTTCGGGTCGTACTCGATGTGCGCGACCTTGGCCGGCACGCCGTCCTTGTCGTGACGACGGAAGTCGATCACGCGGTAGGCGCGCTTGTGGCCACCACCCTGGTGGCGAACGGTCACACGACCGGCGTTGTTACGGCCGCCCTTGCTGTGCAGCGGGCGGACCAGCGACTTCTCCGGCGTGGACCGCGTGATCTCGACAAAGTCGGCGACGCTGGAGCCACGACGGCCCGGGGTCGTCGGCTTGTACTTGCGGATACCCATTTCTCAGTCCTCGTCCGATTCCGGACGACTCGGACTCCGTTAGGAGACCGGGCCGCCGAAGATGTCGATACGGTCGCCCTCGGCGAGGGTCACGATGGCGCGCTTGGTGTTGGCGCGCTTGCCGTAACCGGTGCGGGTGCGCTTGCGCTTGCCCTGCCGGTTGATCGTGTTGACCCCGGTGACCTTGACCGAGAAGACCGCCTCGACGGCCTGCTTGATCTGGGTCTTGTTGCTGCCGGGCGCGACGATGAACGTGTACTTGTTCTCGTCCAGCAGCGCGTAGCTCTTCTCGGAAACCACCGGCTTGACGAGAACGTCGCGCGGGTCCGTGAAGGTCTTGCTGGTGACGACGGCCTCAGTCATCAGGCGTCGCTCCCTTCGGTCTCAGCGGCCTTGGGGCCAGACACGAAGGACTCGAAAGCGGCCTTGGTGAAGACCACGTCGTCGGAGACGAGCACGTCGTACGTGTTCAGCTGGCCCGGCTCCAGGATGTGAACCTGGGGCAGGTTACGGGCGGACAGCCACGCGGCCTCGTCGCTGCGCTCGGCGACCAGGAGCACGTTCTTGCGCTCGCTGACCTTGCCGAGGAGAGCCTTGGCGGCCTTGGTGGAGGTCGCACCCTCGACCACGCCGGAAACGACGTGGATGCGCGAGTTGCGGGCCCGGTCGGTGAGGGCACCGCGCAGGGCGGCGACCTTCATCTTCTTGGGCGTCCGCTGCGAGTAGTCACGCGGCACGGGGCCGTGGACGATGCCACCGCCGGCGAACTGCGGCGCACGGGTCGAACCCTGACGCGCCCGGCCGGTGCCCTTCTGGCGGTACGGCTTCTTGCCACCGCCGCGGACCTCGCCGCGAGTCTTGGTCTTGTGCGTACCCTGACGGGCAGCGGCCAGCTGCGCGACAACGACCTGGTGGATCAGCGGAACGCTGACCTTGGCGTCGAAGATCTCCGTGGGGAGCTCGACGGTACCGGCCTTGTCGCCAGCAGGCGAAAGGATGTCAATGGTGCTCATCGGTTACCTCAGGCCCCCTTGGCCGCGGTACGGACCAGGACGAGGCCGCCGTTCGGACCAGGAACTGCGCCCTTGATGAGCAGCAGACCCTTCTCCGCGTCAACGGCGTGGACGGTCAGGTTCTGGGTGGTGACCCGCTCATTGCCCATACGGCCGGCCATCCGCATGCCCTTGAACACGCGGCCCGGGGTGGCGCAGCCACCGATGGAGCCCGGCTTGCGGTGCACGCGGTGGGCACCGTGCGAGGCCTTGCCGCCGTGGAAGCCGTGACGCTTCATGACACCGGCGAAGCCCTTGCCCTTGCTCTTGCCGGTCACGTCCACCTTGACGCCGGACTCGAAGGTCTCAGCGGTCAGCTCCTGGCCGAGGGAGTACTCGCCGGCATCGGGAGTACGGACCTCGACGAGGTGACGACGGGGGGTGACGTCGGCCTTCGCGAAGTGGCCCTTGAGGGGCTTGTTCACCTTGCGCGGGTCGATCTCGCCGAAGGCGATCTGGACGGAGTCGTAACCGTCCTGGTCATTGGTGCGCACCTGGGTAACGACGCAGGGGCCGGCCTTCACCACGGTCACCGGGACGACACGGTTGTTCTCGTCCCAGACCTGGGTCATGCCGAGCTTCTCGCCCAGGATGCCCTTGATCTGCTTAGCCATCTCTTCCGCGCCTCTCAGAGCTTGATCTCGATGTCAACGCCGGCCGGAAGGTCCAGGCGCATCAGCGAGTCAACGGTCTTGGGCGTCGGGTCGAGGATGTCGATCAGGCGCTTGTGCGTGCGCATCTCGAAGTGCTCGCGCGAGTCCTTGTACTTGTGCGGCGACTTGATGACGCAGTACACGTTCTTTTCAGTGGGCAGCGGCACCGGGCCCGCGACCGACGCACCAGTGCGAGTCACCGTCTCGACGATCTTCTTCGCCGAGGAGTCGATGACCTCGTGGTCGTAGGCCTTGAGCCGGATGCGGATCTTCTGTCCCGCCATGGCTACTTCGTAGTCCTGTCTCTCGTAACGCTCTGGGACCCGGCAGGTTCGCGTTCTTCTCCGACCCACGCGGTCGGGCGTGTCGCACCCCTTCCCGTAAATCTCCGCACGAGAGATCCTTCAAGAAGGAGAAGGCAGGGGAAGAACACCCACCGGGCGCCTGGCCGAGGCACCCCGCTGACGCTTCCCGGAAGATTCCCGTATTTCCGGCCCTGAGAAGGGACGACGAATACCTGGGACTCGCTTCCAGTCCTCCCGGCGGGAGGCGCGCAGCATCGGCACTCAACCGAGCAACCTGGACAGTGTGCCATACGTGGGATGCGTAAGGCCAATCGGACCCCAACTGTCAAGGAGCCCCGCCCACCTGATGGTGGACGGGGCTCCTTGGGGCTGTGCTATCCCGGGGGCGACCCCCGGACCCCCGGCCCGAAGGCCGGGAGCTACCGGATCAACCGGATCAACAATTACTTGTTGATCTTGGTGACCTGGCCGGCGCCGACGGTCCGGCCACCCTCACGGATGGCGAACTTCAGGCCCTCCTCCATGGCGACCGGCTGGATCAGCTCGACCGACATCTCGGTGTTGTCGCCCGGCATGACCATCTCGGTGCCCTCGGGGAGGGTCACGACGCCGGTCACGTCCGTGGTACGGAAGTAGAACTGCGGGCGGTAGTTGTTGAAGAACGGGGTGTGACGGCCACCCTCGTCCTTCGACAGGATGTACGCCTGCGCCTCGAAGGAGGTGTGCGGCGTGACCGAGCCCGGCTTGATGATGACCTGGCCGCGCTCGACGTCCTCGCGCTTGATGCCGCGGAGGAGCAGACCGACGTTCTCACCGGCCTGGCCCTCGTCGAGGAGCTTCCGGAACATCTCGATGCCGGTGACCGTGGTGGTGGTCTTCTCGGTCTTGATGCCGATGATGTCGACGGTCTCGTTGACCTTGAGGACACCACGCTCGATACGACCGGTGACAACGGTGCCACGGCCGGTGATCGTGAAGACGTCCTCGATCGGCATCAGGAACGGCTTGTCGACGTCGCGCTCGGGCTGCGGGATCGACTCGTCGACGGCCTTCATCAGGTCGAGGACGGACTTGCCCCACTCGGCGTCACCCTCGAGCGCCTTCAGCGCCGAGACCTTGACGACCGGGACGTCGTCGCCCGGGAACTCGTACTCGGAGAGGAGCTCACGGACCTCGAGCTCGACGAGCTCCAGGATCTCCTCGTCGTCCACCATGTCGGCCTTGTTCAGGGCGACAACGATGTAGGGAACGCCGACCTGGCGGGCCAGGAGCACGTGCTCCTTGGTCTGCGGCATCGGACCGTCGGTCGCGGCGACCACGAGGATCGCGCCGTCCATCTGGGCGGCACCGGTGATCATGTTCTTGATGTAGTCCGCGTGACCGGGGCAGTCGACGTGGGCGTAGTGACGCGACTCGGTCTGGTACTCGACGTGCGCGATGGAGATGGTGATACCGCGCTGGCGCTCCTCAGGAGCCTTGTCGATCTGGTCGAAGGCCGAGGCCTCGTTCAGGTCCGGGTACGCGTCATGCAGCACCTTGGTAATGGCGGCCGTGAGGGTCGTCTTACCGTGGTCAATGTGACCGATGGTGCCGATGTTGACGTGCGGCTTAGTCCGCTCGAACTTCGCCTTCGCCACTGGGGTCCTCCTGTGGAGTGGTTCTGTACGCCTTACTCATCGGCGCCAGGTGA
This sequence comes from Streptomyces sp. NPDC026575, assembly GCF_055567415.1. Lineage (NCBI taxonomy): Bacteria > Bacillati > Actinomycetota > Actinomycetes > Kitasatosporales > Streptomycetaceae > Streptomyces > Streptomyces sp. NPDC026575. The sequence continues at coordinate 39,918 of NZ_JBVHQM010000020.1, forward strand.
TCTTTGCTGGGGTGCCGGCTGCCGGGGCGTTCCTCACGGATCGCGGGGATTGCCCCGGCAGACGGTGTCAAGCCTAAAGCGTGTTCCGACTCGCGGGAGACGGAGCTACTCGCCCTTGGCCTTCGCGATGATCTCCTCGGCGACGTTCCGGGGAACCTCGGCGTAGGAGTCAAACTGCATCGAGTAGCTTGCGCGACCCGACGTCTTGCTGCGGAGGTCTCCGACGTAGCCGAACATCTCCGAGAGCGGAACCAGGCCCGTGACGAGCTTGGCGCCGGCGCGCTCCTCCATGGACTGAATCTGACCACGGCGGGAGTTGATGTCGCCGATCACATCGCCCATGTAGTCCTCGGGCGTGGTGACCTCGACCTTCATCATCGGCTCCAGCAGGGCCGGGCTGGCCTTGCGGGCGGCCTCCTTGAAGGCCATCGAACCGGCGATCTTGAAGGCCATCTCGGACGAGTCGACCTCGTGGAACGCACCGTCGAGGAGGGTGACCTTGACGCCGGTCAGCGGGTAGCCGGCGAGAACACCGAACTCCATGGCCTCCTGGCAGCCCGCGTCCACGGACGGGATGTACTCCCGCGGGATACGGCCACCGGTGACCTTGTTCTCGAACTCGTACCCGTCGCCCTCAAGCGGCTCGATCGCGATCTGCACCTTCGCGAACTGGCCGGAACCACCAGTCTGCTTCTTGTGCGTGTAGTCGAGACGCTCGACGGCCTTGCGCAGGGTCTCACGGTAGGCGACCTGCGGCTTGCCGACGTTGGCCTCGACCTTGAACTCGCGCTTCATACGGTCGACCAGCACGTCGAGGTGCAGCTCGCCCATACCCGCGATGATCGTCTGACCGGTCTCCTCGTCGGTGTGCACCTGGAACGAGGGGTCCTCTTCGGCCAGGCGCTGGATGGCGACACCCAGCTTCTCCTGGTCGCCCTTGGACTTGGGCTCGATGGCGACCTGGATGACCGGCGCCGGGAAGTCCATGGACTCCAGGATGACCGGGTTGCCCGCGTCGCAGAGGGTCTCACCGGTGGTGGTCTGCTTCAGACCCATGACGGCGACGATGTCACCGGCACCCACCGACTCGATCTCCTCACGCTTGTTCGCGTGCATCCGGTAGATCTTGCCGATGCGCTCCTTCTTGCCCTTCACCGAGTTCTGCACCTGCGAGCCGGCCTCAAGGCGGCCCGAGTACACCCGGATGAAGGTGAGCTTGCCCAGGTGGGGGTCGCTCGCAATCTTGAACGCGAGGGCGGCCAGCGGCTCGCTCTCGGAGGGCTTGCGCGCGACGACCTGCTCCGGGTCGTTGACCGCGTGGCCCTCGATGGCCTCGACGTCCAGCGGGGAGGGCAGGTAACGCACGACCGCGTCGAGCAGGGGCTGCACGCCCTTGTTCTTGAAGGCGGTACCGCAGAACACCGGGGTGACGGTGGTGACGTCGGCCTTGCCGGAAGCGATCGTGATACGGCGGATCGCCGCGTACAGCTGCTCCTCGGTGGGCTCCTGGCCCTCCAGGTACAGCTCCATGATCTCTTCGTCGTTCTCGGCGACGGCCTCAAGGAGCTTGCCGCGCCACTCGTCGGCGGCCTCGGCGTGCGTGGCCGGGATGTCGACGGTGTCGTACATCTCGCCCTTGGCGGCCTCGGCGGACCAGACAAGCGCCTTCATGCGGACGAGGTCGACCACGCCCTTGAAGTCGGCCTCGGTGCCGATCGGCAGCTGCATCACGATCGGGGTCGCGCCGAGGCGGTCCGTGATCATGTCGACGCAGCGGTGGAACTCGGCACCGGTGCGGTCCAGCTTGTTGACGAAGCAGATACGCGGCACGCCGTAGCGGTCCGCCTGACGCCAAACGGTCTCGGACTGCGGCTCGACACCGGCGACGCCGTCGAACACCGTCACGGCACCGTCGAGCACGCGCAGCGAGCGCTCCACCTCGACGGTGAAGTCGACGTGGCCCGGCGTGTCGATGATGTTGATGGTGTGGTCGACGTCCTCGAGCGGCCAGTGACAGGTCGTCGCGGCGGACGTAATCGTGATGCCGCGCTCCTGCTCCTGCTCCATCCAGTCCATCGTGGCAGCGCCGTCGTGGACCTCACCGATCTTGTACGAAACGCCGGTGTAGAACAGGATCCGCTCGGTGGTGGTCGTCTTGCCCGCGTCGATGTGGGCCATGATCCCGATGTTGCGGACCTTGGCCAGGTCAAGCGAAGTGGTGGCCATAGTGGCTCAATCTTCTCTCGGTCTCGATGTGGGTTGCGACTACCAGCGGTAGTGCGCGAAGGCCTTGTTGGACTCGGCCATCTTGTGCGTGTCCTCGCGCTTCTTGACCGAAGCGCCGAGGCCGTTGGAGGCGTCGAGCAGTTCGTTCATGAGGCGCTCGGTCATGGTCTTCTCGCGGCGGGCGCGGGAGTAGCCCACGAGCCAGCGGAGCGAGAGCGTGGCCGCACGGCCGGGCTTGACCTCGACCGGGACCTGGTAGGTCGCGCCACCGACGCGGCGGGACTTGACCTCAAGGGTCGGCTTGATGTTCTCGAGCGCGCGCTTGAGGGTGATGACCGGGTCGTTGCCGGTCTTCTCGCGCAGCCCCTCCATGGCGCCGTAAACGATGCGCTCGGCGGTGGAGCGCTTGCCGTTCAGCAGAACCTTGTTGATGAGGGAGGTCACCAGAGGAGAGCCGTAGACCGGGTCGATGATGACCGGGCGCTTCGGGGCGGGGCCCTTACGAGGCATTCTTACTTCTCCTTCTTGGCGCCGTAGCGGCTGCGAGCCTGCTTGCGGTTCTTGACGCCCTGCGTGTCGAGGGAGCCGCGGATGATCTTGTACCGAACACCCGGCAGGTCCTTCACACGGCCGCCACGCACGAGCACGATCGAGTGCTCCTGGAGGTTGTGGCCCTCACCCGGAATGTAAGCGGTGACCTCGATCCCGCTGGTCAGACGCACACGCGCGACCTTACGCAGGGCCGAGTTCGGCTTCTTCGGGGTGGTGGTGAAAACACGCGTGCAGACGCCACGGCGCTGGGGGGAACCCTCAAGCGCGGGCGTCTTGTTCTTCTCGACCTTGTCCTGCCGGCCCTTGCGGACCAGCTGCTGGATCGTAGGCACCGTTTCTCCGGTTTCTGTGTGCCAGTCTCGGTAAAGCTAACCTGGAACGCCCCCGACCCACGCGGTCGGGTGTGTCGAATACTGCAGTCCGGTCCTCGCTGGAACGAGTGAGGCGGCAGATTGCGGTGTCAAAACCTGGCTCCCGTGTGGACGCCGCTCCCGGCCGAGAGGCTTGGGGAGATTGCGCGCACGGCAGCCCAGGGACACCCCAGGCACAAGGTCAGAGCGTACCTACCGCATTGGCTGCGGTCAAAACAAATGCACACGCGAAGGACACGCCGGACTCGTCACGGCGTTGCGGCCACCGTAGTGCGATCCACGGCCGTACGGAAGAAGGCGCCACTCCCCCGCGACCCGCCCCGGCCACCCCTGTGAGCCATCGGAGCCGTCAGAGGCCGACCGCCGCGGACAGGATGAAGATCAGCAGGAAGAGCGCCCAGCCGCCGATCGCCAGCCAGCCCAGGATCAGCCCCGTGATGGCCTGCCCGTCCCCGCCCTGCCCGGTCCGGCGAATCTCGGCCCGCGCCTTGTGCCCCAGGATGACCGCCGGGATGGCCGTCAGCCCCCAGGTCACCGGGGTCATGATCCCGCAGACCAGCGCGCCGGTGGCCGAGCTGTTCGTCGTCACCGGCATCGGCATCTGCATCGGCATGAACGTCGCCGGCACCACCGGCCGCTGCGGCATGAACTGTGCCTGCGGCACCGGCCCCATCGGCAGGTCCGCGACCAGCATCTGCAGCTCGGAATGCGTCTGCGCGTTGTAGGCCCGGGTGAGCCGCTGCTCGTACTCCGGCTGCTGCAGCCGCCCCTCGGCGAATCCCGCCTTGAGCACATCGACCGCCCGCTCACGATCGGCGTGCGAAGCCCGCATGGCCGGCACCTGATTCGCCGGCTGAGCGGGCTGTCCCCCCTGCCAAGGCTGGAATGCCACTTCGCGAACCTCCCCCCGCTCGACAGTTCTCCCCATCTTCTCATCACAGACGCAGCAATGGGGAGACAAGTTCCCCCGCACGGCCCCCTATGCCGCAGGGCGGCCACCCCAGAAGGGGTGACCGCCCTGTTGCTGTCGTACGGACCAGGATTACTGGTTGTACGGACCGTAGTCGTAGTCCTCCAGCGGGACCGCCTGGCCGGAGCCGGTGCCGAAGGGCGAGTAGTCGATGTCGTCGTAACCGACGGCCGAGTACATCGCGGCCTTGGCCTCCTCGGTGGGCTCGACCCGGATGTTGCGGTAGCGGGACAGGCCCGTACCGGCCGGGATGAGCTTACCGATGATGACGTTCTCCTTGAGGCCGATCAGGGAGTCCGACTTGGCGTTGATCGCCGCGTCGGTCAGAACCCGGGTCGTCTCCTGGAAGGACGCCGCCGACAGCCAGGACTCGGTGGCCAGCGAAGCCTTGGTGATACCCATCAGCTGCGGACGGCCGGAGGCCGGGTGGCCGCCTTCCGCCACGACGCGACGGTTCTCGCCCTCGAACTTCGTGCGCTCCACCAGCTCGCCCGGCAGCAGCTCCGCGTCGCCGGACTCGATGATCGTCACCCGGCGCAGCATCTGCCGGATGATGATCTCGATGTGCTTGTCGTGGATCGCCACGCCCTGGCTGTTGTAGACCTTCTGGACCTCGCCGACCAGGTGGACCTGGACGGCGCGCTGGCCGAGGATCCGCAGCACGTCGTGCGGGTTGACGGCACCCACGGTCAGCGGCTGGCCGACCGTGACGTGGTCGCCCTCGGCCACCAGGAGGCGGGCACGCTTGGAGACGCCGTACGCCGTCTCGTCGCTGCCGTCGTCCGGGGTGACGATGACCTTCTTGGTCTTCTCGGTCTCCTCGATCCGGACGCGGCCGGCCGCCTCCGAGATCGGGGCGACGCCCTTGGGCGTACGGGCCTCGAAGAGCTCGACGACACGCGGCAGACCCAGGGTGATGTCGTCACCGGCCACACCACCGGTGTGGAAGGTACGCATCGTCAGCTGGGTGCCGGGCTCACCGATGGACTGGGCGGCGATGATGCCGACCGCCTCGCCGATGTCGACCAGCTTGCCGGTGGCCAGCGAACGGCCGTAGCAGTAGGCGCAGGTGCCGACCGCGGACTCGCAGGTCAGGACCGAGCGGGTCTTGACCTCCTCGACGCCCGCGTTGACCAGCGCGTCGATGAGCACGTCACCGAGGTCCACGTTGGCCGGCGCGACGACCTTGCCGTCCACGACGACGTCCTCGGCGAGCATGCGGGCGTAGACGCTGGACTCGACGTCGTCCGCCTTGCGCAGGACACCGTCGGGGCCCTTCGAGGCGATCCGCAGCTTGAGGCCGCGCTCCGTACCGCAGTCCTCCTCGCGAATGATGACGTCCTGGGAGACGTCGACCAGACGACGGGTGAGGTAACCGGAGTCGGCGGTACGCAGAGCGGTGTCCGCCAGACCCTTACGGGCACCGTGCGTGGAGATGAAGTACTCCAGCACGGACAGGCCCTCGCGGAACGACGCCTTGATCGGACGCGGGATGGTCTCGTTCTTCGCGTTCGACACCAGACCACGCATACCGGCGATCTGCCGCATCTGCATCATGTTTCCTCGGGCACCCGAGTCAACCATCATGAAGATGGGGTTCGTCTTGGGGAAGTTCTCGTTCATCGCCTCGGCGACCTCGTTGGTCGCCTTGGTCCAGATGTTGATCAGTTCCTGAGTGCGCTCGTCCTTGGTGATCAGACCGCGCTCGTACTGCTTCTGGACCTTCTCGTCCTGGGCCTCGTAGCCCGCGACGATGGCCTTCTTGGCCTCCGGCACGACGATGTCGGAGACGGCGACGGTGACGCCCGAGCGGGTGGCCCAGTGGAAACCGGCCGCCTTCAGGTTGTCCAGGGTCGCCGCGACGATGACCTTCGGGTAGCGCTCGGCCAGGTCGTTGACGATCGCGGAGAGCTGCTTCTTGCCCACCGAGTAGTCGACGAACGGGTAGTCCTCGGGCAGCAGCTCGTTGAAGAGCGCACGGCCCAGGGTCGTCCGCAGGCGGAAGCTGTCACCCTGCTGCCACTCGGTCGCGCCGAAGCCGTCGGCCTCGTCCACGGCCGGCGGGGTCCAGCCACGCGGCGGGACGGTGCCGATCGGGAAGCGGATGTCGACCTTGGCCTGGAGCGACAGCTCGCGGGCGTCGAAGGCCATGATCGCCTCGGCGACCGAGCCGAAGGACCGGCCCTCGCCCTTGACCTCGCGCTCCTCCTCGTCCGTGGTGAGGAAGAAGAGGCCCAGCACCATGTCCTGGGTCGGCATGGTGACCGGACGGCCGTCGGCCGGCTTGAGGATGTTGTTCGAGGACAGCATCAGGATGCGGGCCTCGGCCTGCGCCTCCGCGGAGAGCGGCAGGTGGACGGCCATCTGGTCACCGTCGAAGTCCGCGTTGAACGCGGTGCACACGAGCGGGTGGATCTGGATGGCCTTGCCCTCGACCAGCTGCGGCTCGAAGGCCTGGATGCCGAGGCGGTGCAGGGTGGGAGCACGGTTCAGCAGAACCGGGTGCTCGGCGATGACCTCTTCGAGGACGTCGTACACGACCGTGCGGCCGCGCTCCACCATGCGCTTGGCGCTCTTGATGTTCTGCGCGTGGTTGAGGTCCACCAGGCGCTTCATCACGAACGGCTTGAACAGCTCCAGCGCCATGGCCTTGGGCAGACCGCACTGGTGCAGCTTGAGCTGCGGGCCGACGACGATGACGGAACGCGCCGAGTAGTCGACTCGCTTACCGAGCAGGTTCTGACGGAAGCGGCCCTGCTTGCCCTTGAGCATGTCGGACAGCGACTTCAGCGGACGGTTACCGGGACCGGTCACCGGGCGACCGCGGCGGCCGTTGTCGAACAGCGCGTCGACGGCCTCCTGCAGCATCCGCTTCTCGTTGTTCACGATGATCTCGGGGGCACCGAGGTCAAGGAGACGCTTGAGGCGGTTGTTGCGGTTGATCACACGGCGGTACAGGTCGTTCAGGTCGGAGGTCGCGAAGCGGCCACCGTCCAGCTGCACCATCGGACGCAGGTCCGGCGGGATCACCGGGATGCAGTCCAGCACCATGCCCTTGGGGCTGTTGCGGGTCTGCAGGAAGGCGGAGACGACCTTGAGGCGCTTGAGCGCACGGGTCTTCTTCTGGCCCTTGCCGGTCCGGATGATCTCGCGGAGGCGCTCGGCCTCCTCGTCCAGGTCGAAGGTCTCCAGGCGCTTCTGCAGGGCAGCGGCACCCATGGAACCGTCGAAGTACGTGCCGAAGCGGTCACGCAGCTCGCGGTAGAGCAGCTCGTCGCCCTCCAGGTCCTGGACCTTGAGGTTCTTGAAGCGGTTCCAGACCTCGTCGAGACGGTCGATCTCGCGCTGCGCACGGTCGCGCAGCTGCTTCATCTCGCGCTCGGCGCCCTCGCGCACCTTGCGGCGCACGTCGGCCTTGGCGCCCTCGGCCTCCAGCTCGGCCAGGTCGGTCTCGAGCTTCTTGGCGCGGGCCTCCAGGTCGGAGTCGCGGCGCTGCTCGATCTGCTGGCGCTCGACGGAGACGTGCGCCTCCAGCGAGGGCAGATCGCGCGTACGGCGCTCCTCGTCCACCCACGTGATCATGTAGGCGGCGAAGTAGATGACCTTCTCAAGGTCCTTGGGCGCGAGGTCCAGCAGGTAGCCCAGCCGGCTCGGCACACCCTTGAAGTACCAGATGTGGGTAACGGGAGCGGCCAGCTCGATGTGGCCCATCCGCTCACGGCGCACCTTGGCGCGAGTGACCTCGACGCCGCAGCGCTCGCAGATGATGCCCTTGAAGCGGACGCGCTTGTACTTACCGCAGTAGCACTCCCAGTCCCGGGTCGGACCGAAGATCTTCTCGCAGAAGAGTCCGTCCTTTTCGGGCTTGAGGGTGCGGTAGTTGATGGTCTCGGGCTTCTTGACCTCGCCGTGGCTCCACTGACGGATGTCGTCAGCGGTAGCCAGACCGATCCGGAGCTCATCGAAGAAGTTGACGTCGAGCACTATGCGTCAATCCCTCTCAGGGTTGTAAGTCTTGGGGTCTGAAACGGGGGTCCTGGGGCCGGCCGGGGAACCCTCACGGGCTCCCCGGCCAAACTCCCGTCAGACCTCTTCGACGCTGCTCGGCTCGCGCCGGGACAGGTCGATGCCGAGCTCCTCCGCAGCGCGGAAGACGTCCTCGTCGGTGTCGCGCATCTCGATGGACATGCCGTCCGAGGACAGCACCTCCACGTTGAGGCACAGGGACTGCATCTCCTTGATGAGCACCTTGAAGGACTCGGGGATGCCGGGCTCGGGGATGTTCTCGCCCTTGACGATGGCCTCGTAGACCTTCACGCGGCCGGTCACGTCGTCGGACTTGATCGTCAGCAGCTCCTGGAGGGCGTACGCGGCGCCGTAAGCCTCCAGCGCCCACACCTCCATCTCACCGAACCGCTGGCCACCGAACTGAGCCTTACCACCCAGCGGCTGCTGGGTGATCATCGAGTACGGACCGGTCGAACGCGCGTGGAGCTTGTCGTCGACCAGGTGGTGCAGCTTGAGGATGTACATGTACCCGACCGAGATCGGGTCCGGGAACGGCTCACCGGAGCGGCCGTCGAAGAGCTGCGCCTTGCCGGAGCTCTTGACCATCCGCTCGCCGTCGCGGTTGGGGAGCGTGGAGTCGAACAGACCCGCCAGCTCGTCCTCGCGCGCACCGTCGAAGACCGGGGTCGCGACGTTGGTGCGCGGCGCGACGTCGTCAGCGCCGATCGCCTGCAGACGCTGCTGCCAGTCCTCGGAGCCCTCGACCTTCCAGCCCTGGCTGGCGAGCCAGCCGAGGTGGATCTCCAGGACCTGTCCCGGGTTCATTCGGGACGGGACACCCAGCGGGTTGAGGATGATGTCGACCGGGGTGCCGTCCTCAAGGAAGGGCATGTCCTCGACGGGGAGGATCTTGGAGATGACACCCTTGTTGCCGTGACGGCCGGCGAGCTTGTCACCGTCGGTGATCTTGCGCTTCTGGGCGACGTAGACGCGGACCAGCTGGTTCACGCCCGGGGGAAGCTCGTCGCCCTCCTCGCGGTCGAAGACGCGGACGCCGATGACCTTGCCGATCTCACCGTGCGGCACCTTCAGCGAGGTGTCGCGCACCTCGCGCGCCTTCTCACCGAAGATCGCGCGGAGCAGGCGCTCCTCGGGGGTCAGCTCGGTCTCACCCTTGGGCGTGACCTTGCCGACGAGGATGTCGCCGGCGACGACCTCGGCACCGATCCGGATGATGCCGCGCTCGTCGAGGTCGGAGAGGACCTCCTCGGAGACGTTCGGGATGTCCCGGGTGATCTCCTCGGGGCCGAGCTTGGTGTCACGGGCGTCGACCTCGTGCTCCTCGATGTGGATCGAGGAGAGGACGTCGTCCTGCACGAGGCGCTGCGACAGGATGATCGCGTCCTCGTAGTTGTGACCCTCCCACGGCATGAACGCCACGAGCAGGTTCTTGCCGAGGGCCATCTCGCCCTCTTCGGTGGACGGACCGTCGGCGAGGACCTGGCCCTCGATGACCCGCGCGCCCTCGTCCACGACGACCTTCTGGTTGAAGGAGGTGCCCTGGTTGGAGCGGGTGAACTTGGCGACGCGGTACGTGGTGTACGTGCCGTCGTCGTTGGCGACGGTGATGTAGTCCGCGGAGACCTCCTGGACCACACCGTCCTTCTCGGCCTTGATGACGTCGCCGGCGTCGACCGCGCAGCGGTACTCCATACCCGTACCGACCAGCGGCGACTCCGCCTTGATCAGCGGAACGGCCTGGCGCATCATGTTCGATCCCATGAGCGCGCGGTTGGCGTCGTCGTGCTCCAGGAACGGGATCATGGCGGTCGCGGCCGACACCATCTGGCGCGGCGAGACGTCCATGAAGTCCACCTCGTCGGCGGGGACGAGGTCGACCTCGCCGCCGCGGCGGCGGACCAGCACACGCTGCTCGGCGAAGCGCATGTCGTCGGTCAGCTTGGCGTTGGCCTGCGCGATCAGGAAGCGGTCCTCCTCATCGGCGGTGAGGTAGTCCACCTCCTCGGTGACCTGGCCGTCGACGACCTTGCGGTACGGCGTCTCGATGAAGCCGAAGACGTTGACCCGGCCGTAGGAGGCCAGCGAGCCGATCAGACCGATGTTGGGACCTTCGGGGGTCTCGATCGGGCACATGCGGCCGTAGTGCGACGGGTGCACGTCACGGACGTCCAGACCGGCCCGCTCACGGGAGAGACCACCCGGGCCCAGCGCCGACAGGCGGCGCTTGTGGGTCAGACCCGACAGCGGGTTGGTCTGGTCCATGAACTGGGACAGCTGGCTGGTGCCGAAGAACTCCTTGATGGAGGCGACGACCGGCCGGATGTTGATCAGCGTCTGCGGCGTGATCGCCTCGACGTCCTGGGTGGTCATGCGCTCACGCACGACGCGCTCCATACGAGCCAGACCCGTGCGGACCTGGTTCTGGATGAGCTCGCCGACGTTGCGCAGACGACGGTTGCCGAAGTGGTCGATGTCGTCGGTCTCGACGACGATCTCGGTGCCGTTCTCGCCGATCGTCTCGGTCTCACCGGCGTGCAGCTTGACCAGGTACTTGATCGTCGCGATGACGTCGTCGGTGGTCAGCACACCGGCGTCGAGCGGCTCGTCGCCGCCGAGCTTCTTGTTGACCTTGTAGCGGCCGACCTTGGCGAGGTCGTAGCGCTTGGGGTTGAAGTACAGGTTCTCCAGCAGCGTCTGCGCGGCCTCGCGGGTCGGCGGCTCGCCCGGACGCAGCTTGCGGTAGATGTCCAGCAGCGCGTCGTCCTGACCCTGGGTGTGGTCCTTCTCCAGGGTGGCGCGCATGGACTCGTACTCGCCGAACTCCTCGAGGATCTGCTCGGTGGTCCACCCGAGCGCCTTGAGCAGGACGGTCACGGACTGCTTGCGCTTGCGGTCGATGCGCACACCGACCATGTCGCGCTTGTCGATCTCCATCTCCAGCCAGGCACCCCGGGACGGGATGATCTTGGCGGAGAAGATGTCCTTGTCGGACGTCTTGTCGATGGAGCTGTCGAAGTACACACCCGGCGAGCGGACCAGCTGCGAGACGACGACACGCTCGGTGCCGTTGATGCAGAAGGTGCCCTTGTTCGTCATGAGCGGGAAGTCGCCCATGAAGACCGTCTGGGACTTGATCTCACCGGTCTCGTTGTTGGTGAACTCGGCGGTGACGAACAGCGGAGCCGCGTACGTGAAGTCGCGCTCCTTGCACTCGTCGATGGAGTTCTTCGGGGGCTCGAAGCGGTGGTCGCGGAACGTCAGCGACATCGACCCGGAGAAGTCTTCGATCGGGGAGATCTCTTCGAAGATCTCTTCGAGACCGGACTTGGTGGGGACTTCCTGCCCACTCTCCAGCGCAGCCTCGACGCGACCCTTCCATGCGGCATTGCCGAGCAGCCAGTCGAAGCTTTCGGTCTGCAGCGCAAGGAGGTTCGGAACCCCGAGGGGCTCCTTGATCTTCGCAAAAGAGATGCGCAGCGGGGCGGTGCTGTCGCCGTTGTTCGTATTGGCAGTCGAGGCGTTGCGCGAGGCGGCCAAGAGGGGGTCCTTCCGAGGGCTCGGACTCACTACGCGCGTACCGGTTCCGAATCGAGCAGACTGAGAGAAAGCCCAGGTCAGGGCGGATCATCCAGCTTTGCTCGGGCTCGGATATGCCCCTGGTGACGGGCAGGGAGCAGCTAACAGGCAGCGCAAAGGGTCAGTGTAGCCACTTGGCACACTGATGTCCAGAGCGAGTTTCCGGAGACCGGTACAGCACCGTGATACCGATCTTCTCCCTCCGGGAGGTCACGTCCTCCGCGACGGAGGATCCCCTCGTTGTTTGCTCTTCTCATGCCCTGCGCCTGCCGAAAGCCCTGCGCCAGTGGCGCACACCGATGCTTCCCTCTTCGTCGGCGATCCATGCCTCGAACCCTGGATCGCTTCTGCGTCGCGTCCCGAGAATTGCGCGCCGCGTGCGGTTCGTCAAGGCCCCCCACCTCTGCGAGATCGTCACATGGGGGCACGTCCGGGCAACGATGATCACCATACTCGCACTCCGGCCCGGGGCAATGCAGCCGTGGCGAGCACGCCGAAGGGCGACCACCCGCATGGGTGATCGCCCTTCGCTGTCGTCCGTTACGCCTCAGGCGCTCAGGACCCGAGTCAGAGACTCAGTGGGGTCACTTGACCTCGACGGAGGCGCCGGCGCCCTTGAGGGCCTCGGCGGCCTTCTCCGCGGCGTCCTTGGCGACCTTCTCGAGGACCGGCTTCGGGGTGCCGTCGACGAGGTCCTTGGCCTCCTTCAGGCCCAGGGAGGTCAGCTCACGCACGACCTTGATGACCTGGATCTTCTTGTCGCCGGCGCCGGTGAGGATGACGTCGAACTCGTCCTTCTCCTCGACGGCCTCGGCGGCGCCGCCAGCGGCACCACCGGCGACGACGACCGGCGCGGCAGCGGCGGCGGTGACGTCGAACTTCTCCTCGAACGCCTTCACGAACTCGGAGAGCTCGATGAGGGTCATGCCCTCGAACTGCGCGAGCAGGTCTTCCTGGCTGAGCTTCGCCATGGTGGCGGTCCTTCCACTAATTCGGCTGGTGCCGGATGTACATAAAAGGCGGGCGTACAGGGCCCGCTACGACCGTCGCCTCACGCGGCGACGATCACTGCGCGAGCCGAATTACTCGGCACCGCCCTGCTCGGCCTGCTTGGCGCGAAGCGCGTCCACGGTGCGGACGAGCTTCGACGGGAGCGCCTGGAAGAGCGAAGCAGCCTGGGACTGCTTGCCCTTCATGGCACCCGCCAGCTTGCTGAGCAGAACCTCGCGGGACTCAAGGTCCGCAAGCTTCTTGATCTCGTCGGCGGACAGCGCCTTGCCGTCAAGGACACCGCCCTTGATGACGAGAGCGGGGTTCTCCTTGGCGAAGTCACGAAGACCCTTCGCCGCCGTGACCGGGTCACCGGTCACGAAGGCGACAGCGGTCGAGCCCTTGAGGTGCTCGTCCAGCTGAATCCCGGCCTCCTTGGCCGCGATCTTGGTCAGCGTGTTCTTCACCACACGGTACTGAGCGTTCTCGCCGAGAGAACGACGCAGCTCCTTGAGCTGTGCCACAGTCAGTCCGGTGTAAGAAGTCACAACAGCTGCGTTGGATTCACGGAGCTTCTCAGTGATCTCCGCAACGGCTGCGTTCTTGTCAGACGTCGCCATGAGCCTCGGCCTCCTTCCGGGTGATGAGGACCGCGCAGAAGGGGCTGGGCAAAACAAACGCCCCGGCGCAGGCGCACGGGGCGAGACTCGACCAGGCATACACCCGGGAGTTCTTCCACATTCACACCTGCGCAGGCCGTCCGCAGCTAGCGGATCCTTCGGCCACCGCACATCCGTGGTCGGACGCACAGAGACAACCAGCGGTCTTTGGCTTCGCGGATACGTTACGGGAGCGGCCCGCGTCAGGCAAATCGGCCGGGAAAGGGCGGCGGGCGCCCCTCCCGGCCGACGGGCCGAACGTGCGTGTTGCCGCGCGTTACGGCTGGGAGACCTTGTCGAAGTCCACGGTGTCACCGGCCGGCGGCTCGGTCACCGTGACCTTGGTGCCGTAGTCCGAGTAGTAGACCGTCGAGTCGAAGGTGGTGGCACCACCGGTCATCTGCTCGCGCTTCTTGACCAGCAGGTTGTCCGAGCTGATCCACAGATCGATGGTCTCGTTCTGCGTGCCGGCCGCCTTCAGCTGCGCCTCCAGCGCCTTCAGGTCCTGCTCGCTGATGCTCTTGGACTGCATGCGCGTCAGCTCGGACACCGAGAGCGTGCCGGTGTAGTGGGTCGCCTGGACGCCGCGGACGTCCTCCTTGCCGGCTTCCTTGACCTTGCCCGAGGCGATCAGCAGCTGCATCGCGCGGTTCGGGTTGTTGTTGTTCATCTGGTCCTTGAGCAGCGCGCCGGCCGGACCCATCTTCTTCGCGAGGGCGTCGTAGTCGTACTTCACCCAGTTCTTGCCGCCCACCGGCATCCCGGCGGCGCCCATGTTCATGAACATCGCGGTCGGCGTGTACAGCGCCTTCATGGGCTTGCCGGCCACCGGGGACTGCCCGCCGGACTGCGTGATGTCGACGTCCATCCGCATGCCGTCGGACCAGTCCATCGCACCCTTCATCGTCTGGGTGGACGGGCCGTTCTTGACCTCGCCGTCGACCTTGGCGGACTTCTTGCCGTCGGTCTGCTCCGAGGCGGTCTTCAGCGAGGCCAACGCCGCCTCCAGCGGCGACTTGTCCGATCCGCCGCCGCTCCCGCCGGCGTTGTCGCCCTTGCCGCCGTTACAGGCGGTCAGACCGGCGACCATGACGACTCCCGCCACCACGGCGGCCATACGCGTGCTGCGCACTGGGACTCCCCCTTTAAATCTCCCTTATGGAACTCGGGGACGACCTTAGACCAGAGGAGTGACACCGCATGCGTCAGGCCCCGTTCTCCTGGCCGGAGAACGGGGCCTGACGGCGATGTGCGCGCGCTACGAGGCGTCGTCGATCAGGAAGATCAGACGGCCTCGTCCTCGACGAGGAGGTTGCGGGTGCGGTTGGCGTCCAGCGGGATGCCGGGGCCCATCGTGGTGGTGATGGTGGCCTTCTTGATGTAACGGCCCTTGGCGGCGGACGGCTTGAGGCGGGTGATCTCCTCCAGCGCCGCGGCGTAGTTCTCCACCAGCTTGGTCTCGTCGAAGGAGACCTTGCCGATGATGAAGTGGAGGTTCGCGTGCTTGTCCACGCGGAACTCGATCTTGCCGCCCTTGATGTCGGTGACAGCCTTGGCGACATCCGGGGTGACGGTGCCGGTCTTCGGGTTCGGCATCAGACCACGGGGACCGAGCACGCGGCCGAGGCGGCCGACCTTGCCCATGAGGTCCGGGGTGGCGACGACGGCGTCGAAGTCCAGACGGCCCTTGGAGACCTCGTCGATGAGCTCGTCCGAGCCGACGATGTCGGCGCCGGCGGCTTCCGCGGCCGCAGCACGGTCACCGGTCGCGAAGACCAGGACCCGGGCGGTCTTACCGGTGCCGTGCGGGAGGTTCACGGTGCCACGGACCATCTGGTCGGCCTTGCGCGGGTCGACGCCCAGACGCATGGCAACCTCGACGGTCGCGTCGAACTTGGCGGACGAGGTGTCCTTGGCGAGACGGACGGCCTCGAGCGGGGCGTACAGACGCTCCCGGTCGATCTTCGCGTCCGCGTTGCGAAGAGTCTTGCTGCGCTTCACTTCTGCTCCTGATGCAGTGGGTGGAGTCGTGGTGCGGACCAGCGCCTGGTCCTGCCACGGGGTGCCGAAAGGGGGCTGGGATCAGCCCTCGACCGTGATGCCCATGGAGCGGGCGGTGCCGGCGATGATCTTCGACGCGGCGTCCAGGTCGTTGGCGTTCAGGTCGGGCATCTTGGTGGTGGCGATCTCGCGGACCTGCGCCTCGGTGATCTTGGCGACCTTGGTCTTGTGCGGCTCGCCGGAGCCCTTCTCCACGCCCGCGGCCTTCAGGATGAGCTTCGCGGCCGGCGGAGTCTTGGTGACGAAGGTGAAGGAGCGGTCCTCGTAGACCGTGATCTCCACCGGCACGACCATGCCACGCTGCGACTCGGTCGCGGCGTTGTAGGCCTTGCAGAACTCCATGATGTTGACGCCGTGCTGACCCAGCGCGGGGCCGACCGGCGGAGCCGGGTTTGCGGCACCGGCCTGGATCTGGAGCTTGATAAGCCCCGTGACCTTCTTCTTCTTGGGAGGCATGCTCTCTCCGGGTCCTAGTGAGAGGTGTTTCGCCATTCCACCCGGTCATCCGGATGGAGGCATACCGCACAACGATAACGGGTATAGCGGTGCGGCCAAAAACCGAGCAGGTCAGACAGGCCGCGAAGGGCCCGTCCGACCTGGTCGGAAGACTGGAACTGGGACCGCTCGGGGTCAGTTCTTCTGGATCTGGTCGAAGGAGAGCTCGACCGGGGTCTCCCGGCCGAAGATCTCCACCAGACCCTTGACCTTCTTCGAGTCGGCGTTGATCTCGTTGATCGTGGCCTGCAGCGTCGCGAACGGACCGTCGGTGACGGTGACGGAGTCGCCCACCTCGAAGTCCAGGACCTGGACCTCGACCTTGCGGGACGGCGCCGGCTTGCCCTCGGCCGCGGCTGCCTCCTTGGCGGCCTTCTCCTCGGCCTCCGGGGCGAGCATCTTGACGATCTCGTCCAGCGTCAGCGGGTAGGGGTCGTAGGCGTTGCCGACGAAGCCGGTGACACCCGGGGTGTTGCGGACGACGCCCCAGGACTCGTTCGTCAGGTCCATGCGCACCAGGACATAGCCCGGGAGCTTGTTCTGGCGGACGGTGCGGCGGTCGCCGTTCTTGATCTGGACGACCTCTTCCTGCGGCACCTCGGCCTGGAAGATGTAGTCCTCGACGTTCAGCGAGACGGCGCGCTGCTCAAGGTTGGTCTTCACGCGGTTCTCGTAACCCGCGTACGTGTGGATGACGTACCACTCGCCGGGCAGGCCGCGCAGCTCGTCGCGGAGGGCGGCCACCGGGTCGACCGGCTCCTGCTCCTCGGCGGTCTCGTCCTCGGCCTCCTCGGCGGCGGCCTCGTCCTCGTCCTCGACGTGCACCGCGGCCTCTTCGGCGGGCTCGCCGGCGGCGGCGTCCTCGGCGTCGAGCTCGTCGACGTCGTCGGCGTTCTCGACGATCTGACGCGCGCCCTCTTCGTCAATGCTTGCAGCGTCGCCCTCGACCTCGGCCGGGGCAGCCGCGTCAACGTCGGCCGCTGCCGTCTCGGCGGAGTCTGCGGCGTCGTTCAGGTTCGGGTCAGACACTGTGGCTGCTTCTTCCTGGCTTCAAGGGGTTGAACATGCGAAACGGGCGCCCGCGTAGGCGCCCTCCGCGGGATCAGCCGAAGACGTACCCGACGACTCGGTTGATTCCCAAGTCAATCACGGTTACGAGACCGATGATGATGACAACGAAGACGATCACCACACTGGTGTACGTCGACAACTGGCTACGCGTGGGCCAGACAACCTTGCGGAGCTCCGCGACGATCTGGCGGTAGAAGAGCGCGAGACGCGCGAAGGGGCCCTTCTTGCCGCGCTTGCCGCCGCGACGGGGCTTCTTCTGGGACTCCGAGGCGTCGTCCTCGGAACGACCACGCTCAGGCATGTCGATGGAGCCCAGGGCGTCCGTCACTCGTCCTCACCTGAATCCGGGTCGTGGCCGTGCCGCGCCCGGTGGAGCTGCACGGCGGTGCATACGTACGCGTGCACGCACTGCGGTGAGAGTGCGTGTAGCAGGGCCGGAGGGACTTGAACCCCCAACCGCTGGTTTTGGAGACCAGTGCTCTACCAATTGAGCTACGACCCTTTGTGGTTCCCCCAACCTACCGCATGCGGCCGACTGCACTAGGTGCATGCGCCGCGGCGACCTGTTGGGAGCCAACGGTCAGCGAGTGTACGTGGTTCCGGGCCGGGCGTCGAACACGATTGTCCCGGTGGTGCCCCGCAAACCCGTGTGCCGGGCTCGTCGGGGGTCTGCAACGATGCATGTATGAGCGCTGCAACCCCTTCCGCATCGTCCCCCACCGACCGTCGGGTATCGGCCCGCGTCGGTTCGATCTCCGAGTCCGCGACCCTGGCCGTCGACGCCAAGGCCAAGGCCCTCAAGGCCGCCGGACGCCCGGTGATCGGCTTCGGCGCCGGTGAGCCCGACTTCCCCACGCCCGACTACATCGTCGAGGCGGCGATCGAGGCATGCCGCAACCCGAAGTACCACCGCTACACCCCGGCCGGCGGCCTCCCCGAGCTGAAGTCCGCGATCGCCGCGAAGACGCTGCGCGACTCCGGCTACGAGATCGAGGCCGCGAACGTCCTGGTGACGAACGGCGGCAAGCAGGCCATCTACGAGGCGTTCGCGGCCATCCTCGACCCGGGTGACGAGGTCATCGTCCCGGCGCCGTACTGGACCACCTACCCCGAGTCGATCCGCCTCGCGGGCGGCGTGCCGGTCGACGTGGTCGCCGACGAGACCACCGGCTACCGGGTGACCGTGGAGCAGCTGGAGGCGGCCCGTACGGAGCGCACCAAGGTGCTGCTGTTCGTCTCGCCGTCGAACCCGACCGGCGCGGTGTACACCCGCGAGCAGGTCGAGGCGGTCGGCCGCTGGGCCGCCGAGCACGGACTGTGGGTGCTGACCGACGAGATCTACGAGCACCTGGTCTACGGCGACGCCGAGTTCTCGTCGCTGCCGGTGGTCGTGCCCGAGCTGCGCGACAAGTGCATCATCGTCAACGGCGTGGCGAAGACCTACGCGATGACCGGCTGGCGGGTGGGCTGGGCGATCGGCCCCAAGGACGTCATCAAGGCCGCCGCGAACCTCCAGTCGCACGCCACCTCCAACGTCTCCAACGTCGCGCAGGCCGCGGCCATCGCGGCGGTCTCCGGCGACCTCACGGCCGTCGAGGAGATGAAGGTCGCCTTCGACCGGCGCCGCAAGACCATCGTGCGGATGCTCAACGAGATCGACGGTGTGCTGTGCCCGGAGCCGGAGGGCGCGTTCTACGCGTACCCGTCGGTCAAGGAGCTGCTGGGCAAGGAGATCCGCGGCAAGCGCCCGCAGAGCAGCGTCGAGCTGGCCGAGCTGATCCTGGAGGAGGCGGAGGTCGCCGTCGTTCCGGGCGAGGCCTTCGGCACCCCCGGCTACCTGCGACTTTCGTACGCGCTGGGCGACGAGGACCTGGTCGAGGGCGTGTCCCGGATCCAGAAGCTGCTGGCGGAGGCCAAGTAGCCGCACACGGTTGTCCGTGAGTGCCCCGAGCGGGCGGCCGGAAGGTGTTCCGGGCCGCCCGCTCGCGCGTTCTTCCGGACACCCCTTCGGGAAAGGCCCTACCGGCGCGCCGCCCGGATGCGGCAAGATCGGCTGATGGAGCCCTTGCCAGGGGGACGTCCCCCGAACCCCACGAGCACTCGTGACCGCGGCCCGGCCGCCGTACGAGACCTGCGCCGGCTGCCGAAGGCCCATCTGCATCTGCACTTCACCGGTTCGATGCGGCCGTCGACCCTGCTGGACCTCGCCGACAAGTACGGCGTCCATCTGCCGGAGGCCCTGCGGGGCGGTGAGCCGCCCAGACTGCGCGCGACGGACGAACGCGGCTGGTTCCGCTTCCAGCGGCTGTACGACATCGCGCGCTCGTGTCTGCGCGCGCCGGAGGACATTCAGCGGCTGGTGCGCGAGGCCGCCGAGGAGGACGTCCGCGACGGATCGCGCTGGCTGGAGATCCAGGTCGACCCGACCTCGTACGCGCCGCGGCTGGGCGGGCTGATCCCGGCGCTGGAGATCATCCTGGACGCGGTGCGCAGCGCCTCGCGGGAGACCGGGCTGGGCATCCGCGTGCTGGTCGCGGCCAACCGTATGAAACACCCGCTGGACGCCCGTACGCTGGCGCGTCTGGCGGTGCGCTACGCCGACCAGGGCGTGGTCGGCTTCGGGCTCTCCAACGACGAACGCCGGGGTCTCGCCCGGGACTTCGACCGCGCCTTCGCCATCGCCCGGGAGGGCGGTCTGCTGGCGGCGCCGCACGGCGGTGAGCTGGCTGGGCCGGCCAGTGTCCGGGACTGCCTGGACGATCTGCACGCCGGCCGGGTCGGGCACGGCGTACGGGCCGCGGAGGACGCCGCGCTGCTGCGCCGGCTGGCCTCGCGCGAGGTGACCTGCGAGGTGTGCCCGGCGTCGAATGTGGCGCTGGGGGTCTACGAGAAGCCGGAGGACGTGCCGCTGCGGACGCTCTTCGAGGCCGGGGTGCCGATGGCGCTGGGCGCGGACGACCCGCTGCTGTTCGGCGCGCGGCTGGCCGCGCAGTACGAGATCGCCCGCACCGCGCACGGCTTCACCGACACCGAACTCGCCGAGCTGGCCCGCCAGTCGGTGCGCGGCTCACGCGCGCCGCAGGACGAGCAGCAGCGGCTGCTGGCGGAGATCGACGGCTGGCTGGCCGGGTAGCGCCCCGGCCGGCCCGTACAGGGCCTTCCGGGGCCGCTCGGGGCCTTGGGGCCCGCCGGGGGCCTTGCGCCGCCGCTAGAGGCTGACGCCGACCGTCACCGGTTCGTTGACGAGCGTGACGCCGAAGGCGGCGTGGACGCCGTCGCGGACCTCGCGGGCCAGCATGAGCAGGTCCTCGGTGGTGGCCGCGCCGCGGTTCGTGAGCGCGAGGGTGTGCTTGGTGGAGATACGGGCCGGGCCGCTGCCGTAGCCCTTGGTGAAGCCGGCGCGGTCGATGAGCCAGGCTGCCGAGGTCTTCACCAGGCCGTCGCCGGCGGGGAAGGCGGGCGGGGCGACATCGGGACCGAGGCGGTCCTGGACGCGCCGCAGGAAGGCGGCGTGCTCGGCCTCGGTGAGGATCGGGTTGGTGAAGAAGGAGCCGGCCGACCAGGTGTCGTGGTCCGCCGCGTCCAGCACCATGCCCTTGCCCGCGCGCAGGGCCAGGACGGTCTCCCGGGCGATGGCGGCCGGGACCCGGTCGCCGGCCTCGACGCCGAGGGCGCGGGCGGTCTCGGGGTACTTCAGGGGTGCGGAGAGGCCGCCGGCGTCCTCCAGGGCGAAGCGCACCCGCAGCACCACGAACCGGTCGGGGTCCGCCTTGAAGCGGCTGTGGCGGTAGGAGAAGCCGCACTCCTCGCCCGGGATCGTGACGGTCTCGCCGGCCCGGCGGTCGTAGGCGACGACCTCGGTGATCGTCGTGGCGACCTCCTGGCCGTACGCGCCCACGTTCTGGATCGGCGTGGCGCCCGCCGAGCCGGGGATGCCGGCCAGGCACTCGACGCCGGCCAGCCCGGCCTCGACCGTACGGGCGACGGCGTCGGACCAGTTCTCGCCCGCGGCGAGCTCCAGGGCCGTGCCGTCCAGCGAGAAGCCGCTGGTGGCGATGCGCAGGGCGGTGCCCTCGAAGCCCTTGTCGCCGATGACGAGGTTGCTGCCGCCGCCGATGATCAGCAGCGGGGTGCCGGCGTCGTCGGCCGCGCGGACGGCGGCGATCACCTCCTCGTCGGTGGTGGCCGTGACGAGGCGGGTCGCCGGGCCGCCCAGCCGGAAGGTGGTCAGCGGGGCGAGGGGGGCGTCGTGTTCTACGTGGCGTTCCTGCACGCGCCCAAGGGTACGGGGGCGGTCCGACAGTGCCGTCCGGCCGCCCCCTGCGTCCGCCGCCCGCTCAGGCGAGGCGGACCACCGCACGGGCCATACCCAGCACCTTCTTGCCGGCGCTTATCGCGGTGAGGTCGACCCGGACCGTACGGGCGTCGTCGTCGAGCTTGGCCGCCACCTTGGCGCCGACCTCGATCAGCGCGCCTTCGTCGTCGTTGGGGACGACGACGGGCTTGGTGAAGCGCACGCCGTACTCGGCGACCGCGCCGGGGTCGCCGGTCCAGTCGGTGACCACCCGGATCGCCTCGGCCATGGTGAACATGCCGTGGGCGATGACGTCCGGCAGGCCGACCTCCTTGGCGAACTTCTCGTTCCAGTGGATCGGGTTGAAGTCGCCGGAGGCGCCCGCGTAGCGCACGAGTGTGGCGCGGCTCACGGGAAAGGTCTGCGCCGGGAGTTCGGTGCCGACCTCGACATCGTCGTAAGAGATCTTCGCGGTCATCTCAGGCCTCCTCGGCGCGACGGGACACCAGCTTGGTGAAGGCGGTCACGACATGCTCGCCCGCCTGGTCGTGCACCTCGCCGCGGATGTCGATGATGTCGTTGCCCGCCATCGTCTTGACGGCCTCGATAGTGGAGGTGACGGCCAGTCGGTCGCCGCTGCGCACCGGCCGGGTGTAGGCGAACTTCTGGTCGCCGTGCACCACCCGGCTGTAGTCCAGGCCCAGTTGCGGATCCTCGATGACCTGCCCCGCCGCCTTGAAAGTGATCGCGAACACAAAAGTCGGCGGCGCGATCACATCGGGGTGACCGAGGGCCTTGGCCGCTTCGGCGTCGGTGTAGGCAGGGTTGGGGTCACCGATCGCCTCGGCGAATTCGCGGATCTTTTCCCGGCCGACCTCATAGGGGTCGGTGGGCGGGTACGTGCGTCCGACAAAAGACTGGTCGAGCGCCATGGGCTCGCAACCTCCGTGTACTGATGGTGATAACGCCGTGAGGCCGCCCCCAGAATGGGGACGGCCTCACGAACGAGCCTGGTGTTATCGCGTCTCGCGGTGCGCGGTGTGCGAGTTGCAGCGCGGACAGTGCTTCTTCATCTCAAGACGGTCCGGGTCGTTGCGCCGGTTCTTCTTGGTGATGTAGTTCCGCTCCTTGCACTCCACGCAGGCCAGCGTGATCTTCGGGCGGACGTCGGTGGCAGCCACGTGAGTGCTCCTTGACGGACGGATGGACGGATGAACGCAGAAAAGAGTAGCCGATCGAAGGACCGACCCCACAATCGGCTACTGTCAGTAGCGGTGACCGGACTTGAACCGGTGACACAGCGATTATGAGCCGCTTGCTCTACCGACTGAGCTACACCGCTGCGATGCGGGAAGTCCCTCGCCCGAAGGCGAGGTGCCTCTCACATCAGAGCCCCAATACGGAATCGAACCGTAGACCTTCTCCTTACCATGGAGACGCTCTGCCGACTGAGCTATTGGGGCGAGCGATGAAGACATTACACGGCCCGCCGCCAAACGTGAAATCCGTATCCGGGCCGCGCCCCAACGGCCCCGCGCACCACACCGGTACGACTATTTCGCGCCTGCGCGAAGCTCCCCCGGCGGCGCCCTAGTCTCGGAGGCACGCTGCGTGATCTTGCACGCCCGGGCCTTCGAGGAGCGCGATGTCCGACAGCAGTCCGCCGCAGCCCCAGCCGGGAAGACCCGGCAACCCCGGACGGCACACCAGGTCGGACGGCGGTTCGCTGGTCCTGTGCGGCGCCCGGCTCGCCGACGGCCGCACGGTGGACGTACGCCTCGGAGACGGGCGCATCGAGGCCGTGGGGACGGCCGGCAGCCTCTCCCTCCAGGGCGCCCGCCTCGACCTCTCCGGCTACCTGCTGCTCCCCGCCCCCGCCGAGCCGCACGCGCACTGCGACACCGCCCTGACCGCGGACTGCGACGGCCCCGCCTCCGGCTCCCCCGAGGACGTCCAGCGGCGGACGACCGAGGCGGCGCTGCTGCAGCTGGGGCACGGCGCCACCGCCTCCCGCAGTCACGTCAGGATCGGCGACGTACAGGGGCTGCGGTCCCTCCAGGCGGTGCTGCAGGCCCGCAGGTCGCTGCGCGGGATGGCCGATCTGGCGGCGGTCGCGGTGCCGCGGGTGCTGACCGGGGTGGCCGGGGCGGACGGCCTGTCGATGCTGCGGGACGCGGTGAAGATGGGCGCCTCGGTCATCGGCGGCTGCCCGGACCTGGACCCCGATCCGGCCGGCTATGTCGAGGCGGTGCTGGAACTGGCCGACGAGCACGGCTGCCCGGTGGACCTGCACACCGATGGCGACGATCCGGCCCGGCTGGCCCGCTTCGCGGCGATGTCCGGGGGCCTGCGGCCGGGCGTCGCCCTCGGCCCGTGCGCCGGGATGACCCGGATGCCGCGCAGCGTGGCGGCCCGGGTCGCCGAGCAGCTGGCGGCGGCGGACGTCGCGGTGGTCTGCCTGCCGCAGGGCGACTGCGCGGGCCTGGAGCGGTACGGCTCGCGGGTGGCGCGGCCGGCTCCCGTGCGGCTGCTGCGGGCGGCCGGGGTGCGGGTGGCGGCCGGCAGCGGGGCGCTGCGGGACGTGGCGAACCCGGTGGGGCGCGGCGACCCGTTGGAGGCCGCGTACCTCCTGGCGTCCCTGGGCGAGGCCACGCCGGAGGCGGCGTACGAGTCGGTGAGCGCGGCGGCGCGGGCGACGCTGGGGCTGCCGGAGGTGCGCGTGGAGGCGGGTTTCCCCGCGGAGCTGCTGGCGGTGCGCGGCGAGCGGATCGCCGGGGTGCTCTCGCTGGCGTACAGCCGGATCGTGATCCACCGGGGGCGGGTGGTCGCCCGTACCAGCGCGGTGCGCGAGTACTGCGACGCGACGGGAGAGGTGGCGCTGGAGCTGCCGCGGCAGTCGCAGCGCTGAGCGCCGGCGGGGCGGCCCGGCGGCCAGAAGGAGCCCCTCGTGCGGCCGGTCCCGCGCTGCGCGGCGGCCCTTCGGCGTACGGTCGGGATCATGCGCATTGTCATCGCAGGTGGACATGGTCAGATCGCGCTGCGGCTGGAGCGGTTGCTCGCCAAGCGCGGGGACGAGGTCGCGGGCATCATCCGCCGGACGGAGCAGGCCGGCGACGTACTGGCCGCCGGGGCCGAGCCGGTGGTCTGCGATCTGGAGTCGGCGTCGGTGGAGGACCTCGCCCGGCACCTGGAGGGCGCGGACGCGGCCGTCTTCGCGGCGGGCGCCGGGCCGGGCAGCGGCATCGCCCGCAAGGACACCGTGGACCGGGGCGCGGCGGCGCTCTTCGCGGACGCGGCCGAGGCGGCGGGCGTCCGCCGCTTCCTCGTGATCTCCGCGATGGGCGCGGACCGCGAGCCCCCCGAGGGCACCGACCCGGTCTTCGCGGCCTATCTGAAGGCCAAGGGCGCCGCGGACGCGGACGTACGGGCCCGCGCCGGACTGGACTGGACGATCCTGCGGCCGGGCCTGCTGACGGACGAGCCCGGAACGTCCCTGGTGGCCCTGGCCGACGCCACCGGACGCGGCGCGGTGCCCCGCGACGATGTGGCGGCAGCTCTCGTGGAGCTGCTCGACGAGCCGGGCACCATCGGCCGGACGCTGGAGCTGATCGGCGGCGAGGTGCCCGTGGCGGAGGCGGTGCGGGCGGTGGCGCAGCGCTGAGCGCCGCGGCCGCGGGGTCTTCGCGGCGCCCGCGGGCCCGGCGCACGGAAAAGGCCCCTGAGTCGTATTGCTACAACTCAAGGGCCTTTTCACACCTGTGGCGGCGCCAGGATTCGAACCTGGGAAGGCGAAGCCGGCAGATTTACAGTCTGCTCCCTTTGGCCGCTCGGGCACACCGCCAGGGTTTGCTGCCGGGAGACCCGCTTTGGGGCGGTGCTCCGTGGCAACGACGTAAACCATACCCGATGGCTGGGGGTGGTTCGCCACTCGATTCCGGAGCGCTGGATCTTGGCCGGGTGGCTAGGCTTGGCAGGCGGTCCGGGCACGGTCCGCACCCCTGACGGATCTAGGTACGAGGAGCCAACTCAACATGGCCGACTCCAGTTTCGACATCGTCTCGAAGGTAGAGCGGCAGGAGGTCGACAACGCCCTCAACCAGGCCGCCAAGGAGATCTCGCAGCGCTACGACTTCAAGGGCGTGGGCGCGTCGATCGCGTGGTCGGGCGAGAAGATCGAGATGCGGGCCAACGCCGAGGAGCGGGTCAAGGCCGTACTCGACATCTTCGAGACCAAGCTGGTCAAGCGCGGGATCTCGCTGAAGGCGCTGGACGCCGGCGAACCGCAGGCCTCGGGCAAGGAGTACAAGATCTCCGCCTCCATCGAGGAGGGGATCTCGCAGGAGAACGCGAAGAAGGTCGCCAAGATCATCCGCGATGAGGGCCCCAAGGGCGTCAAGGCGCAGGTACAGGGCGACGAGCTGCGGGTCAGCTCCAAGAGCCGGGACGACCTGCAGGCGGTGCAGCAGCTGCTGAAGGGCAAGGACCTGGACTTCGCCATCCAGTTCGTGAACTACCGGTAGCAGCCCGGCCTCCGGGTGCCATGGATGGGGCGGTGCGCTGCGGTGTGCCGCCCCACCGGCTTTGGGGGCGCCCGTAGAAGGCCCTGCCGGCGGGCGGCCTTACGGGAGTGCTTGACCTCAACCGCGCTTGAGATTGCAGTCTCCCGGCATGACTTCTCTTGACGCACAGCGCAGCGCCGCCCCGGTGAACGGTCCCGGGGACGGCTTCGCCACGGATGTCTTCCCGCAGATCCGGCGGCCGGACGCCGGGACGGTACTGATCAGCGAGTGGGACGCCGGCAGCCCCGAGGGGCAGCGGGCCGTCCTGGACGGCGTCGCCCGGGCCTGGGAGGAGGCACCGCTGCCGGCCGGCTTCCTGTCACGGGTGCTGTTCGCCGGGACGGACGGGCGCAGCGTGCTCAACTACGCGCAGTGGACGAGCGACGCGGCACACCGGGAGTTCGTACGGAGCGAGGACACCGGGCTGGGCGAGCGGGTCGCGGCGGCGCTCAAGGCGGTGGGGGACGTCGGCGCTTCCGGGCCCACCCGCTACCGGCTCTACCGCAGCATGCTGCCCCAGGGGGAGCCGGCGGCGCCGGGCTGCGTCGTACGCGTCGCCTTCCGCACGACGGGGCACGACGCCGCGCGGGGACTCGTCGACGGTCTGCTGGACCGGCTCGGCGGGGTGCAGCCGGGCGAGGGCGGGATCGGCTCGCACTTCCACATCAGCGAGGACGGCACACGGGTCGTCAACTACAGCGAGTGGACGGACCCGGAGTCGCACGCCCGGCAGATCGGCACCAGCCTCCAGGCCGGCGGTCCGGTGATGAGCTTCATCACGAGCCTGCCGGGGGTCGAACCGCTCGGGTTCCGGCGGTATGCGACCCCCAGGGGGCTCGTACGGGTGTGACGCGGAGCCCCTGGCGTCAGCGGGTGGCGAAGGGCTGGTCGGTGGGCACGATCTCCCGTCCCAGGGGCAGCAGGGACAGCGGGATCATCTTGAAGTTGGCGATGCCGAAGGGGATGCCGATGATCGTCACGCACAGGGCGATGCCCGTGACGATGTGCCCCAGGGCCAGCCACCAGCCCGCGAAGACGAACCAGATGACGTTGCCGATCGCCGAGCCGGCGCCGGCGTCGTGCCGGACGACCGTCGTACGGCCGAAGGGCCACAGGGCGTAGCCGGCTATCCGGAAGGACGCGATGCCGAAGGGGATCGTGATGATCAGGATGCAGCAGACGATGCCCGCGACCACATAGCCGAGCGCCAGCCAGAAGCCGCTGAGGATCAGCCAGAGGACGTTGAGGAGGGTTTTCATGATCGGCAGCCTTCCACGGGCACGGCACAGAACGTAACTGCTCTGCTAGACGCACCGAACCTGGTGAAACGTTGCCCTCATGATGCGACGGGGCGGAAGGGACGGCCACCCGCCCCGTAAGGCGCCCGGGGCCTCACCGGCCGTGGTGGCCCGCCATCTCTTCGAGGCGGCTGATCCGCTCGCGCATCGGGGGGTGCGTGGAGAAGAGCCGGGACATGCCGCCGCCGGCGCGGAAGGGGTTGGCGATCATCATGTGGCCGGCGGTCTCCAGCCGGGGCTCGGGCGGGAGCGGGAGCCGCTGGGTGCCGGCCTCCAGCTTGCGCAGGGCGGAGGCCAGGGCGAGCGGGTCGCCGGTGAGCTGTGCGCCCGAGGCGTCCGCCTCGTACTCGCGGGAGCGGCTGACGGCCAGTTGGATCAGCGAGGCCGCGATCGGCCCGAGGATCGCGACCAGCAGCATGCCCAGGAGGCCGGGGCCCTCGTCGTCGTCGGAGCGGCCTATGGGAATCAGCCAGGCGAAGTTGACCAGGAACATCACGACCGAGGCCAGTGCGCCGGCGACCGAGGAGATCAGGATGTCGCGGTTGTAGACATGGCTGAGCTCATGGCCGATGACGCCGCGCAGCTCGCGCTCGGTCAGCAGCTGGAGGATGCCGTCGGTGCAGCAGACCGCGGCGTTGCGCGGATTGCGGCCG
The DNA here is from genome assembly GCF_055567415.1 of Streptomyces sp. NPDC026575. Classification (NCBI taxonomy): domain Bacteria; kingdom Bacillati; phylum Actinomycetota; class Actinomycetes; order Kitasatosporales; family Streptomycetaceae; genus Streptomyces; species Streptomyces sp. NPDC026575. Next base: position 67,722 of record NZ_JBVHQM010000020.1, read on the forward strand.
GTGGCGAAGGCGTTGGGCGCCTGGGTCGGCGAGATGTACAGCCGCGGCATCGGCTGGCGGGCGGTCGTCGAGAGCTCGCGGACCATCCTGTAGAGCTGCGGGGCCTCGAACTCGCTGACGGGGCGGGCCCGCATGGCCCGCAGGGCCAGCTTGTCGCTGTTCCAGTACGCGTAGGCGTTGGTGCCCAGGGCGACGAGGACGGCGATGATCAGGCCCGTACGGCCGAAGAGGCTGCCGATGACGATGATGAGTGCGGACAGCCCCCCAAGGAGGACGGCGGTCCTGAGCCCGTTGTGCCGGCGGTGCACGGTACGCCCTCCAAACGGTGCGGCAGGGGAACCCTGTGCCTTGTTGCTCCACTCTCCAGTGGACCCTTACGCACTGGTCAACGCGAGATGAACGAGGCTGGTTCCCCGGCGCGCGGACCGTGGGGCCGGGCGGGGCATGACGGTGCGCGGCGTGGTGCCCTACCGCCGTACGGGTGGGCGGAAGGCCGTAGGGGGCCCGTGCGGGTCCGCTACGGCTCGCGGCGGGCCGTCAGAGCAGCGCCACGGAAGCGAAGCGCAGGACGAGCTGCGGAGCGCCGGAGAGGGCCACGCCGAGGACGGCGGCCAGGGCGATGGCGGTGGCGAGGGGGCCCGGGATCCTGGCGCGGGACGGCTCCGCGGCCCGGGGGGCCTCCACCGCCCCGGTGCCTTCGGCACCCTCGGCCTCCTTCGCGCCCCGGAAGAGCACCGCGGTCCACTGCAGGTAGTAGTAGAGCGCGATCACGACATTGACGGCCATGACGACGGCGAGCCAGGCCAGCCCCGCGTCGACGGCCACGGCGAAGACCGTGACCTTGGCGAACAGGCCGATGATGCCCGGCGGCAGACCGGCGAGGCAGAGCAGGAAGAAGCCGAGCGCGAGCGCCGCCAGGGGACGCCGGGCGTACAGGCCCCGGTAGTCGGCGATGCGGTTGGCCGGGCTCGTACGGGCCACCAGGGCGGCGACGGCGAAGGCGCCGAGGTTCACGGCCGCGTACATCAGGGCGTAGGCCACCGTGGAGCCGATGGCGCGCGCCGGATCGTGGACGTATCCGGCGGCCGCGAGGGGGACCAGGAGGTAGCCGGCCTGGCCGACCGAGGACCAGGCGAGCAGGCGTACGGCGCTGTGCGCGCGCCGCGGGTCCTGGCGCAGGGCCGCGACGTTGCCGACGGTCATGGTGAGCGCGGCGAGGACGGCGAGCGCCGGGCCCCAGACATCCGCGTACGCGGGGAAGCCCTGGACCGTGACGAGGATCAGACCGGAGAAGCCGACCGCCTTGCCGACCACGGAGAGGTAGCCGGCGATGGGCAGCGGTGCGCCGACGTAGGTGTCCGGCACCCAGAAGTGGAACGGGGCGGCCGCGGTCTTGAAGGCGAAGCCGACCAGGGTGAGCGCGACGCCGGCGCTCGCCAGGGTGGCCAGGCGCGGGTCGGGGAGGTCGGCCAGGCCGCTCGCCACCCGGGAGAGGTGCAGGCTGCCGGTGGCGGCGTACAGGAAGCTCACGCCGAGCAGCATCACGGCGGTGGCGGCCACCGAGGACAGGAAGAACTTCAGCGCCGCCTCGGAGGAGAGCCGGTCGCCGCGGCGCAGCCCCACGAGGGCGAAGGCGGGCAGCGAGGCCACTTCGAGGGCGATGACGAGGGTGGCGAGGTCCCTGGAGGCGGGCAGCAGGGCGGCGCCGGCGGCCGAGGACAGCAGCAGGAACCAGTACTCGCCGGTGGGCAGGTCGTGGTCCTTGATGGTGTCGATGGACAGCAGAGCCGTCAGCAGCGCCCCGCCGAGCACCAGGAACTGGATGACCAGGGTGAACGGGTCGGCCACGTAACTGCACACATCGGGATGCCCCGGGAGGCAGAAGGTGCGGCGGTCGCCGTTCAGGAGCGGCAGCAGCGCCAGCGCGCAGAGGGCGAGGCCGGCCGTGGCGATCCAGCCCAGCAGCGGCTTGCGGGCCGCCGGGAGGAAGAGGTCGGCGACGAGCACCACCAGGGCGACGGCCGCGGCGAGGGTGGGCGGCGCGATGGCGAGCCAGTCGACGGACTGGACCAGTGAGGTGACCGAGCTCATCACTTACCGCCTCCGAGGAGCTGCTGGACGGCCGGGTCGGTGAGGCCGAGGAGGGCCGCGGGCCACAGTCCGGCGAGGACGGTGAGGACGGCGAGGGGGCTCCAGGCCGCGTACTCGTAGCGCGCGATGTCGGGGATGACGGGGGCCGCGGCCGGTGCGGGGTCCGCGGGGGCGGTGTCGTCCGGGTCGCTCCCGTCGCCCAGCGGGGCGGTCGGTGCGAGGTGCGGGGTGCCGCCCATGCAGACGCGGCGGACGACGAGCAGCAGGTACGCCGCGGTCAGCAGGGTGCCGAGGCCGGCCAGCACCATGAACGTCAGGAAGGCGGGGCGGCTCAGGCCGGCGGCCGGCCGGAAGGCGCCGAACATCGCGAGCATCTCGCCCCAGAAGCCGGCCAGGCCGGGGAGGCCCAGCGAGGCGACGGCCGCGAAGGCGAGCAGCCCGCCGAAGCGGGGCGCCTTGCCGTAGAGGGCGGCGCCGGTCGTGCCGGCGAGGGTGTCGAGGTCGGTGCTGCCGTAGCGGTCCTTGAGGGCGCCGACCAGGAAGAACAGCAGGCCGGTGATCAGGCCGTGGGCGATGTTGGCGAACAGTGCGCCGTTGACCCCGGTGGGCGTCATGCTGGCGATGCCGAGCAGTACGAAGCCCATGTGGCCGACGGAGCTGTAGGCGATCAGGCGCTTGAGGTCGCCCTTGGCGCCCTTGCGCACGAGGGCGAGGCAGGCCAGTGAGCCGTAGATGATGCCGACGGCGGCCAGCGCGGCCAGGTACGGGGCGAAGGTGTGCATGCCCTCGGGAGTGATGGGCAGCGCGATCCGCACGAAGCCGTACGTGCCCATCTTCAGCAGGACGCCGGCCAGCAGCACCGAGCCGACGGTGGGGGCGGCGGTGTGCGCGTCGGGCAGCCAGCTGTGCAGCGGCCACATCGGGGACTTGACGGCCAGTCCGATGCCGATCGTGAGCACCGCGAGCAGCTGGACCGTGTGGCTGAGCTGGGCTTTCGGGCCGTTGTCAGTGGCGAGTGCCACCATGTCGAACGTGCCGGATTTCACGCCGATGAGGAGGAGGCCGAGCAGCATGACGACCGAGCCGAGCAGCGTGTAGAGGATGAACTTCCAGGCCGCCGCCTGCTTTTCCGCACCGCCCCAGCGGGCGATGAGGAAGTACATCGGGATGAGGACCATCTCGAAGGCGAGGAAGAAGAGCATCAGGTCGAGGACGGCGAAGGTCGCGAGGGTGCCGGCCTCCAACGTGAGCAGCAGGGCCACGAATGCCTTGGGAGACGGGCCCGCCGGCATGTGGAAGTAGCTGTAGAGCGCGCAGAGGAAGGTCAGCAGCGCGGTCATGACGACAAGGGGGAGCGAGATGCCGTCGACGCCGAGGTGGATACGGATGTCGAGCGCCGGGATCCAGCTGATGTCGGTGGTGGCCTGCATACGGGCCGGGTGAGCGTGGTCGAAGCCGGCTGCCAGCGCGATCGTGGCGGCCAGCACGACACCGGTGACGGTCACGCCGTGGCGCAGTACGGCCTGGTCGGGGTCCTTGCCCTTCAGTCCGGGCGGTGCCGGGAGCAGCGCGGCGAGCGCGCCGACGAGAGGCAGGACGACGGTCCCCGCGAGGAGCAGCTGCAGAGCGGTGTGGTTCACGGGTCAGGCCCTCCTCAGGGGTTCGGCTCCGGCGAGGCAGGCCACGAGGGCTGTCGGCTGGGGGTGCGGGGTTCGGCCCCCGGTCAGTGGCGGCACGGTCAGGCTCCCGTGCCGGTGGCGACGAGGACGGCGGCGACGGCCAGGACGAGCGAGCCCGCGAGCAGCGCGCCGAGGTAGGTCTGCACGTTCCCGGTCTGGGCGCGGCGGACGGCGGCGCCCAGCAGGCGGGGTGCGGTGCCGGCGCCGCGGACGTAGGTGTCGACGACCTCGCGGTCCAGGAAGCGGACCAGCGTGGCGGCGGCGCGTACGGGCCGGACGAAGAGGGCGGAGTAGACGGCGTCGAGGTGGAAGCCGACGGCCGCGTGGCGGTGCAGCGGGCCGAGCAGGAGGCGGCCGGGGTCGGCGGGGTCGGCGGCGCCGGAGACGCTCCCGTAGACCGGGGCGTGGGTGGCGATCGCGGTCTCCTCGGCGAGCCCGGGGGCGGCGTCCGGGGCGGTGACGACCGCACCGATGGGGGTGCGGGCGGCGAGGGCGCTGGTGTGCCGCCAGGTGGCGTAGGTGACCAGGCCGCCGATGAGGGCGAGTCCGGTGCCCAGGACGGAGGTGGTCAGGGTCGGGGCGAGCGAGCGCCCGTCGAACCATTCGGGCAGCAGGGGGGCGGCGAGACCGAGCGCGAGGGTGGGCACGAAGAGCACCCACAGGACGGCGTTCATGACGACCGGCTGCGGGCCGTGGTCGGGGGCTTCGACGCCCTTGCCCTTGAAGGCCAGCAGCCACAGGCGGGCGGCGTAGGCCGCGGTGAGGAGGGCGGTGAGCAGTCCGGAGACCAGTACGGTCCAGCCGGCGGCGCCGGGGATGGCGGGTGCCTCTCCGGTGGCGGCGTGCTCGGCGGCGCCCAGAACGGCTTCCTTGGAGAAGAAGCCGGCGAACGGCGGGACGGCGGCGAGGGCGAACAGCGCGACGGTGACGGTCCAGTACGCGTCCGGGATACGCCGGGCCAGGCCGCTCATCCGCGACATGGCGGCCAGCGAGTTGGTGCCCGCGGCGTGGATGATCACGCCCGCGCCGAGGAAGAGGAGGGCCTTGAACGCACCGTGCGTCAGGAGGTGGAAGACGGCGGCGCCGCGGTCGCCGACGGCCAGCGCACCGAGCATGTAGCCGAGCTGACCGACCGTCGAATAGGCCAGGACGCGCTTGATGTCGTCCTGGGCCAGCGCGGCCAGTCCGGAGCCGACCATGGTGATCGCGGCCATGACGGCGAGTACGACCAGCGCGGCCGCGGAGGCCGCGAAGACCGGGAGGAGACGGGCCACGACATAGACACCGGCCGCCACCATCGTCGCGGCGTGGATCAGCGCGGAGACCGGCGTCGGGCCGGCCATCGCGTCCGGGAGCCAGGTGTGCAGCGGGAACTGCGCGGACTTGCCCGCGACCCCGCCGAGCAGCAGCAGCGCGATCAGCGTCGGGTGGTCCAGGCCGCCGTTGGCGACGGAGCCGAGGATGCCGGTGATGTTGAAGGTGCCGGCGTCGGCGGCCAGCGCGAAGATGCCGAACAGGAAGGGGACATCGCCGAGCTTGGTGACGAGGAATGCCTTGAGCGAGGCGGCGCGGGCGGTCTCGGTCTCCCAGTAGTGGCCCACCAGGAAGTAGGAGCAGATGCCCATGACTTCCCAGCCGACCAGCAGCATCATCAGGTCGCCGGTGTAGACGACCACCAGCATCGCGGAGGTGAAGAGCGAGACCAGCGCGGCGTAGGAGGGGTAGCGCGGATCGTCGCGCAGATAGGCGGTGGAGTAGATCTGCACACAGGTCGCCACGACACCGACCAGGACGGCGATCAGCGCGGCGAAGCCGTCGATGTGCAGGGCCAGGTCGATGGGGACCGAGCCGGTCGGGGTGAGCTGGGTGGCGACGTCGGTGGCCGGTCCGCCGCCCTGCCCGACGGCGACGACCACGGTGAGCACGGCCGCGGCGAGCGTCGGCAGCACGGCCAGCGGCCGTACGAAACCGGGCGTACGGCGCCCCAGGAGGAGGCCGGCGACGGCCCCGAGGAAGGGCAGGAGGGGAACGAGAACGGCGGTGGTCGTGAGCGTCACGCGGTGGCCTCCGCCTTGGTGTCCGGCTGCGGGGTCCCGTCCGCGGCGTCCGCCCCGGCCGGCTGCTCGGCGAGGTCGCGGAGCCGGTCGATGTCGGAGCTGCCGCGGTTGCGGTAGACGAGCAGCACGATCGCCAGGCCGATGCCGATCTCGGCGGCGGCGATGGCGATGGTGAAGAGGGTGAGCGCCTGGCCGGCGCGCAGGGTGTCGCGCAGCCAGACGTCGAAGGCGACGAGGTTGAGGTTGACGGCGTTGAGCATCAGCTCGACGGACATCAGCACCAGGATGGCGTTGCGGCGGGCGAGCACGCCGTACAGACCGGTGCAGAAGAGGAGGACGGCGAGGACGGCCGGATAGGCGAGATGCATCAGCGCTGCTCCTCTCGCGGGGCGGGGGCACCAGAGGCACTGTTCCTCAGCGCCGCCGCCGGGGCCCGGCCCTCGCCGCCCTTGCGGGACAGCACGATCGCCCCGACGAGCGCGGCGAGCAGCAGCACCGACAGCGCCTCGAAGGGCAGCACCCAGTACTGGAAGAGGCCGCGTCCGGAGACTTCGGTGGAGCCCTGGGCGGCGCCGTCGAGGTTGATCCAGGTGGCGCGGAAGGCATCGACGACGACCCAGACCAGGGCGCCGGCCGAGGCGAGGGCCACCACGAGCGCGGCCCAGCGGTTGCCCGAATCGGCGTCCGGTGAGCGGCCGATGGGGGCCTTGGTGAGCATCAGCCCGAAGAGCAGGAGGACGACAACGGAACCAACGTAGATCAGCACCTGCACCCAGGCGATGAACTCGGCCGTGAGCAGGAGGTATTCGACGGCGACCCCGCCGAGGGCGACGACCAGCCAGAGGGCGGCGTGCACCAGCTGCCGGGTGGTGACGGTGACCAGGGCCGCGCCGAGGGTGGCGATACCGACCAGGACGAAGGCGATCTCGACACCGGTGGGCGAAAGGAAGCCGTGGCCTGCGGCGGTGGCGGCGAGCGTCACGCTTCCTCCCCTGGGGTCTTCGGTGGTTCCTGGTCCTGGGCCGCGGCGGCCTGCGCCTCGGCTTCCGCCTCCTGCTGGGCGGCGAGCTTGTCCGCTGCCTTACGGGCGGCGGCGATCTCCTTGGGCTCCTCGGCGGCCGGGTCGAGCGCCGGCGGCTCGGGCACCGTCCACATCCACTCGCGGAGCTTGTCGCGCTCATGGGTCAGTTCGCGGATGTCGGTCTCGGCGTACTCGAACTCCGGCGACCAGAAGAGCGCGTCGAAGGGGCACACCTCGATGCAGATACCGCAGTACATGCACAGCGCGAAGTCGATCGCGAAGCGGTCCAGCACATTGCGGCTGCGCTCGCGGCCTCCGGGCGCGGCCGGCGGCACCGTCTCCTTGTGGGAGTCGATGTAGATGCACCAGTCCGGGCACTCGCGCGCGCACAGCATGCAGACCGTGCAGTTCTCCTCGAACAGGCCGATGACGCCGCGGGTCCGGGGCGCCAGGTCGGGCTGGACGTCCGGGTACTGCGCGGTGACCGACCGCTTCGTCATCGTCCGCAGGGTGACGGCCAGGCCCTTGGCGAGGCCGCTGCCGGGAATACCCATTACGAGATCACCACCTTCACTACGCCGGTGAGGGCGATCTGGGCGAGCGCGAGCGGGATCAGGACCGTCCAGGCGAGCTTTTGCAGCTGGTCCTCGCGCAGCCGCGGGTAGGTCACCCGCAGCCAGATGACGCCGAAGGCGAGGATCACGGTCTTCAGCAGCGTCCACAGCCAGCCCAGGCCGTCGGCGCCGAACGGGCCGTGCCAGCCACCGAGGAAGAGCACCGAGGTCAGCGCGCAGAGCACGACGATGCCCGCGTACTCGGCGAGCAGGAAGAGGGCGAAGCGCAGTCCGGTGTACTCGGTGTACGCGCCGAAGATGATCTCCGAGTCGGCGACCGGCATGTCGAACGGTGGGCGCTGCAGCTCGGCGAGCCCCGCGGTGAAGAAGACCACCCCGCCGACGATCTGCCACGGCAGCCACCACCAGTGGAATGCCTCGACGATGCCGGGCAGCGAGAGCGTGCCGGCGGCCATCGCGACCGACGCCGCGGCCAGCAGCATCGGCAGCTCGTAGGCGAGCAGCTGCGCGGCCGTCCGCAGACCGCCCAGGAGCGAGAACTTGTTCGCCGAGGCCCAGCCCGCCATCAGTGAGCCGAGCACGCCGACACCCATGACGGCGAGGACGAAGAAGATCCCGGCGTCCAGTTCCTGTCCGACGGCGTTGTGCGGCCCTATCGGGATCGCGACCAGCACCAGGAGGTAGGGCAGCAGGGCGACGGCGGGCGCGAGCTGGAAGATCCGCCGGTCGGCACCGGCCGGAACGATGTCCTCCTTCTGCGCGAACTTCACACCGTCGGCGACGAGCTGCGCCCAGCCGTGGAAGCCGCCCGCGTACATCGGACCGAGGCGGCCCTGCATATGGGCCATGACCTTGTGCTCGGTCTGCCCGATGACCAGGGGGAACACCAGGAACACGGCGAAGACGGCGACGAGGCGCAGCGCGATGTCGAGGGCGTCGCTCATGCCGACACCTCGCTTCGCTCAGCCCCGCATGCGCGAGGCGCGCACCTCTCCACGATCCGCTCGCTGCGCTCGCTCATGGGGTGTCGCCTCCTGCCGGGTCTTGGGGGGTGCCCTGGTCAGGGCGGGGCTCGGGCGCGGGCTCGGGCTGTTGGACCGGGGCGGTCCGCGGCTCGGCCGCGTCCTTCGGCTCCGGGGCCGGCTCGGCCTCCCCCTCGGGCGCGGACTGCTGCTGCGGCTCCGCCGTGCGCTCCGGCTCCGCCTCGCGCTCCGGCTCGTCGAAGGCCGGGCGCGCGTGGTGCCACGGCGCGTCGGAGGTACGCGGTGCGGCCGCCTCGGGGGCCTTCGCCGCCGGGGCCTGCTCGGGCTCGGCCGCCTCCGCCGCCGCGCGCTGCTGGCTCGCCGAACCCTCGCCGGCCGAGCGCGTACGGCGGGCCGGGCGCTCCGGCCGTCCCGTGGGCGCCGGGGCCGCCGGTGTCTCCGCGGTCGCCGGGGCCTGCGGGGTCGCCGGGGCCTGCGGGGTCGCCGGGGCCTGCGGGGTCGCGGCCCCCTCCCCCGCGGCCTGCTGGCTGGCCGAACCCGCGCTCGCGGTCCGGGTACGCCGCGCCGGGCGCTCGCCCGCGGCGGCACCGGCCGCGCGGGCACCGCCCGCCGCCCGCGCACCCCGCGCCGGGCGCGCGGGCGCCGGCGGCAGCTGGCCCTTCAGCGGGCCCCACTCGTTCGGGTCCGGGACGCCGGGCGGCAGCATCTGGCGGCGCTTGGGCCCGCCGTGTTCGGACTCCCCCGGCTCCTTGGCGCCCGGCCACGCCTTGGCGACCCGCGCCGCCAGCACGAAGTCCTTGCGCAGCGGGTGCCCCTCGAAGGACTCGGGGAGCAGCAGCGGTACGAGGTGGGGGTGGCCGGTGAAGTCGACGCCGAACATCTCGTGGGTCTCGCGCTCGTGCCAGCCCGCGCCCGCGTAGACGCCGACGGCGGTGGGCAGCGCGGCCGCCTCGTGCGGCACCGTCGTGCGCACGATCAGCCGCCGGACGGTCCCCGGGCGGGCGACGTCCGCGAGGTGTGCGCAGATCCGGAAGCCGGTGCCGGGCTCGTCGACGGCGCTCAGCCAGTCGAAGTAGCTGCAGCCGAGGTCGTCACGGGCCGCGGTCAGCGCGGTCAGCCAGCCGTCCACCGGGACGTCGACGGTCAGCAGGTCGTACGCCAGCTCCGCCGTGGCCCCGGCGCCGAAGATCTCGCTCGCGGGCCGCGGCAGCCAGCCGACCACGGGCTCGGCGGCGGGCTGCTCGGCGGTCTCCGGCTGCTCGGGCTGGTCCGGCTGCTCGCTCATCGGGGCTCCTCCCCCGGTGCCGTCGGCTCCCCCGCCGGCTTCGGGGCGGGCGGTGCGACCAGCCCGCTGCGCAGCGCGGCCGCGGAGGGCCGGGCGGCGCCCTTGGCGTACCGCTCCCCCAGCGACTCGCGGGCGATCTTCTCCTGGAGCTTGAGGATGCCCTGAAGCAGCGCCTCCGGCCGCGGCGGGCAGCCCGGTACGTACACATCGACCGGGATGATCTGGTCGACGCCCTTGGTGACCGAGTACGAGTCCCAGTAGGGACCGCCGCAGTTGGAGCAGGCCCCGAAGGAGATGACGTACTTGGGCTCGGGCATCTGCTCGTAGAGCCGCTTGACCGCGGGCGCCATCTTGTCGGTGACGGTGCCGGAGACGACCATCAGGTCGGCCTGGCGCGGGCCGGGCGCGAAGGGGATCACGCCGAGCCGGATGAAGTCGTGGCGCGCCATGGAGGCGGCGATGAACTCGATGGCGCAGCAGGCCAGGCCGAAGTTGAAGACCCACAGGCTGTACCGGCGGCCCCAGTTGAGGACCACCTTCATCGGTTCGGGCGCGAGCCGGGCCAGGGTGCCCAGGCGCCGCGGCTCCGGCAGGAACTCGGGGGCGGCGCCCTCGGGTGCGGCTGCCGAGCCGTTGGAGGCGGGGGTCACGTCCATTCCAGGACGCCCTTCTTCCATGCGTAGAGCAGGCCGACGGCGAGGAAGCCGAGGAAGATGAACATCTCCACGAGCGTCGCGCCGCCGAAGCCGGGGGCGGCGAAGACCGTCGCCCAGGGGAACAGGAAGATCGAGTCGACGGCGAAGATGACGTAGAGGAAGGCGTAGACGTAGTAGCGGACCTGGGTGTGCGCCCAGCCCTCGCCGACCGGGTCCACGCCGCACTCGTACGTCAGCAGCTTCTCGGGCGTCGGAACGGCAGGGCGCAGCAGCCGCCCGGCCCCGAAGGCCACGGCGACGAAGAGCACACCGACCACGGCGATGAGCCCCACGACCGAATAGCCCTGGAAATAGTCCGCGGCGATGGTGGTGCGTACGGTCGCGTCCGCCACGTCCGCCCCTCGCTCCCTGACTGCGCTTGTTCAACGACTTCGACGATCTGTACGGACCGGAGTCTAGGCCCTGTCAGGCCCGTCCGAGCAGCCGAGTCGTCGCCGACGGTGAGCTTGTCCGTACTTCGCCCTACCTGGGCGGGAGGCAGCGTAGACATCCCGCGCGGTTGTCTCATCAGGTGTCTCACAGAGCGGGATGCCGTGCCCGCCCACCGGGGCGGGAGCGAGCGGGATCAGCGGACCGGACCGCCGTCGAAGGGGCTCCTGGTGTCGGGGCCGGCGGCGGGAGCGGGGTGCTCCGGAGCCTGGGGAGCCGGCATCGGGGGTGCGGCCGGCGGCTGGGGCGCCGGGGGCCGGGCCCCGGGCCCCGGCTGGGGTGGAGCTGGGGCCTGGGGCACGGGCTGGGGCGGGTAGTGCTGCTGGGGCGCCGGCTGGGGTTGCCGTGGCGGGAGCGGCGCCGGCGCGTGAGGCGCCGGTTGCGGCTGTGCCGGAGGTGGCATGTGCGGCTGAGCCGGCAGTGGCGGCTGCGGCGTCGTCGGTGCCGGTGGGTACGCCGGCGCCTGGCCGGGCGCGGTCGCCGACGGCTGCCCCGGGGCGTACGCCGGCGCCGGGGCCTCGCCGTACGGGGTGGCCTGAACCGGTCCGTTGGCCGTCGCCTGGACCGGCGCTCCGGCGGGCGGCGCCGTCTGCGGCCGGCGCCGGCCCGGATCCCGCGAGGCCGCGCGGTTCATCGCCTCGGCCGCGATCCGCGCCGCCGCCTCCCGGGTCCGTTCGCCGAGCAGCTCCGTACGGATCGCGCCACCGGCCGCCAGATGGCGGTCGTACGGCAGGGGCAGCACCGCCGCGCCGCCGGCACCCAGGTGTTCGGCCGCCCTGCGGACATCGACACCGCTGTCGGGCGAGGAGTGGGTGAGCACGACCACCGTGGTCGGCAGCAGTCCGGGGTGCAGGCCGCCGATCCAGTTCAGTACGGAGCGGGTGGCCGCCACGCCCTCCGGGGTCGCCGGGGTGACCAGCACCCGCGCGTGCGTGGTCACCAGCGCGGTGCGCGCCACCTCGGCGGGCAGCGTCTCGCAGTCCACGACGGTGGCCGCGAAGTGGCGGCGCAGGGACGTCATCACGACGCGGTAGGTGTCGATGTCCAGGCGGGCACCGATGGAGCCCTGGCTGCCGGGCAGCAGCCAGCCGCCGCCGGCGAACGGCAGGAGGTAGCCGGTCAGGTCCGTGATCAGCATCGAGGGATCGACGATCTGCGCCAGATCGCTGCCCGACCAGCGCACCTCACGGGCGCCGAGGCGGTGCGGCAGCGTACCGAGCGCCGGGTCCGCCTCGACGGCGAGCACGGGGTCGGAGCGGTAGTGCGCGAAGGTGAGCGCCAGGAGGGCGGCGACGGTGGACTTGCCCGCACCGCCCCGGATGCTGGACACGGCGATCTGCCGCCCCGTGGTCACGGGCTGCTGGATGGCGTACGCGGCCTGGGTGACGGCGGCCGTCTCGGCGGCCGGCGACGAGGCGAAGACCCGGCGCAGCGCGCGGCCGGCGCGCCGGGCCAGCGGGTCGCCGCGGCGCGGCCTGGGCTGCCCGTCGGCCAGCTCGGGCGGCAGAAGGGGCACGGAGACGGGCGTCCGCGCCGGCAGCCCGGACCGGCCGTAGCGGCCGGGGGCGGGGGCGGGGGCCTGGGCGGACGGCGCCGAGGGCTGGGGAGACGGCGCCGACGGCTGGGCGACCGGCGGGCCGCTCGGGGCGGGGGCGCCGGGCGAGGGCATCGGCCCGGCGGGGGGTATCGGCCCGGCGGGGGGTATCGGCCCGGCCGCCTGCACCGGCTCGGTGACCGGCGCCGGCTCGGTGGCCGGAAGGGCTCCCGACCCGTAGCTCGCGCTCACCGCATCCCCGCCTTCTGCCGCTCCGGCTCCCATTCGGGCCCCCTCGCCCACTCCCGCTCCGTCCACGTTCGCTCCGTCCGAAATCGCTCGGCCCGGGTTCGCTCCCGACGATGACAAGACCCCTCCACCACCCTCCGGGTCAGGACGAGCCGAACAGCAGGCCGTAGAGCCCGAAGGCCCCGAGGGCCACCGGGATCAGCGCCACGACGCTCACCGACTCGGCCAGGTCCAGCCACCGCCGCAGCCGCGCCCGCAGCGCCTCCGGAACCCGCGCGGCGAGCACCGCGACCGGCAGCACGGCCAGCACCCCCAGCGTGGCCAGCGCGAACGCCGGCGCCCCGCCGTCGGTGGCCCAGAGCAACACCAGCCGTACGCCCACCACCAGGCCCGCCGCCAGCAGTGCGACGACCTCCACGGCCAGCGGATAGGCGCGGGCCCGCGAGCACAGGACGACACACAGCAGCAGTCCGGCGAGCACCGTCCACAGGCCGGGCGTGCGCACCGCGAGCACCCCCGCAGCGCCGGCCGAGGCCGCCATCGCCACCGTGGCCAGGGCCAGCTCCCGATGGGCGGCGGCCAGCGCGCCCGCCACCTGATGCCTGCTGACCGGTGTGCCGCCGGAGCGCTGGTCGTCGAGCCTGGTCAGACCGGCCGCCATCAGGGCGAGCCGCGGCAGATAGCCGAGGACCAGTACGGAGCCGAAGCCGAGCGCGACTCCCGTACGCGCGGGGGTGGTCAGGGCCAGTCCCAGCCCCCAGGCGCCCACGGCGAGCGCGACCGACGCCGCGCCTATCAGGCAGGCGCGACCGAGCCCCGCACAGAGTCCGAGGAGCGCGAGCACGGCCGCGACGGTCAGCCCGACGGCGGCGAGCCTGGGGCCGCCGTCCGGGACCGCCTGCCAGGCCGCGGCCACCCCGAGGGTGCCGCCGAGCAGCAGGGCGGCTTGGGAGGCGGGCCGCCCCGTCCGTCCGGCGCGTGTGCCGAGGGCCGCCGCGGCGCCCGTGATGACGACGGCGGCGATGCCGAGCCCCAGGGCGGCGCTGGCGCTGCCGTACCAGCTGTGTGCGCAGATCCCGGCGAGCGCGCCGAGCAGCACGCTCGCCGCCGTCGCGGTCCAGGCCCTGCTCCGCTCGCCCCATCCCCAGCCGCGGACATCGAGGGGGCCGGCCACGGCGTCGGTGAGGTCCCGCGCCGCGGAGTCCGGCTGCCGCGCGGCGAAATCCGGCTTCAGCAACCGGCCGTCGTCACTGCGCGCCATCGCCACCCGCCCCTCCCGTTGTGCGTCGCCACACAATACGGTCCCGGCGTCGCGCCCTGTCCACCGCTGTGGACAACGAAGCGGGCATCGGCCGCTCCCCACGCGCTGTGCCGGGGCCAGGGCCTTGACCTGCGACGGGGCGGACGGTGCGGGAAGCGAGGGTGGGGAAAACCCCACCATCAGCCACCCCAGCCGCCCCATGGCAACCGCAGCCTCGGCCGGGCAGGCTGGGGGCATGACGGACAGTTCCCGACCCGGTGCCGCTGCTGACGACCTTGACGGTGCCTCACCCCCGCCACCCAAAGCGGCGCTCAGCAAGGCGACATGGCAGGAGATCGCCTATCTGCTGGCCAACTTCCCGCTGGGCGTCGCGGCGTTCGCGGTGGTGGTCGTCTGGCTGACGCTCGGACTCGGGCTGTCGGTCACCGTGATCGGGCTGCCGCTGCTGGCCACGGGGCTGACGGCGTGCCGGCAGTACGGGAGGCTGGAGCGGGCCAGGGCGCGGGCGCTGCTCGGGGTGCGGGTCGAGGAGCCGAGCCCGCTGCGGGCGCGGGAGTCCGGGTTCTTCCCCTGGCTGTGGACGCGCCTCAAGGACCCGGTCGCCTGGCGGCACGCGCTGTTCGCGTTCGTCCGGCTGCCGTGGGCGCTTCTCACGTTCACGGTCGTCTTCGCCTCGCTCTTCGTGGGCTGGCCGGCGCTCCCCTGGGTGGCGCGCTGGCTGTCGAACGTCGACCGGGCGATGGTGCGCGGCCTGCTGTCGCCGTCCGACGAGCTGGAGCGGCGGATCGCCGAGCTGGAGTCGGACCGGGTGACGGTCACCGACACCGCGGCCGCCGATCTGCGGCGGATCGAGCGGGATCTGCACGACGGCGCGCAGGCCCGGCTGGTGGCGCTGGCCATGGGGCTCGGGCTGGCGAAGGAGAAGCTGCTGGAGGGGCAGGCCGACGAAACCGTGGCGGCGATGGTGGACGAGGCGCACGGCGAGGTGAAGCTGGCGCTGCAGGAGCTGCGGGATCTGGCCCGGGGCATCCATCCGGCGATCCTCACCGACCGCGGGCTGGGGCCCGCCCTGGCCTCGCTGGCCGGGCGCTGCACGGTGCCCGCGACGACCTCCGTCGACCTGTCCGAGCGGCCCGCGCCCGCCATCGAGGGCATCGCCTACTTCACCGTCTCCGAGCTGCTGCAGAACGTCTCCAAGCACAGCGCCGCACGGCGGGCGTCCGTCGAGGTGTGGCGGGCGGAGGACCGCCTGCTGATCCAGGTGGTGGACGACGGGCGGGGCGGGGCGCGGCTGGACGGCGGCAGCGGGATGGCCGGGCTCGCCGAGCGGCTGGGGTCGGTGGACGGGCTGTTCGTGCTGGATTCGCCGGCCGGCGGGCCCACGCGGGTGACGGCGGAGCTGCCGTGGCGGGCGCGCGACGGGGCGGGGGCGGCGCCGGCGTCGCAGCGGGAGCGGCGGCCGCGGGGCCGCTGACCTGCGAGTTGCGCTGAACCCCAGGTCAGGGGGTGGGGAAAACCCCAGGAAAAGACTGCGAAGACCCTCATGGTGCGCCGGGCTCGGCTCGCGGAGGCTTGTCGTAGCGGAAAACCGCTGGGCCCGCGCAGGGCCGGCAGCTCACGCAGCGGCGCCGACAGGCAGGAACCGCATACGACAGAACGGACGACGAGACGATGGATATGGCATACGCACCGCAGCCCGGCGGCTCACGAGTGCCCGTGGGAGTGCGCGCCCCGTTCTCCGGGCGCACCTGGCGGGAGTTCCTCTACCTCTTCCTCAGCCTCCCGATGTCCATCGTGATGTTCACGTACGCCATAGCGGTGGTCTCGCTCGGCGCCGGTCTGCTGGTGACGTTCCTCGGCATTCCGGTGCTGGCGGGCGGCCTGGCCGGCAACCGGGGGCTGGGCAGCGTGGAGCGTGCGCGGGCCCGGGGTCTGCTGGCGCTGGACGTGGCCGATCCCGAGCCGGTGCGTCCCTCGAAGCCGGGCGTGATGGGCTGGGTCGGGGCCGTGCTGAAGAGCGGGGTGTCCTGGCGGCACCTGCTCTACTCCCTGCTGCACTTCCCGTGGGCGGTCTTCTCCTTCGTCTTCTCGGTGACGTTCTGGACCATCGGCTGGGCGCTGCTGGCCTATCCGCTGTGGCGGTGGACGTTCCCCGCCTACCTCGACCAGCCGGGCATCCAGATGTGGGGCGGCGGCGGCAACGGCTTCTATCTCGACACCACCGCGGAGATCTGGATCACCAGCGGGGTGGGGCTGCTGCTCGTGCTGGCCGGGCCGTGGGTGATCCGCGGACTGACGCAGGTGGACCGGGTGATGGTCCACGGCCTGCTGGGCCCCTCCTCGCTCGCCACCCGGGTCGTCGAGCTGGAGTCGGACCGCGGCGTGGTGGTGGACACCGCGGCGGCCGATCTGCGCCGCATCGAGCGCGATCTGCACGACGGTGCGCAGGCGCGGCTGGTGTCGCTCGCCATGGATCTGGGCCTGGCCAAGGAGAAGCTGGCACAGGACCCGGAAGCCGCGGCGCGGATGGTCGACGAGGCACACGGGGAGGTGAAGATCGCGCTCCAGGAGCTGCGCGATCTGGCCCGGGGGATACACCCGGCGATCCTCACCGACCGGGGCCTCGGCCCGGCGCTGTCGGCGCTGGCCGCCCGCTGCACGGTTCCGGTGCAGGTGACGGTGGACCTCGACCACCGCCCGGCGGCGGCCATCGAGGGCATCGCCTACTTCACCGCCTCCGAGCTGCTGCAGAACGTCTCCAAGCACGCCCGGGCCACCCGCGCGACGGTGGATGTCTGGCGCACCGCGGACCGGCTCGTGGTGCTGGTGACGGACGACGGCAGGGGCGGTGCCCGCCCCGACGCCGGCACCGGCCTGGCCGGCCTCGCGGAGCGACTCGGCTCCGTCGACGGCCTGCTGATAGTGGACTCCCCGATCGGCGGTCCGACGTCCATCACGGCCGAACTGCCCTGGCGCGGGTGACTGCGGGGACACCGGAGCGGGGATAGCGGGCGGCGGCCGGGGACGGGACGGGGGTCCGGCCCCGGCACCCTCGCCCCCCGCCACGCCTGCGCCGTTCTCCCCTCCGGCGCCGCTCGCCCGCCCCGCCTGGGCACCGCCCCGCTCCCCTTCGCCCCCTGATCCGCCCGCCCGCGTCCGAATGCTGGAATGCTGGGGCCGGCAGGGTGGGTGCGATGAGGCATGGGGGATCGGACGTCGTGGAGGACAAGGTGCGGGTGGTCATCGCCGAGGATTCGGTGCTGCTCCGGGAGGGGCTGACCCGGCTGCTCACCGACCGTGGGCATGAGGTCGTGGCGGGCGTGGGGGACGCCGAGGCGCTGATCAAGGCGATCGGGGAGCTGGCCGACGAGGACGCGCTGCCGGATGTGGTGGTGGCGGACGTACGGATGCCGCCGACGCACACCGACGAGGGGGTGCGGGCCGCGATCCGGCTGCGCCGCGACCATCCGGGCCTGGGGGTGCTGGTGCTCTCGCAGTACGTCGAGGAGCAGTACGCCACGGAACTGCTGGCCGGGTCGAGCCGGGGTATCGGCTATCTGCTCAAGGACCGGGTCGCCGAGGTGCGGGAGTTCGTCGACGCGGTGGTCCGGGTCGCCGAGGGCGGCACCGCGCTGGACCCGGAGGTGGTGGCACAGCTGCTGGGCCGCAGCCGTAAGCAGGATGTGCTGGCCAATCTGACGCCGCGCGAGCGGGAAGTACTGGGGCTGATGGCCGAGGGCCGGACGAACTCCGCCATCGCCCGGCAGCTGGTGGTCAGCGACGGTGCGGTCGAGAAGCACGTCAGCAACATCTTCCTGAAGCTGGGGCTGGCGCAGAGTGACGGGGATCACCGCAGAGTGCTTGCCGTACTCACCTATCTCAACTCCTGACAGCCTGACACTGTCTCAGATTGGCAGGCCGAGGCCATTTTCGCCACGGCCCGGGACTTTGGGCGTAGAACCAATGGAGGAGTCCGGAGCGTCATGAATAAGGGGTTACGGGGGCGATGATTTCATGACAAAACACGCCAGATCGGTGTCTCATCTTGAGGTCCACCATGCGATCCACCCAGGGAAGGTCACCCTTACCCACGTACGATGGTTATGGGACAACCGTCCGGTACGACTCGTCCCGAGCCCTGCCTCCGGCGGGGACGCCGCACCCCTCGAGGGAGGTCCGAAGCAGTGACCAGCCAGGTCAGTAGCCCAGCCGAGCAGACCGACGCAGCGCTAGTCGGGGAACAGCGCTCTTCCGGTAACGGCGGGGAAGGCAAGGAAGTCCGGCGCCTGGACCGGGTGATCATCCGGTTCGCCGGTGACTCCGGTGACGGAATGCAGCTCACCGGAGACCGGTTCACCTCAGAAACGGCGTCGTTCGGCAACGACCTGTCGACGCTGCCCAACTTCCCCGCCGAGATCCGGGCGCCCGCCGGCACGCTGCCGGGCGTCTCCAGCTTCCAGCTGCACTTCGCCGATCACGACATCCTCACGCCCGGAGACGCTCCGAACGTGCTGGTGGCGATGAACCCGGCCGCGCTCAAGGCGAACCTCGCCGACGTCCCGCGAGGCGCGGAGATCATCGTCAACACCGACGAGTTCACCAAGCGCCCGATGGCGAAGGTCGGCTATGCGACCAGCCCGCTGGAGGACGGCTCGCTGGCCGCCTACAACGTCCATCCGGTGCCGCTGACGACGCTGACGATCGAGGCGCTCAAGGAGTTCGGGCTCTCCCGCAAGGAGGCCGAGCGCAGCAAGAACATGTTCGCGCTGGGGCTGCTGTCGTGGATGTACCACCGCCCGACCGAAGGCACCGAGAAGTTCCTGCGCGCCAAGTTCGCCAAGAAGCCGGACATCGCGGAGGCGAACGTCACCGCCTTCCGGGCGGGCTGGAACTTCGGCGAGACGACCGAGGACTTCGCGGTCTCCTACGAGGTCGCACCGGCCACCAAGGCCTTCCCGACCGGCACCTACCGCAACATCTCCGGCAACCTCGCGCTGTCCTACGGCCTGGTCGCCGCCTCCCAGCAGGCGGATCTGCCGCTGTACCTGGGCTCCTACCCGATCACCCCGGCCTCCGACATCCTGCACGAGCTGTCCAAGCACAAGAACTTCGGTGTGCGGACGTTCCAGGCGGAGGACGAGATCGCCGGTATCGGCGCGGCGCTGGGCGCGGCGTTCGGCGGCGCCCTGGCGGTGACGACGACGTCCGGCCCGGGTGTGGCGCTGAAGTCGGAGACCATCGGTCTCGCGGTCAGCCTCGAACTTCCGCTGCTGATCGTGGACATCCAGCGCGGCGGGCCCTCGACGGGTCTGCCGACGAAGACCGAGCAGGCCGACCTGCTGCAGGCGATGTACGGGCGCAACGGCGAGGCGCCGGTGCCGATCGTGGCGCCCAGGACTCCCGCCGACTGCTTCGACGCGGCGCTGGACGCGGCCCGTATCGCGCTGACGTACCGCACCCCCGTCTTCCTGCTCTCCGACGGCTATCTGGCCAACGGCTCCGAGCCCTGGCGGATCCCCGACGTCGGGGAACTCCCCGATCTGCGCGTGCAGTTCGCCTCCGGCCCCAACCACGAGCTGGCGGACGGCACGGAGGTCTTCTGGCCGTACAAGCGCGATGAGCAGACCCTGGCCCGCCCCTGGGCGGTGCCGGGCACTCCGGGCCTGGAGCACCGCATCGGCGGTATCGAGAAGCAGGACGGCACCGGCAACATCTCCTACGACCCCGCCAACCACGACTTCATGGTGCGCACCCGCCAGGCCAAGGTCGACGGCATCGAGGTCCCGGACCTGGTGGTCGACGACCCCACCGACGACAGCGGCCGGGGTGCCGGCACCCTGGTCATCGGCTGGGGTTCGACGTACGGACCCATCACCGCGGCGGTACGGCGCGTAAGGGGCGCAGGGGAGCGCATCGCGCAGGCCCATCTGCGCCATCTCAACCCCTTCCCCCGGAATCTGGGGGAGGTCCTGGCGCGTTACGACAAGGTCATCGTGCCGGAGATGAACCTCGGGCAGCTCGCCACTCTGCTGCGCGCCAAGTACCTGGTCGACGCCCGCTCGCACACCCAGGTCAGCGGAATGCCGTTCAAGGCCGAGCAGCTCGCGGAGGTCTTTAAGGAGGCCATCAATGACTGAGACGATCTCGGAGCGGCCCTCGCAGATCGAGGCGCTCTCCTTGGTGCCCAAGGCCGAGGCCAAGCAGTCCATGAAGGACTTCAAGTCCGATCAGGAAGTGCGCTGGTGCCCCGGTTGCGGTGACTACGCCGTCCTCGCCGCCGTGCAGGGCTTCATGCCCGAGCTCGGCCTGGCGAAGGAGAACATCGTCTTCGTCTCCGGCATCGGCTGCTCCTCCCGCTTCCCGTACTACATGAACACCTACGGGATGCACTCCATCCACGGCCGCGCCCCGGCCATCGCCACGGGCCTGGCCTCCTCGCGGCGCGATCTGTCCGTCTGGGTCGTCACGGGCGACGGCGATGCGCTGTCCATCGGCGGCAACCACCTCATCCACGCCCTGCGGCGCAACGTCAACCTCAAGATCCTGCTGTTCAACAACCGGATCTACGGTCTGACCAAGGGCCAGTACAGCCCCACCTCCGAGGTCGGCAAGATCACCAAGTCGACGCCGATGGGCTCGCTGGACGCGCCGTTCAACCCGGTCTCGCTGGCACTCGGGGCCGAGGCGACGTTCGTGGCCCGTACGGTCGACTCCGACCGCAAGCACCTCACCTCGGTGCTGCGGGAGGCCGCCGCCCACCCCGGCACGGCGCTGGTGGAGATCTACCAGAACTGCAACATCTTCAACGACGGCGCCTTCGAGGTCCTGAAGGACAAGGAGCAGGCCCAGGAGGCCGTCATCCGCCTGGAGCACGGCCAGCCGATCCGCTTCGGCGCGCCGGCCGCCGACGGCCTCGGCTCCAAGGGCGTGGTCCGCGACCCGGTCACCGGCGACCTCAAGATCATCGACGTGCAGCAGGAGGGCACGGAGGGGGTGCTGGTGCACGATGCGCACAACCCCTCCCCCACCACGGCCTTCGCGCTCTCCCGGCTCGCGGACCCCGACACCCTCCACCACACCCCGATCGGTGTGCTCCGCAACGTCGAACGTCCGGTCTACGACACCCTGATGTCCGAGCAGCTGGACACCGCCATCGAGCAGCAGGGTAAGGGCGACCTCGCCGCGCTGCTGACCGGCAACGACACCTGGACGGTCGTCGGCTGACGAGGACGGTCCACGGCCGGCCGTGCCGCCGGGCACGGCCGATGCGTGCAGGGCCCCGGAAACCGCCGCGGGTGTCCGTACGGGAACGTCCCAGGGCGTCCCCGTACGGGCACCCGCTCGCGGTTGCGGGGTGCGGTGCCTGGTTCGACCTGGGCGCGGCGCGTCTCTTCTGCGCGTCTCGTACGAGTGCCATGCTGGCGGCCTCCAACCGCCAAGGGGCAAGACATGAGCATCGTGGTCACCGGCGCCAGCGGGGCACTCGGCCGGCTGGTCATCGACGAACTGCTCAAGCGCGCCGCACCGGGCGACATCGTCGCGGTCGCCCGGGACCGGGCCAAGACGGCGGGCCTGGCGGCGCTCGGCGTCGGCATCAAGATCGCGGACTACGGTCGGCCCGAGACGCTCGAAGGGGTCTTCGCGGCCGGCGACCGGGTGCTGCTCATCTCCGGAAACGAGGCCGGTCAGCGCCTCACCCAGCATCGCGACGTGATCGACGCGGCGCGCGAGGCGGGCGTGGGGCTGCTGGCGTACACCAGCGTGCTGGGCGGGCCGACCGCGACCTTCTCCATCGCCGAGGAGCACATCGCCACCGAGCAGGCGCTGCTCGCGTCCGGTGTGCCGTACTGCCTGCTGCGCAACGGCTGGTACCACGAGAACTACACGGGTGCGCTGGCCGGCACGCTGAAGGCCGGCGCGGTGGTCGGCAGCGCGGGCGAGGGCCGGGTGGCCTCTGCCGCGCGCCGGGACTATGCCGAGGCGGCCGCCGTCGTGCTCACCGGCACCGGTCATGAGAACGCGGTGTACGAGCTGAGCGGTGACACCGCCTGGTCGATGGCGGAGTACGCCGCCGAGGTGTCCCGGCAGACCGGCCGGCGGATCCCGTACCGCGATCTGCCCCAGGAGCGGTACGTGGCCCTCATGATCGAGTCGGGGGTGCCGGCCCTGGGGGCGCAGCTGGTCGCCGACGCGGACGCCGGGATCTCCCGGGGCGAGCTGGCGGCGGCGCCCGGCGACCTCTCCCGGCTCATCGGCCGCCCGACGACACCGCTCGCCGAGTCGATCGCGGACGCCCTGGAACGACTGCAGAGCTGAGGCGACTACCGGCCCGCGGCGGCCCCGCTCTGAGGCGGCACCCCGCCGTCATTCTCCCGCCACACCCTTGTCATGACCGTCTATCGATACGCACATGACAGGCGGGCCGGTGGGCGCTACCTTCACAAGGACGACGAAGCACATCAGGAGGGTCCCCTTGCAGCATCGAGCCGATCAGCGCGCTGGACTCGCCTATGGCATCGCCGCCTACACCATGTGGGGCCTGCTGCCCCTCTACTGGCATCTGCTGGACACCGTCGCGCCGTCCGAGATCCTGGCCCACCGGATGGCGTGGTCGCTGCCCGTCGCCGTCGTCATCCTTGCCGTGCTGCGCCGCTGGGCCTGGATAGGCCCGCTGCTGCGGCAGCCCAAGCGGCTCGCACTGGTCCTGGTCTGCGCCGTGGTCATCTCGGCCAACTGGTTCCTCTACATCTGGGCGGTCAACGCCGGGCACGTCCTGGAAGCGTCGCTCGGCTACTTCATCAACCCTCTGGTCAGCATCGCCTTCGGCGTGCTCGTACTGCGTGAGCGGCTGCGGCCGTTGCAGTGGACGGCCGTGGGCGTGGGCACCCTGGCCGTCGTGGTGATGACCGTCGCCTACGGCAAGGTGCCCTGGATCGCGCTCGGTCTGGCCTTCTCCTTCGCGACGTACGGGCTGGTCAAGAAGGGCATCAAGCTCGACGGCATCGAGGGCTTCAGCGCCGAGACGGCGATGCAGCTGCTGCCCGCGCTGGGCTTCCTGATCTACCTCGGGACACAGGGCCGGTCCAGCTTCGTCAGCGGCGGAGTGGGCCAGGCGCTGCTGCTCGCGGCCTGCGGAGTGGCGACCGCGGTCCCGCTGATCTGCTTCGGCGCCTCGGCGGTGCGGCTGCCGCTGACCGTGATCGGGATGCTGCAGTACCTGGCGCCGACCTTCCAGTTCGTGCTGGGGCTCGCGGTCTTCCACGAGGAGATGCCGCCGGAGCGCTGGGCCGGCTTCGCGCTGGTGTGGGTGGCGCTGGTGGTGCTGACCTGGGACGCGCTGCGCACGGCGCGGCGGGCCCGGATGCAGCTGGCCGCCGCGGCGGCCCGTGCGGGCGAGGCGGCCGCGACCGAGGCGATGGCGTCGGCGGCGCAGCCCGCCGCCGTGCGGCCCCCCGGCCTCAAGCCGTGATGTCGCGGGTGGTGAACCGCGCCCAGGCCGCCGCCCCGAACACCGCCGCGTAGAGCGCCTGCAGGCCGAAGTTCTTCTGCAGCTGGTCCCAGTAGACGGGGTCGCGCAGCAGGTCCGCGAAGGACAGCCAGTAGTGCGGGAAGAGGTACGGCTGAATGGCGTCCAGCTGCGGGATGGTGTCCAGGATCTGCACGGTGATCAGCAGCCCGACCGTGGTCGCCATGGCGGCGATACCGCTGCTGGTGAGCGTCGATATGAACAGGCCGACGGCGGCCACCCCGGTCAGGGACAGCGCCACCGCTCCCGCGATGGCCAGCGCCCGCAGCAGCCCCTCGGCGAAGGACACGGTCGTGCCGGAGAGCAGGGTGATCTCGCCCAGGGGAAAGAGCAGAGCGCCGGTCACCAGCGCGAAGAGCGCCACGACCAGGGTGCCCACCAGGCAGAACGCCATGGCCGTGGCGAATTTGACCAGCAGCAGGCGGGTGCGGCCCGCGGGAGCGACCAGGAGGTAGCGCAGCGTCCCGCCGTGCGCCTCGCCGGCTATGGAGTCGCCCGCGATCACGCCGATGGACATCGGCAGGAAGAACGGCAGCGTCACCGCGAGCGAGGCGAAGACCAGGAAGAGGCCGTTGTTGCTGACCTGGGAGATGAACGCCGGGCCGCCCGCAC
This sequence comes from Streptomyces sp. NPDC026575, assembly GCF_055567415.1. Lineage (NCBI taxonomy): Bacteria > Bacillati > Actinomycetota > Actinomycetes > Kitasatosporales > Streptomycetaceae > Streptomyces > Streptomyces sp. NPDC026575. Next base: position 91,740 of record NZ_JBVHQM010000020.1, read on the forward strand.
CGCCGCCACCCGCCCCGCCGTCACCGGTCTCGATCTTGACGGCGATGCCGACCAGGACCGGTACGCCGGCGAGCACCGCCAGCAGCGCCAGGGTGCGCCAGCGCCGGAAGGTCATGGTGATCTCGCTGCGCAGCAGGCCCAGCGACCACAGTGGCCGTGTCCGGCGCGGCACCGCCTCAGCCTGCGACATCGAATCCCTCCCCGGTCAGATGCACGAAGACGTCCTCAAGCGAGGCGCGTTCGGTGCCGAAGGCGCGGACCCGGACTCCGGCGCGCACCAGGGCGGCGTTGATGTCCGCCAGCTCCAGGGGCGCCCGATCGCCCGGCCGGTCCGAAGGACCGGCCGGCAGCTCGCCCGTCACCCGGTCGTCGGTGACCTGAAGTCCGGTCACACCGTGTTCCTTCAGCACCCGCACCGCGTCCGCCCCGTCGGGGGTCGTCACCGTCAGCCGGCCGTGGCCGCGCGGCCCGAGGACCGTGGCGGAGAGGTCGGCGACCGTGCCCTGGGTGATCAGCCGGCCGCGGGCCATCACCGCGGCATGGGTACAGACCTGCTCGATCTCGTCGAGGAGGTGGGAGGAGAGGAAGACGGTCGTACCGTCGGCGGCCAGTTCCCGGACCAGGGTGCGGATCTCCCGCATGCCCTGCGGGTCCAGGCCGTTGGTGGGCTCGTCGAGCACCAGCAGCTCACGGGGCTGGAGCAGCGCCGCCGCCAGTCCGAGGCGCTGCTTCATACCGAGGGAGTAGGCCCGCGCCTTCTTGCCGGCCGCGGCGGCCAGGCCCACCCGTTCCAGTGCGCTGCCGACGCGCTGTGTGCGAGTACGGGGATCGGCGGCGGGGTCGGCGGCGTCGAAGCGCCGCAGGTTGTCGCGGCCGCTGAGGAAGCCGTAGAGCGCCGGGCCCTCGATGAGGGCGCCGACCTTGGGGAGCACCCGGCGGCCCGCGGCGGGCATCGGCTGCCCGAGCACCCGGGCGCTGCCGGCGGTCGCGTCGATCAGGCCCATCAGCATGCGGATGGTGGTGGTCTTGCCGGAGCCGTTGGGGCCGAGGAAGCCGAAGACGCTGCCGCGCGGTACGGCCAGATCAAGGCCGTCGACGGCGAGCTGGCCACCGCGGTATGCCTTGGTCAGCCCCCGCGTCTCGATCGCCCCGTCCCCGGCCGGCGGGTCGTCGAAGGCGGCCGGGCCCGTGGCTGGGCGCGCGCCAGCGGCCCCCGGGGCGGGCGGCTGTGGCATCGGCTCCCCCAACGTCGTACGGCTGGCCTGCGGGCCGCGCCGCGCCGCCCGGGTAGGGGCGGCGCGGCGGTCCCTGGTGCTGTGGCGGCCCGTTACTTGGCGGCGTTGGCCGCGTCGATCAGGGCCTGCTTGTCGACGGCACCGACGTAGATCGTGCCGTTGTCCGTTATCAGGGCGTTGACCAGGCGGGTGCTGAAGATCCGGCCGGAGCCGAAGGAGCCGCTGGCCTTGTCGCCGATGCTGTCCAGGAACTTGCCGACGTCGCCGCCCGCGCCCTGCTCCTTGCCCGAGGGCAGGCCGGGGCCGGCGCCCTTGATCGTGGCGATGGACGTCCAGCCCTTGCCGATGACGTTCAGCCCGCCCAGGTCCTTCTCGACGTCCTTCATGCCCTTGCGGGAACCGAAGTTTTTGGCGCCCTTGCCGTGTTCGCGCTCGGCCTTCGCGCGCTCCTGGTCGCCGTTGACGACCTTGGCGCCCTTGGGCGGGGTGAAGGAGAACAGGCTCGCGGCGGGCTTGGCGAAGTCGACATCGGTGTAGCCGACGTCGATGGCGGCCGCGCCACCGCTCTTGGGGGTCAGGGTGAACTTCAGCGGGACGCCGTTGGCGGCGTCCACCGCGACCCGGATCGAGCCGACCGTCGAAGCGGCCTGCTTGGGCTTGATCAGCAGCTGGTAGGCGTCCCGCCCGGCGACCTTGGCGGTGCCGTCGACGGTGACCGAGGTCGTGTCCCCGGCCGCCTCCAGGGCCTGCTTGGCCAGGTCCTGCGGGGTGGCGTTCTTCAGGTCCTTGGGGAGGTCCTTGGGCGCATGGTGCTGCTTGCCGTGCCGGCCGGCGTCCGGCGCGGTGCTGTGGACGGCGGTGTTGCTGCCGCTGTCGTACGCCCAGACGTCGTTGCCGTTGTGGACGAGGCTGTACTCGGCGGCCTTGTCGACGATCGACAGCCGCTGCTTGCCGGGGCCGTCGGCGGCGACACGGAGCGTGTGCGCACCGGACGCCAGCTCCATCAGCTTGCTCTCGGGCGCCGCGGACGCGCCGTCGCCCTCCTTCTCGCCGCCGCCCTGGCTGCCGCCGAAGCCGCCGGCCCCTCCGGCCATGCCCGGCAGGGCGGGCAGGCCGAGGTCGGTGGTGATCCGGACCGTGCCGGAGAGCTGCTGGACATCCGACTTGGCGATCTTGGCGATCAGGTCCTGCGCCGAGATCTTCGGCAGGTCCGGGGAGCCGCCGGCGAACGCCGGGACCAGCCCGATCGTGGCCGCCGCCACTCCCGCCACCGCGACCGGCACGGCGTACCGCACCGCTTTGCGGCGCTTCGGGGAGTGTCCCCCGTCCCCTTCGGTGACCTCTGTCGGTTCGTACCGTGGCATCTTGCCTACCTCCGTCGTATGCGGCGGTTGCTGCGCTGTCCGCTCGCCCACCCCTGGGCTCAAGGTGACCCGTCCGCCGCGCTCTGGTGCTTTCCATCTCACCAAAGCCCGCGGCGTACCGCGTCAGCCCGCGGGTGCAACTCGTCGTACTGCTGAGGTATGACGCCGGGTCACCGCACGGCGTTGCACGTACGACAGGAGTCTGATCACTCCCTAGGGGACGGGCGGGCGACCCCTCAGGGTTCTGCCCGCCCCACGTCACCCGGCTCGGTACACCACCGCGTCGCAGAGCCCCTCCAGGGCCTCCTTGGCCGGGCACTGCGGCAGCGGCGCCAGCATCGCGCGGGCCTCCTCCGCGTAGCGCACGGTGTCGCGGCGGGCCTCTTCGAGCGCCGGGTGGGCGCGCAGGCCGGCCAGCGCCTCGGCGTGCCGGGCGTCGTCGGTGAGATCGCCGGCCAGCAGCTCGCACAGCGCGCGGTCCTCCGGCGTGCCGGAGGCGCTCTCGGCCCGCGCCCGCAGATGCAGCACGGGCAGCGTCGGGATGCCCTCGCGCAGGTCCGTGCCGGGCGTCTTGCCCGACTCGTGCGAGTCGCTGGCGATGTCGAGCACGTCGTCGGCCAGCTGGAAGGCCGTGCCGAGCCGCTCGCCGTACTGGGTGAGGATGTTGACCGTGGCCTCGTCGGCGCCCGACATCATCGCGCCGAAGCGGCACGCGACGGCGACCAGCGAACCGGTCTTGCCGGCGAGGACGTCCAGGTAGTGGTCGACGGGGTCCCGGCCGTCGCGCGGCCCCGCGGTCTCCAGGATCTGGCCGGTCACCAGGCGCTCGAACGCCTCGGCCTGGATCCGGACCGCCTCGGGGCCGAGGTCGGCGAGGATGTGCGAGGCACGGGCGAAGAGGAAGTCCCCGGTCAGCACCGCGACGGAGTTGCCCCAGCGGGCGTTGGCGCTGGCCACGCCGCGGCGCACGTCCGCCTCGTCCATCACGTCGTCGTGGTAGAGCGTCGCCAGATGCGTCAGCTCCACGACGACGGCCGAGGGCACCACGCCCGGGCTGTGGGGGTCACCGAACTGGGCTGCCAGCTCCACCAGCAGCGGCCGGAACCGCTTGCCGCCCGCGCGCACGAGATGCTGCGCGGCTTCGGTGATGAACGGCACGTCGCTCTTGGTGGCCTCCAGCAGGCCCTCCTCGACAGCCGCCAACCCGGCCTGGACATCGGCCTCAAGAGCCTGGTCCCGCACGCTCAGCCCGAAGGGCCCGACGACGGTCACGAGGGGTACTCCTGTCTGCTGACGATCAAACTGAATGTCGATCTGTCGCTGTCTCCACCATTGGCCAGCGTATCCGGTCTCAGTTCGATCACAGTGAGCGCCCGCCCCCCGAACCGCCCGCGAAGCACGGCGGCCCCCCAGCCGGTACGTTGCGGATCACCTTTTGATGCGGGTTTGACTCCGGTCAACGGGGCAACAAAAGCCCCCGGTTTCCCGTCCACCCCAAGAGCCACAGCCCTGGCCCAAGAGCCGAATACCCGCCCCAAAAGAGGTGTTCTTCAGCCATCCTCACGGGCCACTCGCCCCTCCGCCCCCCCGGGGCGACGGGCTGGGCTCCATGACTTCTGGGGCACCGGCCGAGCACCTGCCCGGGCGCCCCCGCCGGTCACCCGTACGCCCGCGCCACCGCCCGCGCCAGCCGGGGCGAGGCGAACTCCGTACCGCAGACGAAGCGCATCACCGGGCCGAACGAGGCGGCCGCCGGCAGCCCCGTGAAGTACAGCCCCGGTACCGACGAGCCGAAGCCGGCGTCCAACAGGGGCCCGCCGGCCCGCGTCACGATCTCCGTGCGCAGCCCCTGGCCCAGGAAGTCCAGCGCGGCAAGGTCCATCCGGTAGCCGGTCGCGGCCAGCACATGATCGGCCGCGAGCTCCCCGCCCTGGCCGTCTGCGCCGCGCAGCGCCAGTACGGGACGGCCGTCGCGCACCGTCGCCCGTACGATCCGCCGGCCCTGCGTGACCTGCACCCGGCCGACGAAGCGGTCCCGCAGCCACCAGGCGCCGAGCGGGCCGAGCACCCTGCGCACCAGGTACCGGCGCAGCGGCGCCGGCAGCAGCCGGAACGCGTCGGCGTGGTTCGACAGCGCATACAACGACCAGGCGTTGCCGAACGGGGACGGCGGCCGCAGCCGCGGCTGGCGGTCCGGTGGCGCGCCGAAGCCCACGGCTGCGGACCCGCGCGCCACCACCCTTACGGACGCCGCGCCCGCCTCGGCCAGCAGCACCGCGCTCTCCAGGGCCGACTGTCCCGCGCCGATCACCACCACCTCCCGGCCGGCCAGCACCGACAGGTCGCGGTGCTGCGAGCTGTGCGAGACGGGCCCGGTGGCGGAGGGCCCCTCCGGGATCGCGGCGGCCAGTTCCGGCGGCAGCTGCGCCAGACCGCTCAGTCCGGTGGCGACGACCACGGCCCGTGCGCCGAACTGCTCACCGCTGTCCAGCTTCAGCTCGAAGCCCTCGGCCCGCCGGTCGACCGAGACCACCCTGACCTGCTCCAGATCCGGCAGCAGCCGCTGCTGCACCCATTGGCCGTACTGGACGAACGCCTCCACCGGGATGATGTCCCAGTCCGACTCGTAGCGGCGCCCCTCCCCCGTGGCCGTGCAGTAATCACCGAGGGTGTGCCCGCCCTGCGGGACGTGGATGCTGGAGGCCGCGGGCGTCGACTTGAGCAGCATGCCCCCCGGCATCTGCGCATGCCAGCTCACCATCGGGCTGCCGAAGACCCGCACCGGCAGGCCGCGCGCCCGTAGGTGCGCGGCCGTCGACAAGCCGTACGGGCCGGCCCCGATGACCGCTACCGGAGTGCTCACTTGGGTTCCTCCCCTTGCCTAGGTGGTGCGTCGGTGCCCGCCCGGCGGCCCGCCCGGCGCAGCTGCATCAGGTGCTGGGCGCCCGGCCCGACGGACCGCGCGAGCATGGTGAAGAACGGCAGCGGGTCGTCCCCGGCGAACCAGGCCAGTTCGGTGCCCGGGGCCCGCGCCGGTACGTGCGCGTTCCCCGAGCCGCCGCGCCGGTAGGCGACCCGCGCGGGCAGATCGACGTTCTCGACGACGAAGCGGCGACCCGCCCGCTGGGCGCCTTCAGGGACGGTGCGCCCCGTGAGGTACAGGTGCTGGGCGCGGACGACATCGACCCCGGCGGTGCTCTCGAAGAGCCGGAACTGCGCGCCCATACGGGGGTTGAAGTCCAGCAGCCGGTACCGGCCGTCGCGGCGGTCGAACCGCCAGTCCAGGTCGGCGATCCCGATGAACCCGATCCGCTGGATGAACTGTGCGGCCATCCGGGCGAGTTCGGGGTTGTCGACGACATGCGCGCAGGCCGTCATGCCGGCGTGCGGCGGCCAGGAGCGCACCTTGACGCCGGTGAACAGCGCCAGCGGCGCACCGTCCGCACCGAAGCAGCCGTGCACGATCCAGTCCTCGGCCTGCTCGCGTGGCAGGTACTCCTGGAGGATCACACTGGGCCGCGGCCCCCAGTCCCGCGCCAGGTCGAGCAGTTGAGCCGGCCCCTCTATCCGGGTCGTACCGGCGACCGCGGGACTTCTGCGCCGTACGAACGCCTCGCGGTTCTTGGCCACCACCGGGAAGCTCGCCTGCCTGGCGTACGCCTCGATCTCCCCGTAGGACGCGGGGAAGGCGGCTGCCGGCGAAGGCACGCCGTGCGCCGCGCACAGCTCGTGCAGGCCCTGCTTACTGGCCAGCTTGCGTGGCAGGTCCGCCGCCACCCGCGGGAAGAGAAACGATCCGGCGAGCGCCTCGGCATGCTCGGCGATCAGCACCGCGGCCTCTTCGTCGGTGGGGATCAGCATCGTCGGCCGGCCGATCCGGCGGCCGATCCGCAGCAGCCCCGCCACCAGGCGGTCCGGCTCCTCGCGCCCGGTGGTCGGCCACACGAAGCGGCCGCGGAGATAGCGGGAGGCCGCCGCCGGCGTGAAGCGGTCCTCCGTCACGGCGTACATGGGGACACCGAGCCGTCCCAGGCTGCGAATCGCCCCCACACCGCCGTGGTGCAAGGGGTAGGCCCCGATCTTCACGATCAGCCCCGGAACACTCCGGTCGACGGCGAGCCGTGCGCCACTGCGAGCCACGTGTCCCCCCAACGCAACGGTCCTCCCCGGCCCGTGCCAGGAAAGGAAGCTAGGACCGAATTGCGCAGTACGGCAAGGCTTTTCCGGACATTGCCAATACTTGGGGCGTACCGGGCCTATGGTCTCCGATCGACTCCCTACGCCTACGTCGCGCTCGCGCCCCCGCGACCGCCCCGCCGTACGGCCCCGGCCATCCGCCCGACCGGCCGGCACATCGGCCGCACCGGCCGCCGCACGCTCGCCCGGCGCAACCGCCCGCGCGAGTTATCCACAGGCCTCTTCGCCGCGACGTGCCCGGCCGTACTCTGATCAACACAGCCACCGGCTCGGGGCGCACCAGCCCCGGACGGCCCGGCTGCCCACCGGCGACGACGAACGCGAGGAGCTGTCCATGCCCGAGCAGAGCCCGTTCGAGCTGGCGGAAGGCGATCCCTTCGGCCCGCACAATCTCCCCTACGGCGTCTTCAGCACCACCGACGCGCCCGACCAACACCGCATCGGCGTCCGCTACGGCGCCCAGGTCCTCGACCTGAGCGCCCTGCCCAGCGCCCTGCCGGCCGCCATCCATCCGCATGCCGAGCTCCTCGCCGCGCCGACCCTCAACCCCCTCCTCGCCGCCGGCCGACCCGTCTGGCAGCAGATCCGCGCGGCCGTGCACACCGCCGTGACCGACCCCGCGCACCGCGACGAAGTGGCGCCGCTGCTCCACCCGTTGGAGGAGGTCACCCTGCACCTCCCCTTCGAGGTCGCCGACTACGTCGACTTCTACTCCAGCGAGTACCACGCCACCAACGTCGGCCGGATCTTCCGCCCGAACGATGCGGGGCTGCCGCCCAACTGGAAGCATCTCCCGATCGGTTACCACGGCCGGTCGGGCACCGTCGTCGCCACCGGCACCCCGGTGGTGCGCCCCAACGGCCAGCGCAAGGCGCCCGCGGACGAGGCCCCGACCTTCGGCCCGTCCGCCCGCCTCGACATCGAGGCCGAGGTCGGCTTCGTCGTCGGCACGCCCTCCACGCTCCATGAGCCCGTCGGCCTGGGCTCCTTCCGTGACCACGTATTCGGTGTCTGCCTCGTCAACGACTGGTCCGCCCGCGACATCCAGGCCTGGGAGTACGTGCCGCTCGGCCCGTTCCTCGGCAAGTCCTTCGCCACGTCCGTCTCCGCCTGGATCACCCCGCTCGACGCCCTCGACGAGGCCCGTACGCCACCACCCGCCCGGGACGTCCCGCCGCTGCCCTACCTCGACGACTCGGGCGTGGAGCCGGGCGGCTTCGACATCCGCATCGAGGTGCGCATCAACGACGAGGTCGTCTCGCGGCCCCCGTTCGCCAGCATGTACTGGACAGCCGCCCAGCAGCTGGCCCATATGACCGTCAACGGCGCCTCCCTCCGCACCGGCGATCTGTTCGCCTCCGGCACGGTCTCCGGCCCCGACCCCGATCAGCTCGGCTGCCTGCTCGAACTCACCCAGGGCAAGGGCCCCTACCTCCAGGACGGCGACGAGGTCACCCTCACCGCCTGGGCCCCGGGCCCCGGCGGCGCCCGGATCGAGCTGGGCGAGGTCACCGGCCGCATCCTGCCCGCCCCCACGGTGGGGACGCCGTAGTGACATGACCGACGCTCCCCTCACCCTCGCCGAGGAGCTGCTGCTGCTCGCGCTCGACCCGGTCCGCGGCCGCCCCCTGAACAACCCCAGGTACCTGCGGTACGGGCTCGCCGGGGCGGCGCTGGCCGACCTGGAGGCGACCGGACGGATCGCGGTCGAGCGCGGCGACCGCGTCAAGGTGGCCAATCCGCTGCCGCTGGGCGACCCGATACTCGACGGCGCCCTGGCAACGCTCCCCGCCCCCGCCAAGGGCGGCCGGGGCATCAGGGCCCACCGCTGGGTACGCGGCGCCGGCCGCCCCGTCCATGAGCTGTGCCTGCGCCGGCTGGAGGAGCGCGGCGCGCTGCGCAGGCAGGCCCACCGCGCCCTGGGCCTGTTCCCGTACGAGCGCTTCCCGGCGGGGGCGGTGGACCTGACCGGCCCGGCCCGCGCCCGGTTCAGGGCCGCGGTCGAGGCCCAGCTCCCCGACCGGCGCGCCCGGCTCCTGGCGGCGTACTCCTCGGCGACGGACCTGGACGCCAAGCTCCTGCCGGGCAGTTCCTTCCGCCCGCTCCGCCGCGATCTGCGACGCCTGGCCAAGGAGGAGTGGACGGCGCACGCCGCGTTCCGCGTCGTACAGGACGACCAGAGCGCCGGGGGGTAGCGCGGACGGGGGCGGAGAGCGCGATGAGGCCGCCGGTGGTCGCGACGAAGCCGCTTGGCAAGGGGCCGGCAGGGCCCTGGGGGGGCGTGCTGGCGGGATCCTGGTGAGGTCCTGGTGGGGAACTGACGGGGTTCTGGCGACGGCCCTGACAGGTCCCGGAGTAAGGCGTGGCACGAGCCTGGCAGAGCCTCTGGCGGGGGCCTCGACGGAGGTCTCGGCGGGGGCTTCGACGGAGGTCTCGGCGGAGGTCTCGGCGAAGGCCCTAGCTGAGGTCTCGGCAGAGCCTTCTGGCGGTCGCGGTTGCCTCGGCTGCGTCCGCTGGAGCGGGAGGTGGAGGTGGAGGGTGGGAGGGGCCGGGGGGGGAGGGGCCCCTAAGGCAGTAGCTGTGTGCCCCGCCCCCGCCCCGCGCCCCGTCCCCTCCCCCTCCCCAACCACTCAGCCCAGCCCGCGCCGTGCCCCTGCCCGTACCCGCGCCGTATCCCTGTCCTCTCCCGAGCCGCCCCCCTGCCCCCACCCAGCCCCGCTCAGCCCCGCTCCTTCGGCCCACTCCCCCCTACCCTCCCCCCCACCCGCTTCGCCCCCTTAGTCCCCCTCGCCCCGATTTCGCGTCACAGCCGCACACCAACTCCGTACCGGCGTTGCCGCAATGCGGTGACGGGGCCGAGAGCCGTGGAGGGCGCTGCTAGCCTCACGTCTCCCTGTCCCACAACGGAGGAGACGTACGTGCGCAAGGCAGCGCAGATCGCCGGGGCGGCGGCCATCGCCGCGATGCTGCTCAGCGGTTGCGGAAGCAGCGGCGGCAACGGCAGCGACAGCAAGCCGAGCAAGACGCCGGAGGCCGCGCCGTCGACTCCGGGAGACGCCGACAAGCCCGCCGGCCCCACCGCGGTCGAGGGAGCCTGGAAGAGCGGTTCGGACAGCAGCCCGCTGATCCTCGTGATCAAGGAGGGCACGGTCGCGTTCAGCAACGGACACAAGGCCGCCTGCCTGGGCAAGGTCCAGACGATGGCCGGAATGACCATGGCCGCGCTCAAGTGCACCGACGGGGACACCACCCGCACCATGGGCACCCTCAAGCCCGGTTCGGACGGCAAGACCCTGACCGTCGACTGGAAGAGCGGCCCCACCGAGAAGTACACCAAGTCCAGCGACGGCAGCGTGAAGATCCCGGACATGCCCCAGCTGCCGAGCGGTATGCCCAAGAGCTGACCGCGGCCCTGCGCGGCAACGGCCGCCGCCCGAACCCGAGTGGGTTGCGGGCGGCGGCCGTTGTGCGTACCGGCTGCCGTGCCTCAGCGCACGAAGACCCCTGCCTGCCCGGCGAGGTCGAGGAAGTACTGCGGCGCCAGACCGAGCACCAGGGTGGCCACGACGCCGATGGCGATGGCCGTGGTCGTCAGCGGACTGGGGACCGCGACGGTCGGGCCTTCCGCCTTGGGCTCGTTGAAGAACATCAGCACGATGACGCGGATGTAGAAGAACGCGGCGATGGCGGAGGAGAGGACACCGACCACCACGAGCCAGCCCGCGCCGCTCTGCGCCGCCGCCTTGAAGACCGCGAACTTCCCGGCGAAGCCGGAGGTCAGCGGGATGCCGGCGAAGGCCAGCAGGAAGACGGCGAAGACCGCGGCCACCAGTGGCGAACGGCGGCCGAGTCCGGCCCACTTGGACAGCTGGGTGGCCTCGCCTCCCGCGTCCCGCACCAGGGTGACGACGGCGAAGGCGCCGAGCGTCACGAAGGAGTAGGCGCCGAGGTAGAACAGCACCGAGGAGATGCCGTCCTCACTGGTGGCGATCACACCGACGAGGATGAAGCCGGCGTGGGCGATGGAGGAGTAGGCCAGCAGCCGCTTGATGTCGGTCTGGGTGATGGCGATGATCGCGCCGCCCAGCATCGTGATGATCGCGACGCCCCACAGCACCGGCCGCCAGTCCCAGCGCATGCCCGGCAGGACGACGTACAGCAGGCGCAGCAGCGCGCCGAAGGCGGCGACCTTCGTGGCGGCCGCCATGAAGCCGGTGACCGGGGTCGGCGCGCCCTGGTAGACGTCCGGGGTCCACATGTGGAACGGGACCGCGCCGACCTTGAACAGCAGGCCCATCAGCACCAGTGCCGCGCCGATCAGCAGCAGCGCGTCGTTGCCCATGGTGCCGGCCAGCGCCGGGTCGATCTGCTTGGCGCCGTCCGAGATCACCTCGGCGATCCCGGAGTACGTCACGGTGCCGGCGTAGCCGTACAGCAGGGCAACGCCGAAGAGGAGGAACGCGGAGGAGAAGGCGCCGAGGAGGAAGTACTTGACGGCGGACTCCTGCGACAGCAGTCGCTGGCGGCGGGCCAGCGCGCACAGGATGTAGAGCGGGAGGGAGAAGACCTCCAGGGCGACGAAGAGCGTCAGCAGGTCGTTGGCGGCCGGGAAGATCAGCATGCCGCCGATCGCGAAGAGGGCGATCGGGAAGACCTCGGTGGTGGTGAACCCGGCCTTGACCGCGGCCTGTTCGGCCGGGCCACCGGGCACGGCGGCGGGCTGGGCCGCGAAGGAGTCCACCCGCCTGCCGTGCGCCGCCGGGTCGAGCCGGCGCTCGGCGAAGGTGAAGACCGCGATCAGGGACACCAGCAGGATCGTGCCCTGCAGGAACAGGGCGGGGCCGTCGACGGCGATGGCTCCCATGGCGGCGATATGCGCCTTGGACGAGCCGAAGCCGCCGGCCGCCAGGCCGATCACCGCGGCGAACGCGGCGGCCAGCGTCACCAGGGACAGCAACAACTGGGAGTGGTAGCGGGCGCGGCGCGGCACGAACGCCTCGACCAGCACGCCGATCACCGCCGCACCGAGGACGATCAGCGTCGGTGACAGCTGGGCGTACTCGATGTGCGGCCCCGGGATCTTGCCCGGTGCGCCGGCCGCCACCGTCCACAGGCTGTGGACACTTGCCACGGAACTCACTTCGCGGCCTCCACGTCTTGATCGTTCGCGGCGTGGCCGTGCCGGCCTCCACCGGGCACGGCGTTCACCTGCACAGTGGGCTTGGGATCATGCTTGTCCACGACGGACAGGGTGTGGTCGACGGCCGGATTGACGATGTCGGTGAGCGGCTTCGGATACACCCCGAGGAAGATCAGCAGCGCGATCAGCGGCGCCACCACCACCAGCTCCCGCACCCTGAGGTCGGGCATGCCGGTCACCTCCGCCTTCACCGGCCCGGTCATCGTCCGCTGGTAGAGGACCAGGACGTAGAGCGCGGCGAGGACGATGCCGAAGGTGGCGACGATGCCGATCACCGGGTAGCGGGTGAACGTGCCGACCAGGACCAGGAATTCGCTGACGAACGGTGCCAGGCCCGGCAGCGACAGGGTGGCGAGGCCGCCGATGAGGAACGTGCCGGCGAGGACGGGGGCGACCTTCTGGACGCCGCCGTAGTCCGCGATCAGGCGCGAGCCGCGGCGGCTGATCAGGAAGCCGGCCACCAGCATCAGTGCGGCGGTGGAGATGCCGTGGTTGACCATGTAGAGCGTGGCGCCGCCCTGGCCCTGGGACGTCATCGCGAAGATGCCCAGGATGATGAAGCCGAAGTGGGAGATCGAGGCGTAGGCGACCAGCCGCTTGATGTCCCGCTGGGCGACCGCGAGCAGCGCACCGTAGACGATGCTGATCAGTGCGAGCACCAGGATGGCGGGGGTGGCCCAGCTGCTGGCCTCCGGGAAGAGCTGGAGGCAGAAGCGGAGCATCGCGAACGTGCCGACCTTGTCGACGACCGCCGTGATCAGCACCGCGACCGGCGCGGTCGACTCGCCCATGGCGCCGGGCAGCCAGGTGTGCAGCGGCCACAGCGGCGCCTTCACCGCGAAGGCGAAGAAGAAGCCGAGGAAGAGCAGCCGCTCGGTGCCGGCGGCGATGTCCAGCTTGCCGGCCGCCCGGGCCTCGACGATCTGCTGGAGCGAGAACGTGCCGCTGCCGAGCTGGTCGGCGGTGACGGCGTACAGCCCGATCACCGCGGCCAGCATGATCAGGCCGCCGGCGAGGTTGTAGAGCAGGAACTTCACCGCGGCGTACGACCGCCGGCCGGCGGACTGCTCCTCCCCGTCCGCACCGGCGCGGTCCCCGAAGCCGCCGATGAGGAAGTACATCGGGATCAGCATGGCTTCGAAGAAGATGTAGAAGAGGAAGACGTCGGTGGCCTCGAAGGAGATCACCACCATGGCCTCGACGGCCAGGATCAGCGCGAAGAAGCCCTGGGTGGGCCGCCAGCGCCGGTTGGGCGTGGCCTCTTCGAGGGGGTCGGCGTCATGCCAGCCCGCCAGGATGATGAAGGGGATCAGCAGGGCGGTCAGCGCGATCAGCGCGACCGCGATGCCGTCCACGCCGAGTTCGTAGCGGACGCCGAAGTCCGGGATCCAGGCGTGCGATTCGGTGAGCTGGTAGGGGCTCTTGGCGCCGGGGTCGAAGCGGAACGCGACGACCAGGGCCAGCGCGAAGGTGATCAGCGAGAACAGCAGCGCGAGCCATTTGGCCGCGGTGCGCTTGGCTGCGGGCAGCGCGGCGGTGGCGATCGCGCCGACCGCCGGAACCACGGCCGTTGCCGTCAGCAGGGGAAACGACATGGCTCAGACACCCCTCATCAGCAGGGTCGCGGCGACGAGAACGGCGGCCCCGCCCAGCATCTGGACCGCGTAGGAGCGGACGAAGCCGCTCTGCAACTGGCGCAGCAGGCCGGAGAGTCCGCCCATGGAGGCCGCCGTGCCGTTGACCGCCCCGTCCACCACGGAGCGGTCGAGTTGGACGAGCGTGGTGGTGACCTCGCCGCCGCCGCGCACGAAGACGACGTGGTTGAAGTCGTCCTGGAGCAGATCGCGGCGGGCGGCCCGGGTGAGCCACGAACCGCGGGGGGCGAGTTCCGGGACGGGCTTGCGGCCGTACATCATCCAGGCGATGCCGACGCCGATGAGCAGGACGACGACGGTGGAGGCGGTGACGGTGGTGGCGCTGACCGGGGAGTGGCCGTGCGCGAACGAGGTGACCGGCTCCAGCCACTTCACAAAGGCGTCGTTGACGCTGAACAGCGCGCCGGCGAAGACCGATCCGACGGCCAGCACGATCATCGGGAGCGTCATGACCTTCGGCGACTCGTGCGGATGCACGTCGCTCGGGTTCCAGCGCTTCTCGCCGAAGAACGTCATCAGCATCACCCGTGTCATGTAGAACGCGGTGATCGCGGCGCCCAGGAGGGCCGCGCCGCCGAGGATCCAGCCCTCGGTGCCGCCCTTGGCGAAGGCTGCCTCGATGATCTTGTCCTTGGAGAAGAAGCCGGACAGTCCGGGGAAGCCGATGATCGCCAGATAGCCGAGGCCGAAGGTGATGAACGTGACCGGCATGTACCGGCGCAGGCCGCCGTAGCGGCGCATGTCGACCTCGTCGTTCATGCCGTGCATCACCGAACCGGCGCCGAGGAAGAGGCCGGCCTTGAAGAAGCCGTGGGTGACCAGGTGCATGATCGCGAAGGCGTAGCCGATGGGGCCGAGGCCGGCGGCCAGGACCATGTAGCCGATCTGCGACATCGTCGAGCCGGCCAGGGCCTTCTTGATGTCGTCCTTGGCGCAACCGACGATCGCACCGAACAGGAGGGTGACCGCGCCGACCGCGACGACGGCGGTCTGCGCGTCCGGCGCGGCATTGAAGATCGCCCCGGAGCGGGTGATCAGATACACGCCGGCGGTGACCATCGTGGCGGCGTGGATCAGGGCCGAGACCGGGGTCGGGCCCTCCATCGCGTCCCCCAGCCAGGACTGCAGCGGCACCTGTGCCGACTTGCCGCAGGCGGCCAGCAGCAGCATCAGCCCGATGGCGGTGAGCTTGCCCTCGGACGTGTCTGCGGTGGCCGCGAACACCGGCCCGAAGGCGAAGGTCCCGAACGTCGTGAACATCAGCATGATCGCGATGGACAGGCCCATATCGCCGACGCGGTTGACCAGGAACGCCTTCTTGGCGGCGGTGGCCGCGCTGGGCTTGTGCTGCCAGAACCCGATCAGGAGGTACGAGGCGAGGCCGACGCCCTCCCAGCCGACGTACAGCAGAAGGTAGTTGTCGGCGATGACCAGCAGGAGCATCGCCGCGAGGAAGAGGTTGAGATAGCCGAAGAAGCGGCGGCGCCGCTCGTCGTGCTCCATATAGCCGATCGAGTAGATGTGGATCAGCGATCCGACACCGGTGATCAGCAGGACGAAGGTCATCGACAGCTGGTCGAGCTGGAAGGCGACGTCGGCCTGGAAGCCGCCGACCGGGATCCAGCTGAACAGATGCTGATGCAGGGCACGGTGCTCGGGGCTCTTGCCGAGCATGTCGGCGAAGAGCGCCACCCCGACGGCGAACGACGCCACCGCCAGCAGGGTGCCGATCCAGTGGCCGGTGCGGTCGAGTCGTTTGCCGCCGCACAGCAGCAGGGCCGCACCGACCAGCGGTGCCGCGACAAGCAGCGCGATCAAGTTCTCCACTTTGTGCGACCCCTTACAGCTTCATCAGACTGGCGTCGTCGACCGAGGCCGTATGACGGGTGCGGAAGATCGACACGATGATCGCCAGGCCGACCACGACCTCGGCCGCGGCGACGACCATCGTGAAGAAGGCGATGATCTGGCCGTCCAGATTCCCGTGCATCCGCGAGAAGGTGACGAAGGCGAGATTGCAGGCGTTGAGCATCAGCTCGATGCACATGAACATCACGATGGCGTTCCGCCTGATCAGCACCCCGGCCGCGCCGATAGTGAACAGCAGGGCGGCGAGGTAGAGGTAGTAGACCGGGTTCATTTCTTGGCCCCCTCCTTGTGCTCCTTGCGCGGCGCGCCACCGGAGGGCGGCGGCGCGGGCTCGTCCTCGGCGGAGCGGCCCAGCCACTCCTCGGAGCGCTGCTCCAGCGCCTTGAGTTCGGCGAGCGACTCACCGGAGACATCGCGCATCTGGCCGCGCTCGCGGAGCGTGGGACTGACGGTCAGCTCGGACGGGGTGCCGTCGGGCAGCAGGCCCGGGATGTCGACGGCGTTGTGCCGGGCGTAGACCCCGGGGGCGGGCAGCGGGGGCACCTGCTTGCCCTCGCGGATCCGGGCCTCGGACTGCTCGCGCTGCGACTTGGCCCGCTCCGTGCGCTCCCGGTGCGTGAGCACCATCGCGCCGACGGCCGCCGTGATCAGCAGCGCGCCGGTGACTTCGAAGGCGAAGACGTACTTGGTGAAGATGAGCGCGGCCAGGCCCTGCACATTGCCCCCGGCGTTCGCCTCGCCCAGGCCGTTGAACTCCTTGAGCGAGGCGTTGCCGATGCCGGCGATCAGCAGGATGCCGAAGCCGATGCCCATTCCGGCGGCGAGCCAGCGCTGGCCCTTGAGCGTCTCCTTGAGGGAGTCCGCGGCCGTGACACCGACCAGCATGACGACGAACAGGAACAGCATCATGATCGCGCCCGTGTAGACGACGATCTGCACGACGCCGAGGAAGTACGCGCCGTTGGCGAGGTAGAAGACCGCCAGGACGATCATGGTGCCGGCGAGCGAGAGGGCGCTGTGCACCGCCCGCTTCATCAGGATCGTGCACAGCGCGCCGATGACGGCGACGCTGCCCAGGATCCAGAACTGCACGGCCTCCCCCGTGGAGGCGGCCGCGGTGGCGAGGCCGGTCATGCCTGCACCTCCTCGTCGGCGGTCCGGTCCGGCTGCTCGTCGGGGCGCTCCCCCTTGGAGACGGCGACCTGGCGGACGGTGCCGGGCGCGGCCTCGGTCACCAGCCCGTTGTAGTAGTCCTTCTCCGTCATGCCGGGGTAGATCGCATGGGGGGAGTCGACCATCGTGTCCTGCAGGCCCGCGAGCAGCTCCTCCTTGGTGTAGATGAGCGATTCGCGGGACCGGTCGGCGAGTTCGTACTCGTTGGTCATGGTGAGCGCGCGGGTCGGGCATGCCTCCACGCACAGACCGCACAGGATGCAGCGCAGATAGTTGATCTGGTAGACGCGGCCGTAGCGCTCGCCCGGGGAGTAGCGCTCCTCTTCGGTGTTGTCCGCGCCTTCGACATAGATCGCGTCCGCCGGGCAGGCCCAAGCGCACAGCTCGCAGCCGATGCACTTCTCCAGCCCGTCCGGATGGCGGTTGAGCTGATGGCGGCCGTGGAAACGCGGCGCCGTCGGCTTCTTCTCCTCCGGATACTGCTCGGTCAGCCGCTTCTTGAACATGGCCTTGAAGGTCACGCCGAAGCCGGCCACGGGGTTCTGGAACTCAGGCACCGTCGCCCCCCTTTCCATCGGTCTCATTACCGTCACTGACAGTGTCCATCCGACCACTGACAATCAACTCCCGCTCCCGGCGGGGCCGTCGGCGCGGCACGGGCGGCAGGCTCTGCCCGGGCAGCGGCGGTACGGGGAAGCCGCCGGCCATCGGGTCGAAGGCGCCGTCGCCGTCCGTCTCCGGCTCTTCCTCGCCTCGTCGGAAGAAGTCCACGACCAGGGAGATCAGCAGCAGCCCGACGGCGCTGCCGGCGACGTACAGCACGATCTGGGAGAAGTCGTAGCCCTCGTTCTTCAGCGCCCGGACGGTGGCGACCAGCATCAGCCAGACCATCGAGACCGGGATGAGGACCTTCCAGCCCAGCTTCATGAACTGGTCGTAGCGCACCCGGGGAAGAGTGCCGCGCAGCCAGATGAAGAAGAACAGCAGCAGCTGCACCTTGAGGGTGAACCACAGCAGCGGCCACCAGCCGTGGTTGGCGCCCTCCCAGAACCCCGACACGGGCCAGGGCGCCCGCCAGCCGCCCAGGAAGAGCGTGACCGCGACCGCCGAGACGGTGACCATGTTGATGTACTCGGCCAGCATGAACATCGCGAACTTGATGGACGAGTACTCGGTGTTGAAGCCGCCGACGAGGTCGCCCTCGGACTCCGGCATGTCGAACGGCGCGCGGTTGGTCTCGCCGACCATGGCGACGATGTAGATGATGAAGGACACCGGCAGCAGCAGGATGTACCACCGGCTCTGCTGCGACTCCACGATGGTGGAGGTCGACATCGACCCGGAGTACAGGAACACCGCCGCGAACGAGATGCCCATCGCGATCTCGTACGAGATCATCTGCGCGCACGAGCGGAGCCCGCCGAGCAGCGGGTAGGTCGAGCCGGAGGACCAGCCCGCCAGCACGATCCCGTAGATGCCGACCGAGGCCGTGGCCAGGATGTAGAGGATGCCGATGGGCAAGTCGGTCAGCTGCATCGGGGTGCGCTGGCCGAAGATCGAGATCTCGTTGTCGGCCGGGCCGAAGGGGATCACCGCGATCGCCATGAAGGCCGGGATGGCCGCCACGATCGGCGCGAGGATGTAGACCGCTTTGTCGGCCCGCTTGACGACCAGGTCCTCCTTCAGCATCAGCTTGATGCCGTCGGCCAGCGACTGGAGCATCCCCCAGGGGCCGTGCCGGTTGGGGCCGATCCGCAGCTGCATCCAGGCGACGACCTTGCGCTCCCAGACGATCGAGAACAGCACCGTCAGCATCAGGAACGCGAAGCAGAAGACCGCCTTGATGACGATCAGCCACCAGGGATCGCGGCCGAACATCGACAGGTCTTCCTGGGCCAGCGCGGTCTGCGCGGTGGCCAGTTGGCCGAGCTGCATCATGCGTCCACCTCCTTGGCCGGCGCCGGCGTGCCCGGGGCGGCGGAGATCTTCACCAGGTCACCGGGGCGCGCCCCGGTGTCGGCGGCGACGCCACCGCCCGTGGAGTTCAGCGGCAGCCACACCACCCGGTCGGGCATCGGCGTGACCTTCAGCGGCAGCCGGACCGAGCCGGCCGGTCCGCCGATCTCCAGGAGGTCGCCGTCCTTGACGCCGGTCTCCTCGGCGGTGGCCTGCGACAGCCGGGCGAGCGCGGCGTGCCGGGTGCCGGCCAGCGCCTCGTCGCCTTCCTGGAGCAGCCCCTGGTCCAGCAGGAGCCGGTGTCCGGCGAGGACCGCCTCGCCGTCGGCGGGCCGGGGCAGCGGGCGCCCGGTCTCCAGGGGCTCGCCGGCGTACGGGCCGTCCCAGTTGCCGAGCCGGTCCAGCTCGCGGCGTACGGAGCGGATGTCGGGCAGGGCCAGATGGACGTCCATGGCGTCGGCGAGCATGTTCAGGACCCGGGAGTCCGGCTGCAGCTGGCGGCGGGTCATCTGGTCCGGCTTGAGCGCCGCCTCGAACAGCCGCGCCCGGCCCTCCCAGTTGAGGAACGTGCCGGCCTTCTCCACCACGGCCGCCACCGGCAGGACCACATCGGCCCGCTCGGTGACCTGCGAGGGCCGCAGCTCCAGGCTGACCAGGAAGCCGACCTCGTCCAGGGCGGTCAGCGCGCGCGCCGGGTCCGGTAGGTCGGCGACCTCGACGCCCGCTACCAGGAGCGCGCTGAGTTCACCGGTCGCGGCGGCCTCGACGATCTGGCCGGTGTCCCGGCCGTGCCGCTGCGGCAGCGTGGCCACGCCCCAGGCGGCGGCGACCTCGTCGCGGGCCCTCGGGTCGGTGGCCGGCCGCCCGCCGGGCAGCAGACCGGGCAGCGCGCCGGCCTCGACGGCGCCGCGGTCGCCCGCCCGCCGCGGGATCCACACCAGGCGGGCGCCGGTCGCGGCGGCGGCGCGCACCGCGGCGGTCAGCGCGCCGGGCACCCCCGCCAGCCGCTCGCCGACGACGATCACCGCACCGTCCGCGCGCAGCGCCTCGGCCGCCGACCGCCCCTCGCCCTCCAGGCCGACGCCGCCCGCGAGCGCGTCCAGCCATTCGGTCTCGGTGCCCGGTGCGGCCGGCAACAGGGTCCCACCGGCCTTGATCAGCCCGCGTGAGGCGTAACTGCCCAGCCCGTAGGTGCGCTGGCCGCTCTTGCGGTGCGCCTTGCGCAGCCGCAGGAAGACGCCCGGCGCCTCCTCCTCGGCCTCGATCCCGGCCAGCAGGACGGCCGGCGCCTGCTCCAGGGCGGTGTACGTGACCCCGCTGCCGTCCAGGTCGCGGCCCCGGCCGGCGACCTTGGCCGCCAGGAAGTCGGCCTCCTCGGCGCTGTGCACCCGGGCCCGGAAGTCGATGTCGTTGCTCTGCAGGGCGATCCGGGCGAACTTGGCGTAGGCGTAGGCGTCCTCGACGATCAGCCGGCCGCCGGTCAGTACGCCGGTGCGCCCCTTGGCCGCGGTCAGCCCGCGGGCCGCCGCCTCCAGGGCCTCGGGCCAGCTCGCCGGCTCCAGTTCACCGGACTCGGCGTTGCGCACCAGGGGGTGCTCCAGCCGGTCGCGCTGCTGGGCGTAGCGGAAGGCGAACCGCCCCTTGTCGCAGATCCACTCCTCGTTGACCTCGGGGTCGTTGGCGGCCAGCCGCCGCATGACCTTGCCGCGCCGGTGGTCGGTGCGGGTCGCGCAGCCGCCGGCGCAGTGCTCGCACACCGACGGCGAGGAGACCAGGTCGAAGGGGCGGGAGCGGAAGCGGTACGCGGCGGAGGTGAGCGCGCCGACCGGGCAGATCTGGATGGTGTTGCCGGAGAAGTACGACTCGAAGGGGTCGCCCTCTCCGGTGCCGACCTGCTGGAGGGCGCCGCGCTCGACCAGCTCGATCATCGGGTCGCCGGCGATCTGGTTGCTGAAGCGGGTGCAGCGCGCGCACAGCACGCAGCGCTCGCGGTCCAGCAGCACCTGGGTGGAGATCGGCACCGGCTTGGCGAAGGTGCGCTTCCTGCCCTCGAAGCGCGACTCCGGGTCGCCGACCTGCATGGCCTGGTTCTGCAGCGGGCACTCGCCGCCCTTGTCGCAGACCGGGCAGTCCAGCGGGTGGTTGATCAGCAGCAGCTCCATCACGCCGCGCTGGGCCTTCTCCGCCACCGGGGAGGTCAGCTGCGACTTGACGACCATGCCGTCGGTGCAGGTGATGGTGCAGGAGGCCATCGGCTTGCGCTGGCCCTCCACCTCGACGATGCACTGCCGGCAGGCGCCCGCCGGGTCCAGCAGCGGGTGGTCGCAGAAGCGCGGGATCTCGATGCCGAGGAGTTCGGCGGCGCGGATGACCAGCGTCCCCTTGGGGACGGAGATCTCGATGCCGTCGATCGTCAGGGTGACGAGGTCCTCCGGCGGGACGGCCGCCTCGCCGCCCCCCGAGGGACCCGCGGCGGAGCCGCTGTTCGACCCAGTTGTCGTGACGGTCATGCATTCACCCCCAGGTGAGCGTCGTTGTCGGCCCACAGGGTCGACTTGGCGGGGTCGAACGGGCAGCCCCTGCCGGTGATGTGCTGCTCGTACTCCTCGCGGAAGTACTTCAGCGAGGAGAAGATCGGCGAGGCGGCGCCGTCGCCGAGGGCGCAGAAGGACTTGCCGTTGATGTTGTCGGCGATGTCGTTCAGCTTGTCGAGGTCGTCCATCCGGCCGTCTCCGGCCTCGATGTCGCGCAGCAACTGCACCAGCCAGTACGTCCCTTCGCGGCAGGGTGTGCACTTGCCGCAGGACTCGTGCGCGTAGAACTCGGTCCAGCGGGTGACCGCCCGTACGACGCAGGTGGTCTCGTCGAAGCACTGCAGCGCCTTGGTGCCGAGCATCGAGCCGGCCGCGCCGACGCCCTCGTAGTCGAGGGGGACGTCGAGGTGCTCGTCGGTGAACATCGGCGTCGAGGAGCCGCCCGGCGTCCAGAACTTCAGCCGGTGGCCGCGGCGCATACCGCCGCTCATGTCGAGCAGCTGGCGCAGGGTGATGCCCAGCGGGGCCTCGTACTGGCCGGGGTTGGCCACATGGCCGCTGAGCGAGTAGAGCGTGAAGCCCGGGGACTTCTCGCTGCCCATCGACCTGAACCAGTCCTTGCCCCTGTTCATGATCGCGGGAACCGACGCGATGGATTCGACGTTGTTCACGACAGTGGGGCAGGCGTAGAGGCCGGCCACCGCGGGGAAGGGAGGACGCAGCCGGGGCTGTCCGCGACGGCCCTCCAGGGAATCGAGCAGCGCGGTTTCCTCACCGCAGATGTACGCGCCGGCGCCCGCGTGCACGATCACGTCCAGGTCGAGTCCCGAGCCGAGGATGTTCTTCCCGAGGAAGCCCGCCGCATGGGCCTCGCGCACGGCCTCGTGCAGCCGGCGCAGGACGGGTACGACCTCACCGCGCAGATAGATGAAGGCGTGGTTCGACCGGATCGCATGGCAGGCGATCACGATCCCCTCGATGAGGGAGTGCGGGTTGGCGAAGAGGAGGGGGATGTCCTTGCAGGTCCCGGGCTCCGATTCGTCGGCGTTGACGACGAGGTAGTGCGGCTTGCCGTCGCCCTGCGGGATGAACTGCCACTTCATCCCGGTGGGGAAGCCCGCGCCGCCGCGGCCGCGCAGGCCGGAGTCCTTGACGTAGGCGATGACGTCGTCGGGCGGCATCGCGAGCGCCTTGCGCAGGCCCTCGTAGCCCTCGTGCCGGCGGTAGGTCTCCAGCGTCCAGGACTCGGGCTGGTCCCAGAAGGCGGACAGGACGGGCATGAGGAGCTTCTCCGGGCTCGCCTCTCCCCCGGCGCGCGGCCGGGAGGTGCCCCCGTACTCGGCTGCCACTGTCATCACTCCCCCTCCTCTGCTGTGGGCCCGGCCGGGTGCTGGTCGTCGGAGGCCGAGGTCTCGTGCGGTGCGTCGTGGGAACTGGGGTGGCCCGAGGGCGCCTGCTCGGCGGAGTGCCCGGAATCGTCGCCGCGGGGCGAAGCCCCTCCATCTGGGGCGGTGGTGGGAGAGGGGCCGGCATCGTCCGTCGGGTGGTCGGTGGTCGTCCGCGGGGCGACGACATGACCGGCGCTGTCGGCGCCGCGGCCCGGTGCGGCCTCGCCCTTGGCCAGGCGCAGTCCGATCAGGGAGGCGGATCCGGCGCCGCCGGTGGCCTCGACGGCGCCCGGCCGCTCGTCCGGGAATCCGGCGAGCATCCGGGCGGTCTCCTTGAAGGTGCACAGCGGTGCGCCGCGGGTGGGCTCGACGGTGCGGCCCGCCCGGAGGTCGTCGACGAGCCGCCGGGCGGACTGCGGTGTCTGGTTGTCGAAGAACTCCCAGTTGACCATCACGACCGGGGCGAAGTCGCAGGCGGCGTTGCACTCGATGTGTTCGAGGGTGACGGCGCCGTCCTCGGTGGTCTCGCCGTTGCCGACGCCGAGGTGCTCCTTGAGCTCCTCGAAGATGGCGTCGCCGCCCATCACCGCGCACAGGGTGTTGGTGCAGACGCCGACCTGGTAGTCGCCGCTGGGCCTGCGGCGGTACATGGAGTAGAAGGTCGACACCGCGGTGACCTCGGCGGTGGTCAGGTCCAGCTGCTCGGCGCAGAAGCGGATGCCGGTGCGGGTGACGTGCCCTTCCTCGGCCTGTACGAGGTGCAGCAGCGGCAGCAGCGCCGAGCGCGCGCCGGGGTAGCGGGCGATCACCTCCTTGGCGTCCGCCTCAAGCCGGGCCCGCACCTCGGCCGGGTAGTCGGGGGCCGGGAGCATGGGCATCCCCAGGCTGGTGGGGGTTTCGGGGGTTCCGCCCCGAGAAGACGCGGTGGTCACCGGTCGACGCCTCCCATCACGGGGTCGATGGACGCGACGGCGACGATGACGTCGGCGACCTGGCCGCCTTCGCACATCGCCGCCATGGCCTGCAGGTTGGTGAAGGACGGATCGCGGAAGTGCACCCGGTAGGGGCGGGTGCCGCCGTCGCTGACCACGTGCACACCCAGCTCGCCCTTGGGGGACTCGACGGCCGCGTAGGTCTGTCCGGGCGGGACCCGGAAGCCCTCGGTCACGAGCTTGAAGTGGTGGATCAGGGCCTCCATCGAGGTGCCCATGATCTTCTTGATGTGGTCGAGGGAGTTGCCCAGGCCGTCCGGGCCGAGGGCCAGCTGAGCGGGCCAGGCGATCTTCTTGTCCGCGACCATCACGGGGCCGGGCTCCAGGCGGTCCAGGCACTGCTCGACGATCCGCAGCGACTGGCGCATCTCCTCCAGCCGGATCAGGAACCGGCCGTAGGCATCGCAGGTGTCGGCGGTCGGCACCTCGAACTCGTAGTCCTCGTAGCCACAGTACGGCTGCGTCTTGCGCAGGTCGTGCGGGAGTCCGGCGGAGCGCACGATGGGGCCGGTGGCGCCGGTGGCCATGCAGCCGGCCAGGTCCAGATAGCCGATGCCCTCCATGCGGCCCTTGAAGACGGGGTTGCCGGTGGCGAGCTTGTCGTACTCGCCGATGTTCTTGCGCATCTTCTTGACGAAGGCGCGCACCTGGTCGACCGCGCCCGGGGGCAGGTCCTGGGCCAGGCCGCCGGGCCGGATGTAGGCGTGGTTCATCCGCAGGCCGGTGATCAGCTCGTAGATGTCGAGGATGAGCTCGCGGTCGCGGAAGCCGTAGATCATGATCGTGGTGGCGCCCAGCTCCATACCGCCGGTGGCGATGCACACCAGGTGGGAGGAGAGCCGGTTGAGTTCCATCAGCAGCACGCGGATGACCGAGGCCCGGTCGGGGATGTCGTCGGTGATGCCGAGCAGCTTCTCCACGGCCAGGCAGTAGGCCGTCTCGTTGAAGAAGGGGGTGAGGTAGTCCATCCTCGTGACGAAGGTGGTGCCCTGCGTCCAGGTCCGGTATTCGAGGTTCTTCTCGATACCGGTGTGCAGATAGCCGATGCCGCAGCGGGCCTCGGTGACGGTCTCCCCGTCGATCTCCAGGATCAGCCTGAGCACGCCGTGCGTCGAGGGGTGCTGCGGCCCCATGTTGACGATGATCCGCTCGTCGTCGGACTTGACCGCGGCGGCCGCGATCTCGTCCCAGTCGCCGCCGGAGACGTTGTAGACCGTGCCCTCGGTGGTCTCGCGGCCCAGCGACTCCTGGGTGTCGAAGTCGCTTGAGGTGCGGTGGCCGTTCGAGGAGTGGGAGTGCGGTGCAGTAGTCATCAGCTGTACGACCTCCGCTGGTCGGGAGCCGGGATCTGGGCGCCCTTGTACTCGACGGGGATGCCGCCGAGCGGGTAGTCCTTGCGCTGCGGGAAGCCCTGCCAGTCGTCGGGCATCATGATCCGGGTCAGCGCCGGATGACCGTCGAAGATCAGGCCGAAGAAGTCGTACGTCTCGCGCTCGTGCCAGTCGTTGGTCGGATAGACCGCCACGAGCGAGGGCACGTGCGGGTCGGCGTCCGGGGCGGAGACCTCCAGCCGGATCAGCCGGTTGTGAGTGATCGAGCGCAGGTGGTAGACGGCGTGCAGCTCGCGGCCGGCGTCCCCGGGGAAGTGCACCCCGCTCACGCCCGTGCACAGCTCGAAGCGCAGCGCCGGGTCGTCGCGCAGGATCTTGGCGACGGCCGGCAGGTACTCCCGCTCGATGTGGAAGGTCAGCTCGTCGCGGTCCACGACCGTCTTGGCGATGACGTTCTCGGGGACCAGCCCCTGTTCGTCGAGGGCGCCCTCCAGCTCGTCGGCGATCTCGTCGAAGTCGCCGTAGCCGCCCCCGTCGGCACCCGGTCCGCCGTACGGCCGCTGGGACGCGCCGGGCAGCCGGACGGTCCGTACGAGGCCGCCGTAGCCGGTGGTGTCCCCGCCGTTGTCGGCGCCGAACATGCCGCGGCGGGTGGCGATCACCTCGCCGGTGTCGTCGCGCTGCGCCGGGACGGCCTCGTCCGGGGCGTCCGGACGCTCGGGGTTCGTCTGCTCACTCACCGCAGCAGCCCCTTCATCTCGATCAGCGGGAGCGCCTTGAGCGCCGCCTCCTCCGCCTCGCGGGCGGCCTGCTGCTGATTGACCCCGAGCTTGGTGTGCTGGATCTTGTCGTGGAGCTTGAGGATGGCGTCCATCAGCATCTCGGGACGCGGCGGGCAGCCCGGCAGATAGATATCGACGGGCACGATGTGGTCGACGCCCTGCACGATCGCGTAGTTGTTGAACATTCCGCCCGATGAGGCGCAAACCCCCATGGAGATCACCCACTTCGGGTTCGGCATCTGGTCGTAGACCTGCCGCAGGACGGGGGCCATCTTCTGGCTCACCCGGCCGGCCACGATCATCAGATCCGCCTGGCGCGGCGAGCCCCGGAAGACCTCCATGCCGAAGCGGGCCAGGTCGTAGCGCCCGGCACCGGTCGTCATCATCTCGATGGCGCAGCAGGCCAGCCCGAAGGTCGCCGGGAAGACCGATGATTTGCGCACCCAGCCCGCGGCCTGCTCGACAGTGGTCAGCAAAAAGCCGCTCGGCAGCTTCTCTTCAAGTCCCATGTGTGACCCCTAGTCCCATTCCAGGCCGCCACGACGCCAGACATAGGCGTAGGCGACGAAGACGGTGAGCGCGAAGAGGAGCATCTCGACGAGCCCGAACAGTCCCAGGGCGTCGAAGGTGACGGCCCAGGGATAGAGGAAGACGATCTCGATGTCGAAGACGATGAAGAGCATCGCCGTCAGGTAGTACTTGATCGGGAAGCGACCGCCACCGGACGGGTGTGGCGTCGGCTCGATTCCGCATTCGTACGCCTCAAGCTTGGCCCGGTTGTAGCGCCTGGGCCCGACGAGGCTGGCCATGACGACGGAGAAGATCGCAAAGCCTGCCCCTAGGGCTCCCAGTACGAGGATGGGCGCGTAAGCGTTCACCGTCCTCGCTCCCTTCAGTCGACGATGACTGGATGGCGGTCCGCTCGGGCCCTCTGATCGCCCCGTGGAGATCGTGCACATGTGAGGCAGTTCACAAGCCCGAGCCGCCTGCATCTTATGCCCGCTGGTGTGTGATCTGCGACACGGGGGTGGACAACGCCTTTGTGATCTCCACCACCCGGCGAAGGATCATGAAGTCGGATGAGCGGTGATCTTCATACGCGAAGCGCGCGAGTGATCACGAGAGGTGACATTCACGCGGGTTACCGCTGGTCAGGGCAGTGGTGTCATTATCAAGTAGTGGCGATCGCAGGCAAATTGGCGCTGGACGGCGCCAACTGCTAGGGGAGTCCGACCCGTCGGCGTGACCCGCTCGTGACCCGGCCGTGATCGTCGGTATGTGCTCCCGTTCACGAGCGGCCGCCCGCGCCAGATCACGGGAACATAACGGACACTCAAGAGTGACCTATCCCACGCGATTTCGGGACGTGAGTTCTTGACGCCTGGGAAGCCTTGGCGTGGCGCGTGAGGAAGTGATAGGCCCCCGCCGGACCCGCACGGAGCAGCAAATGCCGTGCGTAGGAACATGATCGCGAAATTCGGACATCGCGCCGGCGAGCCGACGGGTAGTCAAAAGTCCGTTTTGTTCGCCGTGTACGCGTCAAGTGTGGCGCACTGCACCTTTCTTGGCAGCAACCTCCGGCGCCTGATAGCCGTTATTCCCATGTCCCCGAACGCACTCATACCCAGCCACCGGAAGCCCCGCCGTTCCGCGTCCTCGCGGGCACTGCGTGCGGGCGTGACCGGTGGCTTCCTCACTCTCGCGGTGACCGGCGCGACCGTGCCGGCCAACGCCGCGGAAAAGCCCGTCTCCGAGACCCAGGAGATGCCGACGATCACGACGGCGCTGGCGACCAGCGCCGCCAAGAGCGCCGACACCGCCGAGCAGGTCGCGTTCAACTACGAGCGCCAGGCGCTCCAGGACAGCGTCTTCGCCAAGGCCGCCAAGGCCGCGGAGAAGGACAAGGCCGAGGCGGTAAAGAAGGCCAAGGCCGAGGCGAAGAAGAAGGCCGAGGAGGCCCGCAAGGCCGAGGAGGCCGCCGAGGCCCGCGCCTCGCGCTCCGATGAGCGGACCACCCTGTCCGCGCCGTCGACCTCCAACGCCACCGGCTCCACCGCCACCCTGATCGCCTTCCTCAAGGCGCAGCTGGGCAAGGCGTATGTGCTCGGCTCCACCGGCCCCTCGTCGTACGACTGCTCCGGCCTGACCCAGGCCGCGTTCCGCCAGATCGGAATCGACCTGCCGCGCGTCTCGCAGGACCAGTCCACCACCGGCACCCAGGTCGGCCTGGACAACCTGCAGGTCGGCGACATCCTCTACTGGGGCAGCGCGGGCAGTGCCTACCACGTCGGCGTCTACATCGGCGACGGCAAGTTCATCGGCGCCCAGAACTCCAGCACCGGCATCGTCGAGCGCCCGCTCAGCTACGACATGCCCACCGGCGCGGT
Source organism: Streptomyces sp. NPDC026575 (assembly GCF_055567415.1). Taxonomy (NCBI): domain Bacteria; kingdom Bacillati; phylum Actinomycetota; class Actinomycetes; order Kitasatosporales; family Streptomycetaceae; genus Streptomyces; species Streptomyces sp. NPDC026575. Next base: position 119,803 of record NZ_JBVHQM010000020.1, read on the forward strand.
GCGCGTCCTGTAGGACCGCCGCACACCAGGTGCTGAAAAGGACCGCCCCTCCCACAGCCCGGGAGGGGCGGTCCTTTGGCGTACGGCCTACGGGGCGGCGGGCCGCTACCAGCCCGCGCCCGCCGGCTGCTTGGTGGTCGCGTTGAGCCGGTTGAACAGGTTGGTGATCCCGATCATCAGCACGATCGCCGCCAGCTGCTGCTCGTCGAAGTGGTCGGCGGCGTCGTCCCACACGGTGTCCGGCACCGGGTCGGAGCTGTCGGCGAGCCGGGTGGCCGACTCGGTGAGCGCGAGGGCGGCGCGCTCGGCGTCCGAGAAGTACGGCGCCTCCCGCCAGGCCGCGACCGCGAACAGCTTGTCGTCGCTCACGCCCGACTTGCGGGCGCTCTTGACGCCGCCGTCGACGCAGAAGCTGCAGCCGTTGATCTGGCTGGCCCGCAGATGCACCAGCTCCAGCGTCTCCTCCGGAACCCCGCCCCGCCGCGTCGCCTTCACCACGTCGAGAAGGGGCTGCATGGCCTCGGGGATGACCACCGCGGGGTTCTTCATGCGTGCTTCCATCACTGCTCTCCTCCGAAGTGCCGTCCGGCGGGACCCCGCCGGGGCCGCGCGCCGGGAGATCCCGTCCGGGAATCTCCTCTCACCGCACTGACGGACGCCGGCCGGAGAATGTGACGGGAGCGGCCGGGAATCTCTCCCCGACCGCCCCCAAGGCCGCCCACCAGGGCTGCCACCAGGACGTCTACGCCTTCGGCGCGACCTTGGGATCACCTACGACACCGAGCTCTCCGGCATCCAGCGTTCGCGCACCTTCTCGGCATCGGATCAGCCGACGATTCGCGACCTGCTCGACAAGCTCGCCAGCGCCGACCGCGGTTTCGAGTGGCGAGTGCGCTGCTACCGCGACCCCGAGTCGGGCGCCCGTCTGAGGCAGCTCGACCTCGGGCACCCCATCCTCACCCGCCCCGGCGACGACATCGTGCTCACCCACCCCGGCCGCCCGCTCGCCTACGAATTCCCGACCGACGGGACGACCGTGGCGAACGTCTGGCAGGCCCGCGGCGCGAGCGACAACCGCAACCAGGCCGCCGCCAGTCGGCCGCTCTTGTCCGAGCCGATCGTCGCCGAGCAGGACCTCGCCGACCGCAGGTGATTCCCGAGATCACCGTGCACCTTGACCCGCAGATCAGCCCCGACCTCTCGGCCGGTACGTCCGGTTGCGCATCCGCGACGACTGGCACCCCGACGGACTCGACACCCGACACCGCGTCGTCGGCATCTCCGTCACGCCGCCCGAGCGCGGCAAAGCCGAGTCCGCCAAGCTCACATCGGAGACCCCCGCCGCACCCTGCGCACCATCGTGCAGACCCTGCTCGGCCTCGCCGCCGCCCTCCCCTTGATCATCTCCGCCGCGGGCATCCCACGGACCGCCATCGGTGTGGGAACCGCTCTTGCCGTAGCGGCCGGCGCAACCCGCGTCATGCAGCTCGACGCCGTGCAGCGGCTCATCCCCCGATAGCTGCGCACCGCCACCCCCGACCCCAGCAACGGCGCTGGCACCCCACCAAGGCCGACCGGCCCACGGACGGGGGCGCCGTGTGACCCAGCACGACGACGTCGCCCTCGAACTGGAGAGGCTCGCGGCAGCGTCGAGGCAGGGTTCGCCCGCCTCGACGGCCGCCTCGACCTCCTCACACAGAAGGACGACCAGACCGACAAAACCCTTGGCGACCACACGCAGCGCCTCACCGCCCTTGAGCGCGCACGCTGGTCCCTGCTGAGCCTCGCCGTTGGCGGTGCCGGCTGCGCCCTATCGGCATGGCAACTCTTCCGCTGAGGCCACGAGTGAACTGATTGCCAACATAGTCGTGCACGCAGCGCTAAGGACTCACCAGCCGCACACCGGCATCGTGGAGGGCGTTGGTTCGATCATTTTCTGTTCATGGGCTGGGGCCTTTCGTGATGGCGCCGCCCTGAAACGACCAACCATGTAGTGATCGCAACATCCATAGGGGGAATCAATGCGCACTCTCACATCAGCCGGAGCCCTCGTCGCCGCCGGCGGCCTCACCCTCGGTCTGATGGCCGCACCGGCATTCGCGGCGCCCGCCACCTCCGCGTCCACCGCTGCCGGCTCCGCGGGCTGGCACATCAAAAACGCGTGGGACGCCTCCGACACCGGTTCGCCGCGTCCGGGCCACAACGGGATTGTCTGCGTTTCGGTCAGGTCGGGCGGGGGCGCGACGAAGCACGGTGATGTGTGTTTCGAGCCGTACGGCGACAGGTTCTGGGTCAGGGACACCAGGGCCGACGGAATGAGCGTCTACATGCGCGCCCTGTACAGCGGCAACCCGCAAACCATCTTCGAGTGCAGGGATTCCCTCAGCACAAGCGCAGGCTGGACGGTTTGCGACTTCCCCAGCGAGATGAAGGAGGGCCGGCACATCAGCTTCATCGCCCTAGCCGTGAACGCAGACGGCCCCAAGTACAAGAGCGTGACCGCAGACGCACAGAACTGAACGACCGAGCGGGGGTAGGACCTCTTGGTGGCCCCCTTTGCCACCGGGTCCGCTGATTGCGGTAGGCAACGACGGGTCCGGCACAGTCGCCTACCGCACATCACTGTGCAGACCAATCAGGCAATCGCCCCCAGCCCACCACCCGCGCCAGTATCTGAGACGGTGCCGTTACGGAACAGCACAACGCCCCCTGTACGGCCCGCACGTGGGCCGTACAGGGGGCGTATTTCTGCGTTCTCGCGGTGACTCGGACGTAGGACGGAAGGGGCGCCCGCTGTGGCAGCGCGTGGCATCGTGTCCGACTAAGGCGGGTCCGTTAAATGCGAGCCCAGACTTCGACGGACGCCCGCCTGCTGAACCGCGACGGCGACGGTGATCCTGCTGATCACGCCGCCGTCGTGCGCCTACCCGGGCGTCACGATGACAGCAGCCCGTCGTCGTCCGCGCGGGCGAGCAGGACGCCGAGCACGATCGCCTCCACAACGCAGCGGTGTGCGGCCCACGGCCTGCCGCGACGACCGGTACCGGAGGGCGGCAGAGGTCGGATGCGGTCCCACTGCCGGTCGGTCAGCCGGGCGTAACGAGGCATCAGGACTAGACCGCAGAGGTGCTGCGCACCCGGGCCGGCGGCCCGGCCGGGATCAGTCAATCGTCTTGATCACCTGGGCGGGCACTCCCGCGACCACGGTGCCGGCAGGAACATCACGAGTGACCACCGCACCGGCAGCGACCACCGCACCGGCGCCGATGGTCACCCCCTGCGTGATCACGGCAGCCGTCCCGATCCAGACGTCGTCCTCGATGACGATCGGGGCGAAGGAGAGGTACTCGCGGCGCTCGGCCGGGGGCAGTGGATGGCCTCCGGTGATGAGGCTGACCTTCGGGGCGATCATGACGCCGTTCCCGATACGGATGCCTCCCTTGTCCATGAAGGTGCATCCCTGGTTGACGAAGACGTTCTCCCCGAACGTCGTGTTGAGCCCGTGCTCGGTGAAGAACGGCGGGTAGATCACCACCGACTCCGGCAGCGGGCCACCGAAAACAACAGAAAGTAGTTCCGCGCGGCCTTTGCTGTCGCTGAACGGAAGCACGTTCAGTCGAGACGTCGCGTCGGTCACCTCCATGATGCGGTCCGCATGACGCGCGAACTCGGGCGTCTGGACGTACATGACCTGCTCTGTGCGGGTAGACATGCGCTGATCCCAGCACCGCGCAGAACACTTGATCAAACAACCCCACACCACACCAGACACAACCAAGGGTTGTGGAATTAGGGTAGAGGCGTGGATGTTGCAGCGCTGCGGACGTTCGTGGCCGTCGCCGAGACCGGCCAGTTCCAGGCTGCGGCCGACGAGCTGGGGATCAGCCAGCAGGCGGTCTCCAAGCGGATCGCGGCCCTGGAGAGGCACATCGAGGTCACGCTCCTGGTGCGGACCTCCCGAGGCTCCCGGCTGAGCCTGGACGGGCAGGTCTTCTTGCCGCACGCCAAGAAGGTCCTGGTGGCCGTCGAGCAGGCCGAGCAGGCCGTGCGCCCCGGAAGCCGTCCCTTGCGGGTCGATGTCCTCAACCGGCGCATCTCCCCGGCCCAGGTCGTCTACCGGTTCTACCGCTCCCACCCCGGGACGGAGCTGGACGCGGTCACGCTGAGCCAGGAGAACGCCGCCCAGGCTGCCCAGGCGGTGCTCGAAGGGACCGTCGACGCGTCCTTTCGTGCCCTGCCGGCAGACCAGGTCCCGGCCGGGATCAGCGCCGAACGACTCCTGGACACACCCCTGGAGCTCCTGGTCGGACCCGGCCACCCGCTGGCCGACGTCTCCTGGGTCAGTCCTGCGGACCTGGGCGGTCACCGCATCTGGATCCCCGGGATCAGGCCGAGCACGGAGTGGGCGGCGTTCTACCAGGCGCTGTCCGGGGCCTTCGGTCTGAGCATCGACGCGCTCGGCCCCGACTTCGGCGACGAGGCCCTGATGGACACGCTGGCCGACTCGGCCTCGCTGGCCACCCTCGTCGGCAGCGGGGACCGGTATCTATGGCCCCAGACCCACGACCTGCGGCGCATCCCGTTGCACGACCCGACCCCGGTCTACCCGCATGTGCTGCTGTTCCGCAGCGGAGACCAGCACCCCGTGCTCACCGCGCTACGCGACCATCTGCGCACCGCAGGTCCGCCCAGCCCGCACGACGTGTGGGCACCGGACTGGGTGGCCCGCTGACCAGATGGCCGGATCAACAGACCCGCCCTGCCGCCGTACGGCATGGTTGCGGCAGGTCAACGCACTGCGGACGCTCGCGCTTGAATCATCATGAACGCGGCGCGACCTTCGACAGGCCGTTGATGATGCGGTCCATCGCGTCTCCGCCCGTGGGGTCGGTGAGGTTGGCGAGCATCTTGAGGGTGAAGCGCATCAGCAGCGGGTGGGTCAGCCCGCGCTGCGTGGCGATCTTCATGACCTTGGGGTTGCCGATCAGCTTCACGAAGGCGCGGCCGAGCGAGTAGTAGCCGCCGTAGGTGTCCTTGAGGATCTTGGGGTAGCGCTGCAGGGCCAGCTCGCGCTGGGCGTACGTGGCGCGCGCCTGGGCCTGGACGACGACCTCGGCGGCGATGCTGCCGGACTCCATGGCGTAGGCGATGCCCTCGCCGTTGAACGGGTTGACCAGGCCGCCCGCGTCACCGACCAGCAGCAGGCCCTTGGTGTAGTGCGGCTGGCGGTTGAAGGCCATCGGAAGGGCCGCGCCGCGGATCGGGCCGGTCATGTTCTCCGGCGTGTAGCCCCAGTCGGCGGGCATCGAGGCGCACCACGCCTTGAGGATCTCGCGCCAGTCCAGCTCCTTGAAGGAGGCGGAGGTGTTCAGCACGCCGAGACCGACGTTGCTCGTACCGTCGCCCATGCCGAAGATCCAGCCGTAGCCGGGGAGCAGCCGGTCCTGCGCGCCGCGCCGGTCCCACAGCTCCAGCCAGGACTCCAGGTAGTCGTCGTCGTGGCGGGGCGAGGTGAAGTACGTGCGGACGGCGACGCCCATGGGGCGGTCCTCGCGGCGGTGCAGGCCCATGGCCAGCGACAGCCGGGTGGAGTTGCCGTCCGCGGCGACGACGAGCGGGGCGTGGAAGGTGACCGGGGTCTTGTCCTCACCGAGCTTGGCGTGCACGCCGGTGATGTGCCCGGTCAGCTCGTTGATGATGGGGGCGCCCACGTTGCAGCGCTCGTAGAGCCGCGCGCCGGCCTTCTGCGCCTGCCGCGCCAGCTGCTCGTCGAAGTCGTCGCGCTTGCGGACGAGTCCGTAGTCCGGGAACGAGGCGAGGTCCGGCCAGTCGAGCTGGAGCCGGGAGCCGCCGCCGATGATCCGCAGGCCCTTGTTGCGCAGCCAGCCCGCTTCCTCGGAGATGTCGATGCCCATGGCGACCAGCTGCTTGGTGGCACGCGGGGTGAGGCCGTCGCCGCACACCTTCTCGCGCGGGAAGGCGGTCTTCTCCAGGAGGAGGACGTCCAGTCCGGACTTGGCGAGGTGGTAGGCGGTCGTCGAGCCGGCGGGCCCGGCGCCGACGACGATCACGTCCGCGCTGTGCTCGGAGCGGGGCGTGGTCTTTGACGCGGTCACGGACTCCGTCACGGCGAGGTCTCCCGGAAGTCGATATCTGGGTGCCGACCGGCACTGGGCACGTGCAGTCTATGGGGGCGTATGTGATCAGAACCTGAAGGGTTGGTCCATGAACAGACCTCCGCAGTCCCTCCCGGCCGTCGAGTTGCGCGTCCCCACCGACGAGGACGCGCTGAACTGGCACCGCGCCTTCGACGAGCCCGACGTGATGGAGTTCCTCGGCGGAGCATCGGCCGAGCTGTCCGTGTACGAGGAGCTGACCGCCCGCCAGCGGCTCCACGACGCGGAACGGGGCTTCTGCCTCTACACCATGCTCGACCCCGCGGACGGCGCGGTCATCGGCTTCACCGGCGCCCAGCCCTGGCCGCGCGAGTGGGGCCCCAAGGGCGAGATCGAGATCGGCTGGCGGCTGGGCCGGGCGTACTGGGGCAAGGGGTACGCCACGGCCGCCGCGCAACTCGCCCTGGAACGCGTACGGAAGGCCGGTGTGCGCCAGGTGGTGGCGGTGGTCGACGCCCGCAACGAGCGGTCCCTCGCGGTGACCCGGCGGCTGGGGATGCGGCGGGCGGAGACGGTGGTCACGCCCGACGGGCAGCGGACGGTCTACTGCCACCGGCTGGAGGTGTGAGTCCCGGCCCGACGCCCGCCCCGCGCCCGATCCGCGCCGCCACGCCTAGGGCCTGTCCGATGGGTCGGGGTCGGAAAGGCCGCGGCGTCTGGTGCGGTGCATCGCAAGGCGCCGGAGCGTCTCGATAGCGGAGCTATCGGGATGATTCGGCAACGCCGCGAGGTGCCGTGCCAGGCGTCGCGGGCCCGGCCAGGACCCATCGGACAGGCCCTAGTCGATGTCCGTGTCGCCGACGGACCAGGTGGCGAGCGCCGTGCTGAAGACCTTGTCGGCCTCCGGGTCGTACAGCGCCTCCAGGCACTCGTAGTAGATGCTGTACTCGGTGCCGTCGGCGGCGAGATACGCCTGGTCGACGGCGTGGACGGTGTTCCCCGTGTCGTTGACGTAGGTGAACTCCCAGCGGGCGCCCGGACGGTCCCGGAAGGTGTTCCGCTTCAGCTCCGTGCGCTGGTAGTTCGTCCGCTTCTCGGCGCCCTTCTCCATGGTCAGGAAGTTGTCGTAGGAGGACTGCGGGGCGTTGGCGATCACGCCGATGCGCAGGTACTGCTTGCCGACCGGAGCCTTGTAGTCGGTCTGGGTGCCCTTGGGCTCCCGCTTCCAGTCGTCCCGTACGGCGACCGAGAAGCCGTTGGGGTCGTACTTCTGGACGAAGCCGTCGGGCAGGCCGGCGGTGGGCCCGTCCGTGGGGGTGCCGGTCGGCTCTCCGCTCGCGGTGGCTCCGGGGGCCGGGGCCGGGGTCGCGGACGGGCCCGCTGTGGGCGGTGCGCTCTTGGCGGGGGCCGGCTTGTCGGCCTTCTTGTCGTCGGCGTGGTCGACGCTCCGGTTGTCGCCGCCGCGATGGTGGCTGAAGTACAGCGCACCGGCGGTCGCCGCGCCGCCGACCAGGAACGCCGCCAGCGCCAGCGCCAGCCACTTCAGCACCCGGCGGCGGGGCCCGGTCGGCTCCGGCGCCGGTTCCTGCCCGGACCGCACGAGCGGCAGATCGGGCGCGGTGGGGGTCGGCGGAGTCGGCGGAGCGGGAGGGGGAGTGGGCTCCTGGGGTGCGGCCGCCAGCGGCGCGCCCGGAGCGGCACCCGGGGCGTGGTACGGCGCGGCCGGGGCGGCGCCGTACGGGCCGGGCGCCGGTGCGGCCGGCCCGCCGCCGCGCCCGACCATCCGCAGCAGATACGGCACGACCAGCACCGCGCCGAACGTCCACAGCAGCGCGAACAGCAGCGTCTCGGCGCCGCCCGCGGCGAGTTCACCGTGCGCGCCGGCGAGGCGGCCGCCGTACCCGCTCCCGTAACCGCCGCCGTAGCCACTGCCGTAGCCGTCCCCGTAGCCGTAGCCGCCGCCGCTCCCGGCACGGAACGTCGCGCTCACGCTCGCGCCCGCGACCGGCACCAGCAGCACCAGCGAGACGACGAAGAAGCCCGCGGACAGCAGCTGTTCGCGGCGGTCGGCGCTGCGCCGTACGACCAGGAAGCCGACCAGCAGCGCACCGACCACAGCGCCGGCCAGCACGCCGAACAGCACCCAGCCGCCGCCCAGACGGCTCAGCTCGCCGTAGCCGAGCGACTCCCGGCCGGAGTCCAGGAACGGGAGGGCGGGGAGGTTCCACTCGGCGTGCACCGGCGCGCCCCAGGCCATCGCGAGCGCCAGCGCGCCGATGTTGGGCAGCAGCACCAGCGCCGCGACCACCTTGCCGCCGTCGAGGTCCTCGGCGTTGGTGAGCAGCACCACGACGGCCACGACGCCTGCCAGGAGGACGACGGCCGGCAGCGCGAGCAGCGCGGTGCGCAGCGCCCCGAGGGCGATCCGCCACCCGGGCCGGGCGGCGAGCCAGGCCCCCGCCCCACCGCGCCCCACCGTGGCGCCGCACACCGCGGCCGCCAGCAGGAAGGACCACAGCAGCGCGAGGAACGGCGCGGAGGACAACTCGACGCCGCTGTAGGAGGGCTGGGCCAGCAGGCCCAGGGCGAAGGTGCCGGCGCCGCAGAGCGCGGCCACCCGCAGCACGGTCTCCAGGACGGCGGTCCGGGCGCCGGGCGCCGGCCCCGTCAGCGGTGCCCCGGGAGCGCCGGCCGGGCGGACGGCGGCGAACCGGCGGGCGCCCGCCGCCAGCAGGCCCGCCCACGCCATCGTGACCACGAGCGGCACCAGCGACAGCGTCGCCTCGCCCGAGAGCCCTTCGCCGAACGGCCCCAGGGACGCCCCGGCGTCTCCGGCGAGGGTGACCCGGCCGCCGACGCTCTGCAGCAGCAGCGCCAGCGCGATCCGCATCCGCACGCCCCAGCCGAGCCCGCCCGAGTGCGCGTCGTCGGAGAAGAACATCGCCAGCACCGAGGCCAGTACCAGCAGCAGCAGCGTCGGCCCGGCGGCGATCTTGGCCGCCGATATCCAGTCGCCCCGCACCGTGCGGGCGAGCAGGGCGCCCACGGCCGAGGGCTGGGCGGGCGCCGGGTACCCGGGAGGGCCGGGCGGTGCGGCGGGGGCCGGCGGCTGCCCCGGGACCGGTGGCCGCGGCGGGGGCGGCGGCCCGTCGGGGGCGGTTGGCGCGACGGCCTGCCGCTCCCGGCCGCAGCCCATGCAAAAGCGTGCCTCGGGTGGCGAGGCGGAACCACAGTCCGGGCAGAACGACGACACAACGGGCTCCGGGAAGGTCAACGGGCAGCGCGATCAGCTGCCGCGGGCGAACGTAGGGACATCACCGCCCCACGCATGGTTCCCGTCGGTGCGCTCTGGGTGATGCGGAGTCACCCGAGCGAGTCCGAGCGGCTGTGCACCCGCCGCCGGGCCCGGGCGCCGCGGTCCGCCGGACCCGCCTCAGTTCGCCGGCTTCGTCCCCCGGTGCAGCGCCACGATCCCGCCGGTCAGATTGCGCCAGGCGACCTTGGTCCAGCCCGCGCCCTGCAGCCGGGCGGCGAGATCGGGCTGGTTGGGCCAGGTGCGGATGGACTCGGCGAGGTAGACGTAGGCGTCCGGGTTGCTGCTGACCGCGCGGGCGACCGGCGGCAGCGCACGCATCAGGTACTCGGTGTAGACCGTCCGGAACGGCGCCCAGGTCGGCTCGCTGAACTCGCAGATCACGACCCGGCCGCCGGGCTTGGTGACGCGGTACAGCTCCGCCAGCGCGGCATCGGTGTCCTGGATGTTGCGCAGCCCGAAGGAGATGGTCACGGCGTCGAACACATCGTCCGCGAACGGCAGCCGGGTCCCGTCGCCGGCGGTGAACGGCAGCCACGGATGCCGCTTCTTGCCCTCGCTCAGCATGCCGACGGAGAAGTCGCACGGCACCACGTACGCACCGGTCCGGGCGAACGGCAGCGAGGAGGTGCCGGTGCCGGCCGCGAGGTCGAGCACCCGCTCGGCGGGCCGGGCGGCCACCGCGCGATCCACTTCCTTCCGCCACAGCCGCGCCTGCCCCAGGGAGAGCACGTCGTTGGTGAGGTCGTACCGTGCCGCCACGTCGTCGAACATCGCGGCGACTTCGTGCGGCTGCTTGTCCAGGGATGCTCGGGTCACTCGGTTATTGTCCACCGTGCGACGGCGGCGCCCCGCACCGGGCACGGCCCTAGAGGGGTGTCTGGTCGGGGACGGCCGGCTGCCCCCCTCAGAACATCCGGGCGGTCGAGCGGTGCGCAGTGCAACGTGAGCGGCCGGCGCCGGCCGTCCCCGCGGCAACGATCCTGCCGCGCCGAATCCCTCGTTCCGCTTGCCTTGACGCCGCCCTGACGTGCGGCGGGGGCGCATTGACGGGGCCTTGACAGCACCGGCCGAGCGGCGGGGCCGCACGGCCGCGCTCAGCGGCGGCGGTGGACCAGGCGGCCGGCGAGGACGGTGGCCAGCGCGCTGCCGTCCGCCGCGAAGACGGCGAAGTCGGCCGGGCCGCCGACGGTCAGTGCGCGGGGCCCGGGGCCCGGCAGCTCCGCGAGCCCGGACCGCTGCACGGCGGTGCGGACCGCGGGCCGGGCGAACGGACCGGTCAGCGCCGTCGTCCCGGCGGCCAGCAGGCGCTGCAGCCCGCGGCGGGCGCTGGCGCCCCAGCGGGCGTCGGTCATGTCGAGGGCCGCGAGCGCCTCGCCCGTGATCGGCTCGCCGCCCAGCTCGTCGGCCTCGCGCGGATCGGGGTGGTAGGCGGCCTCCAGCAGCGCGGCACCGTCCGGTTCGTAGCGCCCGGGGGTCAGCACGCCGTCCCACTCGCGGATGCGCGCCCCGCCCCCGGCCCGCGCAGCGGGCGCGTAGGCCGCCAGCAGCTCCTCGTACGGGCCGATGGCGGCGAGGCGGGCGCCGTCCACGACGACCGCATGCCCTTCGGCCAACTCACCGTCGTGCACGAGCCGGACACCCCGCACACGGTGAAGTGTCAGCACCGCGGGCTCAGTTCGCCTCGACGAACTTCAGCTCGGGGTGGGCCGTGCCGCCCTCGATGGCCGTCGAGGACAGATGGGAGACGACCTTGTCGTCGACGGGGTCGTTGGCCGGGTCGTCGTGCACGAGCAGGTGCTCGTACGTCGTGGCGCGCTGCGCCGGGACCCGGCCGGCCTTGCGGATCAGGTCGATGATCTCCATGCGGTTGGAGCGGTGCTTGGCGCCGGCCGAGGAGACCACGTTCTCCTCCAGCATGATCGAGCCGAGGTCGTCCGCGCCGTAGTGCAGCGACAGCTGGCCGATCTCCTTGCCGGTGGTCAGCCACGAGCCCTGGATGTGCGCGATGTTGTCGAAGAAGATCCGGGCGATGGCGATCATGCGCAGGTACTCGAAGAGGGTCGCCTGCGTCCGGCCCTTGAGGTGGTTGTTCTCCGGCTGGTAGGTGTACGGGATGAAGGCGCGGAAGCCGCCCGTACGGTCCTGGACGTCGCGGATCATCCGCAGGTGCTCGATCCGCTCGGCGTTGGTCTCGCCGGTGCCCATCAGCATCGTGGACGTCGACTCCACACCCAGCTTGTGGGCCGCCTCCATGATCTCCAGCCAGCGCTCGCCGGACTCCTTCAGCGGCGCGATGGCCTTGCGGGGGCGGGCCGGGAGGAGTTCGGCGCCGGCGCCCGCGAAGGAGTCCAGCCCCGCGGCGTGGATGCGCTCGATGGCCTCCTCGACCGACACCTCGGAGATCCGGGCCATGTGCTCGACCTCGGACGCGCCGAGGGAGTGGATGACCAGCTGCGGGAAGGCCGACTTGATGGCGGAGAAGTGCTTCTCGTAGTACTCGACGCCGTAGTCCGGGTGGTGGCCGCCCTGGAACATGATCTGGGTGCCGCCCAGTTCGACGGTCTCCGCGCAGCGGCGCAGGATGTCGTCGAGGTCGCGGGTCCAGCCCTTGGCGGTGTCCTTGGGCGGGGCGTAGAAGGCGCAGAACTTGCAGGCCGTCACGCACACGTTGGTGTAGTTGATGTTGCGTTCGATGATGTACGTCGCGATGTGCTCGGTGCCGGCGTAACGGCGGCGGCGAATCGCGTCGGCGGCCCGGCCCAGCGCGTGCAGCGGCGCGGAGCGGTAGAGGTCGAGCGCTTCCTCCGGCGTGATGCGGCCGCCCTGGGCGGCGCGGTCGAGTACGGACTGGAGGTCGGCGTTCTCGGTCACCGGGGCGTCCCTTTCGCAGGCGGGCATCACGACGGAACCAGCGTACGTCAGGGGTCCGACAACCTCGTTGGCGGCCGGTCCGCCCGCGCCCGGCCCTCGTCCGGGCGCCCGTCCTGCCCCTCGGCCAGCCCTCGGCCAGCCCTCGGCCATCGCTTGGTCAGCGTCGCCTTCGGCGTACCGCCCGCGTCGTCGTCCGAGGTGAACGCGATCGTGGCGCCGCCCTTGCCGAGGGTGTACGTCACCCGGGACTTGTTGCCCGTGCAGCCCGGCCCCTGCTTGCCGTCCGGGCGCTCGACGAGCACCAGCCGGCCGGCCGTGGCCGACTCCAGCTTCGCCTTGGCCTCGCAGCGCACCAGCACCGCGTCGTACACCGTGTGGATGACGTAGTCGCCCTTGCCGCCGGCCTCGATGGTGCTGGTCATCGTGCCGTTGGGGATCCCGTGCGAGGTGGTGATGCTGCCGGTCCAGGTGCCGAGGAACGGCTTGGCGACGGAGGGTTCGGCCCCGGGGCGGGTCGGACCGGCCGTGGGCGTGCCGCCGGCCGGCGGCCTGGCGCCGGTCTGCGGTCCGGCGTCGGCGTCCGCGCCCGTCCCCGGCAGCAGGCGGAAGACGAACGCCGCGGTCGTCGCGGCGGCCAGCGCACCGGCCACCGACAGCACCAGCGTGCAGCTCACTCGCCGCGGCCGGTCCCGCCCCGCCACCGCACCGGTCAGCGCGATCCGCCGCTCCTTGGGCGCGGCGGACCCCGGAGCCCCGGTCGGCAGGTCGGCGATACCGGGGGCGGTCGGGGGATGGGCGGGCCCGGGCGGCGCCGCCCGGCCGCCGGCGGCAGGCCAGGAAGCGGGCCGCGGCGGAGGGCCGGGCGGCTGGGCGGGCGCCTGGGCGGGCGCCTGGGCGGAGACCCCCGAGGCACCCTCGACCTGGGCCTGCGCGTCGAAGGGCACCAGCCCCGACGCCGCCCCACCGGACCCGCCGGACGCGACGCCACCGGAGACGACCCCGCCGGCCGCACCGTACGAAGGATCCGGCGGCCCGAACACCCCGCCGGGCACCCCGGCCGCCGTCCCCGGGTCCGCGCCCGCCCCCTCCCCCGCGTCGAGGTTGAGCAGCTCCACCGCCTGCCGGCTGACCCGCTCCACCAGCGGTCCCGGCAGCCAGCCGGCCCGCACCAGCCCCGCCGCGCCACCGCTGCCCTCCCCCGCGAGACGGGCCGCCAGCGCCTCGGGCGCGGGCCGGTCCGCGGGGTTCTTCGCGAGGCAGGACGCCACTAGCTCCCGCAGCTCACCGGTGAGCCCCGGGCCCAGCTCCGGCTCCTCGTGGACGACCTTGTAGAGCAGTGCGGCGGAGGAGTCCCCCGGGAACGGGCTGGTACCGGTCGCCGCGAAGGCCAGCACCGCGCCGAGCGAGAAGACGTCGGCGGCGCCCGAAGCCCCCTTGCCGAGGATCTGCTCGGGCGCCATGTAGCCGGGCGACCCCACCGACACCCCCGTCGAGGTGAGCGAGGCCGTGCCCTCCATGGCCCGCGCGATACCGAAGTCGATCAGCAGCGGCCCGTCCAGTGTCAGCAGCACGTTGGACGGCTTGACGTCCCGGTGCACCAGCCCGAGCGCATGCACCGCGGCCAGCGCCTCGGCCAGCCCGGCGCCCAGGACCCGTACGGAGTGCTCGGCCAGCGGCCCGACATCGCCGACGGCCTGCGCGAGCGAGGGGCCGGCGACATAGCCGGTGGCGATCCAGGGGATCTCGGCGTCCGGGTCGGCGTCCAGCACCGGCGCGGTCCAGGCGCCGCCCACCCGCCGCGCCGACTCGATCTCCCGCCGGAAGCGGGCCCGGAACTCGTCGTCGACGGCGAAGTGCGCATGGACGACCTTGACGGCGACCGTGCGCCCGCCCGCGCTGCGCCCGAGGTAGACCCGGCCCATCCCGCCCGCGCCGAGCCGGCCCAGCAGCCGGTATCCGCCCAGGACCCGTGGGTCGTTCCCCGCCAGCGGCTCCATAGCGCCTCCCCCTCGATACGGCGCACCCAGCTTATGACCCATGTCATGCCCGGCCCCGTGAACCCGCTCCCCCGCTTTCCCCGTCAAACAGGGCGCAACTCGCCCTTCCTGCCTCCAGCGGCAGCGTGACCGTCCGGAGAGAACGAACCCGTGCACATCCGCAAGACCAGGAGACGGGCGCTCCTCATCGGCGCGATCCTCACGGCCCTGGGGCTCGGCGCCTTCCCCGTCGTCAAATACGGGAACGTCTTCCCCGACACCGGCGAGCCGATGTCCTTCGGCCGTCCGCTCACCGCCCCGCAGCCGCCGTTCCGTACGGCCGACACCCTCGCCGACGGCACCAGGATCGGCGTGACGACACTGCACGGGAAGAAGTCCGGCTTCACCGGAAAGGTGTGGGCCTGGGCGCCCAAGGAGTACTACGAGGAGCGCTACCGCCACAGCGCGTTCCCGGTCCTGATCGCGCTGCCCGGCGGCCGCGGCTACCCGACGAACTACTGGATGCGCGCCGACCTCAAGTTGCCCGGCACCCTCACCGACCTGACCGCGCTGGGCCGCACCAAGCCCTTCATCGTCGTCATGCCGGTCCTCAACCCCGACCGGCGCCACTACTACGACGGCAGCGACATACCGGGGCAGCCGAAGATGGGCAGCTGGCTCTCCGACGACGTCCCCGACCTGGTCAGGGCCACATTCCGGACCTTCCCCAGCCGCGACGGCTGGGCGTTCATGGGCTCCTCGTCCGGCGGTTTCGCCGGCCTCAAGCAGGTACTGCAGCACCCGGACCGCTTCCGGGCGGTGATCGCCAGCGGTCCGGACACCCGCCCGGACTCCCCCCTGTGGCGCGGCCACGAGAAGGAGAAGCAGGCGAACGACCCCGAGCGCCTCGCCGCCCGCCTCGCCCGCCGCCCCGACGCCCCGCCCGTCCACCTCCAGTTCCAGATAGGAACCAAGGAAGGCGGCCGGGCCAACCTGGAGCGCTTCATCCGCCGTTACGCCAAGGGCCCGATCACGGCCGACCTGCACGTCATCCAGGACGGCGGCCACAACGCCAAGGGCTACATCCGGGGCATGCGGGACGGGAGCCTGGAGGCCGTCAGCAAGCTCCTGCGCGGCCCGACACCGACGAACTGACCTCGGGCCTACCGAGCGCCTCCCAGCAGCTCCACCCGCACATCCGCCGGGAACCCGATCGTCGGCCCGACCCGCCGGGCGAACTCCGCCACGCCGCGCAGCTGATCGGCCCCGAAGCGGAAGTCCAGCGTGGTGAAGTAGCGCTCCAGCACCGGCTCGTCGAAGGTCTCCCACCGGGCCGCCTGCTCGGCGACCTTGGCGACCTCCTCCAGCGACAGGTCGCGGGAGGCGAGGAACGCCTCGTGCACCTTCTGCACCACGGCCGGCTCGCGCTCCAGGTAGTCGCGCCGGGCCGCCCATACGGCGAAGACGAACGGCAGGCCCGTCCAGTCCTTCCACATCTGCCCGAGGTCGTGCACCTCAAGGCCGAGCCGCGGCCCGTCGTGCAGATTGGCCCGCAGCGCCGCGTCCCCGATCAGCACCGCGGCGTCCGCCTCCTGCATCATCAGGCCGAGGTCGGGCGGGCAGGTGTAGTAGTCGGGCCGCACGCCGACCTTCTCGGCCAGCAGCAGCTGCGCCAGCCGTACGGAGGTCCGCGAGGTCGAGCCGAGGGCGACCCGGGCGCCGTCCAGCTGGTCCAGGGGCTTCTGCGAAACGATCACGCAGGACATCACCGGGCCGTCGCAGCCGACCGCGAGGTCCGGGAAGGCGACGAGATCGTCGGCGGCCCGCAGGAATTCCACGAGCGTGACCGGCGCGATGTCCAGCTCCCCGCGGATCAGCTGCTCGCTGAGCTTCTCCGGCGTGTCCTTGCTCAGGTCCAGATCGAGCAGGGTGCCCGTACGGGCGAGGCCCCAGTAAAGGGGCAGGCAGTTCAGGAACTGGATGTGGCCCACCCGCGGTCGGCTGCGACGGTGGTCGCCATCGACTCCTGCGGGCGTGTCTCCGAAGGTTGAATTGTCCACATGCGGAGGCTAGACCCGCCGCTCAAGGGCCGACGAGGCGGGGCCGCGTACGGACATGAGTGCTGAGTGTTAAACGTGATCTTTGGCTCTTCCGCCTCACGAGGGCCCCATGCTACGCTCAGCGCAAGTTGCAGTTTGGTTTCCCTTGCAGTACAGAGCCTGCGGAGCATGTGACCCGCAGGCTTTTGTAGTTTTCAGACTTGTTTGCAGGTTCTGGAGCAGGGCAACCCTTTGGCCCAAGGAGGGCTTATGGCTACCGGAACCGTCAAGTGGTTCAACGCTGAAAAGGGCTTCGGCTTCATCGCCCAGGACGGCGGCGGCCCGGATGTCTTCGTCCACTACTCCGCGATCAACGCCTCTGGCTTCCGCTCCCTTGAGGAGAACCAGCAGGTGACCTTCGACGTCACGCAGGGCCCGAAGGGTCCGCAGGCGGAGAACGTGACCGCGAGCTAAGTTGCCCGGCCCGGAATTCTTCCAGGTCGCTCCAATGTAGTACCTAAGGAGCCCCGCTCCGCCACTCCGGTGGCGAGCGGGGCTCCTGCCTTTTGTCCGCCGGGTGGCAAAGACCGCGGTGAACGGGAACGCGCCGCGGCGCAAAAATGGCAGCTACATGACATTTTCCCGCCCGCCCTATTGCGCACCGGGAAACACAAAACGCCAAACGGCCGGAACGCACGGAACGCACCACAATTCCGCCGACCCATCGGGATCCGCCCCTCCGGCACTCCGACCGCCCGGCACTCGCACCACCGGCACCCCCTCCGTCCGGCACTCCGGTGGCGCGCCCGCCCCGACCCCGCCGCCGCCCGCATCTCCAGGCGCCCGCGACCGGCCACTCGCCCTGCCCTTCCCCTCACTCCGTCCGCGTATCGAACCGATCACGGAAAGTGGTCACATCGGGACATGGGGCGGCCTACCGTGGGCAGAATGAGCGAGCACTTGCCCCCGCAGAAGCCCTGCCCCGATTGCAGCGGCAGAGGCACCGTGGTCTGGGAGACGCCGACCGGCGACGAGGTCATCACGCAGTGCTCCGGATGCGGTGGCACCGGAACCGTCCTGGCGTAAGAGGAGGCGGAGGCGACGTGGCAGCCTTCAGCAGAAACGGCAAGCCGGTCGGCCTGGACGCGCAGTACGTCGGCAAACTCCCCTGTTCCACCTGCGGCATACGGTCCATGAAGCTGCCCGGCCGCCAGGGCGGCGTCTGCATCCCCTGCTACGCCGACGAATGCGCGGCCGCCGGACGCCGGGCGGCGACGGCCGGCGCCTGGGTCGCCGCGAGCTTCGTCGGCGACCCGTGCCTGGCGTGCGGCTCGCGCTCCGTCGACGCCAACGGCTGGGCGTTCTGGTGCAACACCTGCGAGATGCAGACCGCGGTGGCCCTGCCGCCGCGCTAGCGGACGCCTCCACGATCTCCGCGATGCGGGCCGGGCGGTTGGTTGCCCTCTCAACGGGCGGTTTGGTTGCCCTCTCTACAGTTGCCGTGTCTACAACAGCCTTCCTGAGTAACGTAGATGGTGCGGGACGCACCTCGCCCGCACGGCTCCGGTGCGCTTCAGTGCCGCACCGCCGCACGATCCGAAGTCCGCCATGTTCAACGGCCGAGCCGAGAACGAACGCAGTCTGACGGCGCCACTGCCCGCTCCGCGCTTCCTCGCGTGGTGGGTGTGGAGCGCGGGGGGCTTCGCCGTTCTGATCGCCGCACTGGCGTCGGCGGGATCCGGCCGCAGGGCCTGGGACGGGCCCCTCGGGTTCCTCGGGCAGGTCTTCGGCGGACTGGGCGCGGTCTTCCAGCCGGGCGCCGGCAAGGGCGCCTCGATCGGCGCACGACTGGCGTTCCTCCTGGGTGTGCTGCTGCTCCTGTACGTGCTGTGGAGGGCGACCCGCGCCTGGCTGGCGTACAAGCCCGGAGCGGTGGACGTGCAGCAACTGGAGGACGCCACCCCGGAGGGCACCCCCAAACCGTCCGACGCCGACCTCACCGCCAAGCTGCGCCGGCGCCTGTCCGACAGCAGCATGTACCCGCCGGCCACGCTCCCCGCCCAAGCCCCCGCCGAGTCCTTCCTGGAACTGCTCGGCGACATCGAGATCGACCCCGACAAGCTGGGGACCGCGCTGCCGAAACTGCTCGGCCGGCTGCGCCCGAAGCTGGCCTACCGGGTCGGCGGACTCCTCCAGTTCCGCGACACCGGCCCGGACCAGTACGGCATGACGGTCACCGTCACCGCGTTCCTCTTCGGCGGCTCACGCGCGGCCACCGTATGGGGCAGCGACTGGGACGACGTCATTCGCCAAGCGGGCAACTGGATCGTCAGCACGCTGTTGCCGGTGACCCGCGCCGGAAGGCTGCCGCCCTGGCGCCAATGGTGGGGCCGGGAGATCAAACCCGAGCTCTACGAGGCGTACCAGGAGGCGAACGAGCTGAGCCGCGCGGGACGCCACCACGAGGCCCTGGAGCAGTACTTCACCGCGATACGACTCGACCCCACGAACTCCTATCTGCGGGCCGAGCTGGCCGAGACCCAGGAGAAGATGGGACTGCACATCGATGCGCTGGACACCTGCCAGCGGTCACTCACTCTCGACGGGCAGGATGCCCGCGCGTACCGAAAGCGGCTGTGGCAAAGTCGCTGGAATCCGCACTGTCGCCGATTCCGCTACTTCCGGCACCCACGCCTCTACCGCGACCTCCTCGGCCTGCGCTATCGCAACTCCATCATCCTCGGCACGTCCGAGGCGACGGCCCGGCAGTGGTGCCGGCGAAAGGGAACCACCGGCGCATCCACACACGAGCAGCTGATTCCCCTCCTCGTGGATCGCTACTGGCCGACCGCCGTCGCCCTGGACGCCCCCCACGCCCCCCAGGGCCCGAAAGAGCGGGAGGAATTGGGCCGGCAATCACTGAGGCGCACGCTGCGGAAGAGCGCGGACGAAAAAGAGGTCCGTCTGGTGTTCCAGAGAGCCGCGCTGCAGGAGACGTATCGCCTCGCCGCGGATGACGCCTGGGCCCGGGTCTGGCTCTACTGGCCGGCTTCGCTGTGGAGCTTCGTCCGACGTATCTGGCCTGCCGCCTATTACCAGAGCGTGCGTGGCCCGCAGCAACCCGTCACCCGTGGCGCCTTCCGGGTCAATCGGGAGGTATGGGCACCGCTGCGCCTGGCCTGGGCGAGCTGGCAGTACGGGAAAATCGCGGCACCCCAGAAATGGCGAGAGCCCTACGCCCGGCGACGCCCCCGCAAAGAAATGAGCTGGACGGATCTGGAGCCCGAAGCCCTGCGCAACTTCCTTGTCCGTGTGCCGGGAAGGCGGTCGCGTCGTGACTGGCTCACCCGCTACAACGCGGCATGCGTCTACGCCGTCGCCATGCATGCCAACCGCCGCAACCACGCCTACCAGCAAGACCTCGCCCGGCTCGCCGTGGAGCAGCTGGAGTGCGCGGTGCTGTCCACGCGGGGGAGCTTCGCGGTGGTGGAGCGGTCATGGATGGTCGAGGAGGACCCCGATCTGGCCCTGCTCCGCGAGGAGGACCTCTTCAAGAATTTCGTGCGGACCGCATACCCGAGCGCGGAGACCCTCCAGCGGATCTCTCCCAGCATGCGGTCCGACGAACAGCTCAGGGAGTACGACTACCGGCTGCTTGAGGAGATCGCCAAGGTGATGCAGGAGGTCTGGACCCGGCGGAGCGAAACACACGGGATCGACATTCAGTGTGCGACGGAATGGCTTCGTATCGAGCGGAAGATCTGGAAGTCCATACGGCAGATCTCCGACGACGCGAACATTCGCAAGTGGCAGGACCGGGTGAGCCTCATCCGCTACCTCCAGACCAACTGCCCGTCGGCCTCCGCCTCTTCACCGGGCTTCCCGCCCCCGCTGGCGCCGGTTGAGACCATGTCGCCGAACGGCCTCCCGGATGCGGAGAAGATTCATCAGACCCTCTCGGACCTGAAACAGGACGTGGACGCGGAGGACGCCCACTCGCTCAGCGACGAGGGCCAGAGGGTGCTGCGGGAGGCCGCCGCGGACGGCGTCGCCCGGTTGAACGCGCGGACGGTCCGCCTGCTGTCCACGGGGTACGCGGCGGCCTGGCAGACCCTCGACGACTGGCTGGAACGGGAGGTCGAGGACCACCGGCCGTTCCGCCAGGCCCTGGAGGACGTTCCACAGCTGACGCGACGGGTCCCCACCCCACCGCACGGAAGGCGGCTCCTGCCGGTGTGACGCGCTAGCGGAGCGAGTCGGCCTTCACGGCGGTGATGAAGTGGCGCCAGGCGACGGCGGGGAGGATGAGGGCCCCGCCCTCGGGGTTCTTTGAGTCACGTACGGGGACGAGGCCGGGGATGCCGTCTGCGACCTCGACACAGTCGGCACCATCGCCGTTGCTGTAGCTACTCTTGCGCCAGTGGGCAGCGCTGAGATCAATCCTGCTGCTGCGCTTCATCTCTGTAACCCCTTGCCGCGTCTTCGATGATGGCCAGGGACGCCTCGGGCGGCAGCGCCATGGCCCTCAGCAGATCGTACGACTTCCGAAACTCCGTCACGCGCGGCGGATAGTCGATGGCTTCACCGTTGAACTCAGCTTCCGTCCAGACCAGCGGCGGGGCATCTGGGAAGGTCATGATCTTGGCCATGCCCATCATGAGCGGGTGAGCGACGGTCGTTTCCGGGATGACTTGAAGAACGCTGCGGGTGGACGTGATCACGTCGACGATGTGCTGCAACTGCTCGGCCATCTGCTGCGCGGGAATCAGCGGCCTACGGATCAGTTCCTCGCGCAGGATCGCCCAGTACGAAGGCCGTTCCTCCTTCTTCCAGATGTCGGCACGCTTGCCCCGCGCCCGGACCCTTTTCTCGATCTCCTCGGGCTCATCCCACGGCTTCGCCGTCTGGCAGAGCTTGCGGACGTACGGCGCGGTCTGCAGCAGGCCGGGGATGACAGCCGGCACCCAGTCCTCGATGGTCGTCGCGCTCTTCTCCATGTCCGGGATATCCGCGAAGTACTGCGGATGCCCAACGCTGCGCGCCCTGCGCGCATCTTCACACCGCCGCGCGAAAAACCCGTCCGTCTTCAGCTTCTCGTCGACGTGGCGGGCCAGGTCCTCCGGCATGCGGCGCTCGCCGCGTTCGATCTGGCTGAGGAAGGAGACGCCGCGGAAGCTGCCCTCCGCGAGCTGTTCGAGCGTCAGGCCCGCCTCCTCGCGCTTGTAGCGCAACTCCGCGCCGTAGAAGGCCGGAACGCTGGCCGAGCCGTCGGGGTCTTTACGAGGAGGCATAACTCACCGCCGCTGTCCGCAAGTTGCGCTGCGCAACCCGATCGCCTTCCACGCTACGCCCGGCCACGTCAAGCTGTGAGCAGTTCGTCACCAAGCGCACAGGAAGGCGTACGCACATGCCCAGCCACCTCCACGACGACCAGCCGCAGGGACTCGACGTGCACAGCTGCACCGAGCGGCTGCGGGCCGCACTCAAGGACAACGGGATCACACTGCCGTCGCTCGGTGTGGAGCTGCCGTCGCTCGCCGGTACCTACCTGCCGGCGCTGGTCGCGCTCGGTAACTGCAATACGGCCACGGCGCGCAAGCTCACCGAAGCGCTCCGCAAAGCAGCCGCGGGGTGAAGAGGCCGGGAAACCGGAAAAGGGCAGGCAAAGAGGCCCCGTGCCACCTCCCCCACAGAGGTGACACGGGGTTCCAGTTTGACGCGCCGAGGGCTTTCGCTCCAGAGCAGATGTGCTTCCGTTGTCACCTCGTTTCGTAAAGCGCCGCTATGTCTTTGGCGAAGTCACGGGTCACCGCGGTACGCCGGAGCTTGAGCGAAGGGGTCAGATGCCCCGATTCCGGGGTGAAGTCCGCGGGGAGGACGGCGAAGCGGCGGATGGACTCGGCGCGGGAGACCAGTTCGTTCGCGTCGTCGACGGCGCGCTGGAGGTCGGCCAGCAGCCGCTCGTCGCGGACCAGCGCCGCCAGCGGCACATCCCGCTTCTTGTGCATCTGGCGCCAGTGGGCCAGGCCGTCGGGCTCCAGCGTGATCAACGCGGTGATGTACGGGCGGTTGTCGCCGACGACCATGCACTGGCCGATCAGGGGGTGGGAGCGGAGGCGGTCCTCCAGGGGCGCCGGGGCGACGTTCTTGCCGCCGGTCGTCACGATGATCTCCTTCTTGCGGCCGGTGATCGTCAGATAGCCGTCCGCGTCCAGGGCCCCGAGGTCACCGGTGGGCAGCCAGCCCTGCTGGTCGGTCGCGGGGCGGGCCGCGCCCAGGGCCGGGTCCCAGTAGCCGGCGAAGACGTGGCCGCCGTGGAGCAGGATCTCGCCGTCGTCGGCGATGCGTACGGCCGTACCGGGCAGGGGCCAGCCGACCGTGCCGATGCGGGGGCGCTGGGGCGGGGTGACGGTCGAGGCGGCCGTCGTCTCCGTCAGGCCGTAGCCCTCGAAGACCTCGATGCCGGCGCCGGCGTAGAAGGCCGCCAGGCGGTGGCCGAGGGGCGAGCCGCCGCAGATGACATAGCGGACCCTGCCGCCCAGGGCGGCGCGGATGCGGCGGTAGACCAGGGGGTCGTAGAGCTTGCGGGCCGCCTTGAGGGCGACACCGGGGCCCGGGCCCGCCCCGTGTTCGACGGCCTCGACGGCCTCGCCGTAGGAGCGGGCGACGCGGGCCGCGCGGTCGAAGGAGGAGGCGCGGCCCATCTTCTCGGCGGTGGCCCGGCCGGTGTTGTAGACCTTCTCCAGGACGTAGGGGATGGCGAGCAGGAACGTGGGGCGGAAGGCCGCCAGATCGGCCAGCAGGTCGTCGGTCTGGATGCTGGGGGCGTGGCCCAGGCGGACGCGGGCGCGCAGGCAGCCGACGGCGACCATCCGGCCGAAGACATGGGAGAGCGGCAGGAAGAGAAGGGTGGAGGCGGGCTCCGCGCTCACCGACTTGAAGACGGGGTGGAGGAGTTCGACGGCGTTGTCGACCTCGGCGAAGAAGTTGGCGTGGGTGAGGGCGCAGCCCTTGGGGCGGCCGGTGGTGCCCGAGGTGTAGATGAGGGTGGCCAGCGCGTACGGGCCGGTGGCGGCGCGGCGCTGGTCCACCGCCTCGTCCGGGAGGTCACGGCCCGCGGAGACGAGGTGGGAGACGGCGCCGGTGTTGAACTGCCACAGGTGGTCGAGGGCGGGGAGTTCGGCGCGGATACCGCTGATCAGCCGGGTCTCCTCGACGTTCTCGACGACGCAGGCGCGGGCGCCGGAGTCGCGCAGGATCCACTGCGCCTGGTGGGCGGAGGAGGTCGGGTAGAGGGGGACGGTCACCAGGCCGGCGGCCCAGGCGGCGAAGTCGATCATCGTCCACTCGTAGGTCGTGCGGGCCATGATCGCCAGGCGGTCGCCGGGGCGCAGGCCGTAGGCGATCAGGCCCTTGGCGACGGCGCGCACCTCGGCGGCGAACTCGGCGGTGGTGATGTCGCGCCAGGCGCCGCTGGGCTGCTTGCGGGCGAGGGCGGTCTCGGTGGGGGCCTCGGCGGCGTTGGCGAAGGGGAGATCGCCGAGTGAGCCGCGGTCCACGGGCGGGACGAGCGGGGGGACGTAGACCTCGCGGACTGCACCGTTGTGGACGGATATCCGGGGCTCGACGGGGGCGGGGACGGGGGTGGAGACGGGGGTTTTTCCCGGGTTCTTCTCCGGGTCCCTTCCCCGGTTCTCTCGGGGAGTGGTTCCGGGGGCGCGTCGGGGGGTTCCGGCGGATGCACTTTCCTGGTGGGACACGAGCGGCTCCTCGGTTCTCGTGCGGAGTGCGATGTGGTTCCTGCGGAGTGCGGTGAAGGGCGCGCGCCGGCCGCCCTGGGGAGGCGGCGCATGCGGGCCAACTGCCTGACGCCGCCGCGGAGTTGCCCCCATACTCCTGACGCGTCAGTAACCTTACTTCGCAGTAAATTTACGCGAGGAGCGGGAGCGGGCCAATGCCCCGGACGCAAAGTCCGAGACTTCAGGCCCGGCCCCAAGGGGCGTGACCTGGCCCTTCCGGCCGGGTGGGCGGGGCGGACACTGACCAGCCGCAACGCGCTGCGTGCCACCGTCGTCGCGGTGCTCCTCGCCGGGGCGGCGGCCCCGGTCGGCGCGTTCGCCGTCGGAGGGGGCTCGCATCCCACGGGCGTGCAGGCTCAGATCTCCTACCTCGGCAAGCAGCCGGAGGAGGAGCGCAAGCCGCCGGAGGTGGAGGAGGAGCCGGAGGAGAAGGGGTCCGGGCGCCCGGCGAAGCGCGGCGGGCGGCGGGCGGCGGCGGGCGTCCTGCACCGCAAGCCCACCGCTCCCGGGCCCGCGCGACCGCCGCCCGCGGGGCCGCCGCACTGGCCGGTGGCGGCGGACTGCCCACCACCGGCCAGCGGGGCGATCGGCGCTAGGCGGTGCCCTCCTCACCCATGGGCGCCGAGTGGCCCTCGCGACCGGCGAGTCCGCCCGGCGTCCAGCGTTTGCCGCCCATCAGGCTGCCGAGGCCCGCCCAGGCGAAATTCATCATCGTGGCCGCGGCGTCCCTCGCCGTCGGATGCTCCCGCTCCCCCGAAGGCCCCTCGTCCGTACGGACGTTGGCCCATTCGGCGAGCGACTCGGCCGCGCCCACCAGGGCGTGCGCCAGGCCCGCCACCTCGCGGTCGGCCAGTTCGCCGGCGCACCCCGCCTCCTTGGCGGCCATACCGATGACCTCCGTGACGAAGGCGACGATGTCCGCCCGCAGCGCGGCCACTTCGCGGGCGAACGGCTCACCGTGCGTCCGGGCCTGGTGGTGCAGTACGGCCCAGCCGTCCGGGTTCTCGGCGGTGTGCGCGAAGAAGCCCTGCAGGCCGCTCCACAGCTGGCGGTCGGCCGTCGCCGCCGGCTCGACGGCCGCCGTCACGGCCGCCACCAGCGCCGCGGCCTCCCGCCGGATCACCGCACTGAACAGCTCTTCCTTCGAATTCAGGTAGAGATAGACCAGCGGCTTGGAGACTCCGGCCATCTCGGCGATCTCGTCCATCGAAGCAGTCCGGTAACCGCGCCGCGCGAACGTCAGCACCGCGGCGTCGAGCATCTGCTGCTCCCGGATCGCACGTGGCACCCGCTTGCTCTTCACAGCTCCCACCCCTGGAAGTCCCTCCATCCCACCCCGTTACTGACGAGTAATTTTACGATCTTCGCCTCCCACCCCTGGCTCCTTGACGGAATCCCCACCAAACGAGACGATACGTCTCGTCGCACTGCCTGATGGCCGTGCGCCCTTACCCCTGCCTTGGAGGACAGACCGTGCAGCAGTTCATCGACGCCGCCCCCGGCATCCGGCTGTGGACCGAGCAGCGCGGCGCCGCCGACGCACCCCCGTTGCTGCTGATCATGGGTGCCCAGGCCACCGGGGTCGGCTGGCCGGATCCGCTGGTCGACGCGCTGGCGGCGCACCACCGGGTCATCCGTTACGACCACCGCGACACCGGCCGCTCCACCTGGCCGTTCGAGGAGCGGCCCTACCGGATCGCCGATCTCGCCGAAGACGCGATCGCGGTCCTGGACGGGCTGGGCATCGAGCGGGCACACATCGTCGGCATGTCATTGGGCGGCATGCTGGCCCAGATGCTGCTCGCCGACCACCCCGACCGAGTACTCAGCGCCACTCTCTTCGGCACCTGCGCCCTCAGCACCACCTCCTACACCCGCCCCGACGGCAGCACCGTCCCGGTCGGCGAACTCCCTGGTATCGCGCCCGAGGTCCTGGAGTTGTGGTCCCGCCCGATGGAGGATCACGGCCCGGAGGCGGAGGTGCGGCGCCGGCTCGAACACTGGCGGGTACTCGCCGGTGACCGGCTCCCCTTCGACGCGGACTTCTTCCGCTCCCTGGAACAGGGCGTCATCGCGCACACGGGGCACCACCGGGTGAGCACCGCACACGCCCGCGCGGACGACTCCGGGATGCTCCGCACGGAACAACTCGCCGCCAACCGCGTACCGGTCCTCGTGCTCTCCGCACCCGCCGAACCGGTCTTCCCGCTACCGCACCCCCAGCACCTCGCCCAGTGCGTCAACGGCGCATCCGTGGCCGAGATCCCGGGCATGGGGCACGCGCTGCCGCCGGCCGTACACGGCCCTCTGGCCGACGCGATCCTGTCGCACACGGCGGCGGTCCGCTGAACCGGCCGGCGCCCGGCCGTACGAAACGGCGCCCCCGCAGCCGGTGTGCACTGGCTGCGGGGGCGCCGTTCGGTATGCGCCGGAGGTCAGCTCGCGGCGGCCGCGGCGGGGACGGCCGCGGGCTCCGGCTCGGCGGTCGCGATCGCGCCGCTGTCGCCGTCACCGATGCGGATGCTGGTGGCCGCGGCGTACGCCTCGCGGTCCAGGATCTTCTCCTTGGCGGCGACCAGGATCGGGATCAGCGCCTGGCCTGCGACGTTGGTGGCCGTGCGCATCATGTCCAGGATCGGGTCGATGGCCATCAGCAGACCCACGCCCTCCAGGGGCAGACCCAGGGTGGAGAGGGTCAGGGTCAGCATGACCGTGGCACCGGTCAGACCCGCGGTGGCGGCGGAACCGATGACCGAGACGAACGCGATCAGGAGGTAGTCGCCGATGCCGAGGGGGATGTCGAAGATCTGCGCGATGAAGATCGCGGCGATCGCCGGGTAGATCGAGGCGCAGCCGTCCATCTTGGTCGTCGAGCCGAACGGCACCGCGAAGGAGGCGTACTCACGCGGCACGCCGAGGCGCTCGGTGACCTTCTGGGTGACCGGCATGGTGCCGACCGACGAGCGGGAGACGAAGGCCAGCTGGATGGCGGGCCAGGCACCGCGGAAGAACTGCAGCGGATTGACCTTGGCGACGGTCGACAGCAGCAGCGGGTAGACGCCGAAGAGCACCAGGGCGCAGCCGACGTAGATGTCGACGGTGAAGGTCGCGTACTTGCCGATCAGGTTCCAGCCGTACGTCGCGATGGCGTTGCCGATCAGGCCGACGGTGCCGATCGGGGCGAGCCGGATGACCCACCACAGGGCCTTCTGGAGCAGCTCCAGGAACGAGCGGCTGACCTTGAGGACCGGCTCGGCCTTCTCGCCGAGCTGCAGCGCCGCGATGCCCGCGACGGCCGCCATGAAGACGATCTGCAGGACGTTCAGCTCGGTGAACGGCGTGATGATGTCGGTGGGGACGATGCCGGTCAGGAAGTCGATCCAGGAGCCGGCGTGCTCGGGGAGCTTGCCGTCCTTGGGGGTCAGACCGGTGCCCGCGCCGGGGTGGGTGAGCAGGCCGATCGCCAGGCCGATCGCGACGGCGATCAACGAGGTGGCCATGAACCACAGCAGGGTGCGGGAGGCGAGCCGGGCGGCGTTGTTGACCTGCCGCAGATTGGTGATCGACACCAGGATCGCGAAGAAGACCAGCGGGGCGACGGCCAGCTTCAGCAGCTGGACGAAGAGGTCGCCGATGTGCGCCAGCGTGGAGGTCAGCCAGCCGATGTCACCGCTCTTGGCTATCCCGCCGAGCAGCACGCCCAGGGCGAGGCCGGCGAGGATCTGGGCCCAGAACGGGACCTTGGGTATTCGGGAGGACTTGGGGGCCTGAGGGGTCTGTGCGGACGGGGAGGTCTCGGCAGACGTGGACAACGGACACACTCCGGGGACAGGTAAGACGTGGGGAAAACGGCAGAAAAGAGCGCCAGGAGGTCCGTGCTTCAGACAGGATCTCCGGCCGCTGGACGAGGTCGGTCAGCGGCGGCAACAGGCCGCGGACATACAGCGGCAAAGATCGACGTGCAGGCGCGCCACGAGCGGAACGCTCATGGGGTACGGGGGCGCGGCTGCGGTCTTCATGGCAAGTACGTTAACACTTGAACTTTGAGAGACCCAAAGAAAATCTTTGAGTTCCGGTGGCGCGGGAGGGCGGGGCGGAGCGACCCGAGGGCGTTGCGGCCGTCCGCCGAGGAGCGCGGCGGCAGCCGGAATCCGTCAACGACGCGGCAGGCGCCCGTCCGTGGAGCGATGCCCACGGCGACGGGCGCCTGGAAGGTGTCGTGAACTGCGGCGGCGGGGTGCGCGCCGACTGTGAGGCGTCTTACAGAAAGGTCTGTACCACGCGGAGGGGATGCGCCGCGCGAGCGCGGTGCGGCACGCGAGAGCCAGGTGCCGCGCGGGCGGCCGCTAGAGCAGGCCGTCCTCCTGGCCGGCGTTGGCCGCGAGCCGCTCGCGCTGCCGGTCGACCTTGGCGACGATCTGCTCGGACATCGCATCCCGCTGCCTGCGCAGCAGCACGAAGCTCAGCGGCGCGGAGATCACGATGGCGAGCAGCAGCATCCACACGGTGTTGGACGCGCCCACGGCGAGCGGGATGACGTGCAAGTAGGCCAGCACCCACACCACCGCGAAGCAGGCGACGAACAGGCCGATGCGAAGGGCGGTGTAGCGGAGTGTGGCGAACTTGGGGCTACTCACGGACGGGACCTTCTTCTCAACGGCAACCGAAAGGTTCTTCTTCCAGTCAAGCACAGCGCCACCGGCGATCTTCCGGGCCCCCGCCCGGGTCAGCCCGGCGTCCGGGTCAGCCCGGCGTCCGGGTCAGCCCGGCGTCCGGGTCAGCCCAGCTCCAGCCACATCGTGACGTCGTCGCGGAAGTCGTCGTCGGCGACCTTGATCGCGCCGGGCACCCGGCCGACCTCCTTGTAGCCGCAGGACTCGTAGAAACGGCTCAGGCCCGTGCCGCCGCGGCAGGTGAGCCGGATGCCGGATATGCCGTCGATACCGCGGGCGGTCCCGGCGACGGCGGCCATCAGCCGGCGGCCCGCGCCGCGGCCCTGGAGGGAGGGGTGGACCATGACCGTGTAGACCCACAGCCAGTGCCGCATCAGCCGGTGGGTGTTGAGGGTGAGGAACGCCGTCGCCACGACCCGGTCGTCCGTGTCCCGCCCGACCAGCAGGCGCGCCCGCCCCTCGGCCATGGCCGTCAGATGTCTGAGCAGCTCGGGGCGGACGTCCTGCTCCGTCACCGGCGGGACGAAGCCGACGGCGCCGCCGGCGTTGGAGACCTCGGCCCACAACGCGCAGATTCCGTCGCGGAGTTCGGGGGTGACGCAAGGGTCCGGGTCGAAACGCACGCTCATACCCCGGACCCTAACCCCACCCTCCGACAATCGGCTCCGACCAGCTCAGACGCGCATCGGCTGGGGCGATTCGCGGCGCTCGGCGTCCGGGCCCGGGTACTCGCGGATGGCCTCGTAGCGGGTGTTGCGCTCGACGGGGCGGAAGCCGGCGTCGCGGATCAGCTCCAGCAGGTCCTCACGGGTCAGCTTGTTGGGCGTGCCGTAGTTGTCCGCGTCGTGGGTGATCTTGTACTCGACGACCGAGCCGTCCATGTCGTCGGCGCCGTGCTGCAGGGCGAGCTGGGTGGTCTGCAGACCGTGCATCACCCAGAAGCACTTGATGTGCGGGACGTTGTCGAACAGCAGGCGGGAGACGGCGAAGACCTTGAGCGCCTCGGCGCCGGTGGCCATGGTCGTACGCGCCTGGAGGCGGTTGCGGACCTTGCCGTCCTTCATGTCCACGAAGTCGTGCTGGTAGCGCAGCGGGATGAAGACCTGGAAGCCGCCGGTCTCGTCCTGGAGTTCACGCAGCCGCAGCACGTGGTCGACGCGGTGGCGGGGCTCCTCGATGTGCCCGTAGAGCATGGTCGAGGGGGTCTTGAGACCCTTCTCGTGCGCGAGGCGGTGAATGCGCGACCAGTCCTCCCAGTGGGTGCGGTGGTCGACGATGTGCTGCCGGACCTCCCAGTCGAAGATCTCCGCGCCGCCGCCCGTCAGCGACTCCAGGCCGGCGTCGATCAGCTCGTCGAGGATCTCGGAGGCGGACAGGCCCGAGATGGTCTCGAAGTGGTGGATCTCGGTGGCGGTGAAGGCCTTCAGCGAAACGTTCGGCAGGGCCTTCTTGAGCTCGCTCAGCGACCGCGGGTAGTACCGCCACGGCAGATTGGGGTGCAGCCCGTTGACGATGTGCAGCTCGGTGAGGTTGTCGTTCTCCATCGCCTTGGCGAGGCGGACGGCCTCCTCGATGCGCATCGTGTACGCGTCCTTCTCGCCCGGCTTGCGCTGGAAGGAGCAATAGGCGCACGAGGCGGTGCACACGTTGGTCATGTTGAGGTGGCGATTGACGTTGAAGTGGACGACGTCGCCGTTCTTGCGCGTGCGCACCTCGTGGGCCAGGCCGCCCAGCCACGCCAGGTCGTCGGACTCGTACAGGGCGATACCGTCCTCGCGGGTCAGCCGCTCCCCCGCGTGGACCTTCGCCTCCAGCTCGCGCTTGAGGCCCTCATCCATCGACGCAGCCATCCGGTCGCCTCCCAGTCTCTGCCGTATTCTGTGCCGCTTCTGTGCAGGAAACGGGCTTCGTCGAGCGTACTCCCCCGTAATGACGGCGGACGGGGCCCCTTGGCGCACCCGTCCGCCGTGCCGCGTCCCGCCTGGATCCGGTGGCCTACTCGACCTCTTCGGGCAGCTCGCCGACGCGGTTCTCCCACTTGGTGGAGAGCACGATCGTGGTGCGCGTACGGGAGACGCCCTTCGTGCCGGACAGCCGCCGGATGGTGCGCTCCAGGCCGTCCACATCGCCCACCCGCACCTTGAGCATGTACGAGTCGTCGCCGGCGATGAACCAGCAGTCCTCGATCTCGGCGAGGTCGCGCAGCCGGCGGGCGACGTCCTCATGGTCGGCGGCGTCCGACAGCGAGATGCCGACCAGCGCGGTGACGCCGAGGCCGAGCGAGGCGGCGTCGACCGTCGCCCGGTAGCCGGTGATCACACCGGCCGCTTCGAGGCGGTTGATCCGGTCCGTGACGCTGGGTCCGGAGAGGCCGACGAGCCGGCCGAGCTCCGCGTACGAGGCCCGGCCGTTCTCGCGAAGTGCCTGGATGAGCTGCCTATCCACCGCGTCCATGCCCTCAAGCCTTCCAATCTTTATGCATTTTCGGGTTCTACATGTAGAATCTAAGGCACACAGGGCCTAGACCCTGCGAATCTTCTAAACGATCAAAGACGATCTCACAGGAGCTGTCACCGTGTACTCGATCGAGATGGCCTACGCCCGCATGCGCGAGCTGCAGGACCAGGCCAATCGTTCACGTGCCCACAAGCCCGCTGAGCCGCGGGCCCGGCGCCGCTTCGGCCGCATCGCCGCGGCGAAGAAGCGCTGACCGACCGAAGAAGCGCCGACTGGGGCGCCGACTAGGGAGCGTCCGGGGCCTCCTCCTCTTCCTTGGAGCCACCCCGAAGCTCCCCCTCCCAGCGCCGGTACAACCCGTGCGGCACCTCCGCCGCGTCGAGGACCCGGCCCGCGACGAAGTCCACCAGATCCTGGATATGCGTCGCTCCCGCGTAGAACGCCGGCGAGGCGGGCAGCACCACTGCGCCCGCCTCGTCCAGCGCCACCAGATGCTTCAGCGTCGGCCCGTTCAGCGGGGTCTCCCGCACCGCCACCACCAGCCGCCGCCGCTCCTTGAGCGTCACGCTCGCCACCCGCTGCAGCAGATCCTTCGACAGCCCGAGCGCCACACCGGCCACACAGGCCGTGCTCGCCGGGACGATCAGCATCCCCTTCACCGGATACGAGCCCGACGACGGCCCGGCCGCCAGATCCCCGGCCGCCCAGTAGCGCACGTCCGCCAGGTCCGCCTCCGTCACCGGAAACGTCGCCGGTTTGCCGTCCGCCCCGCGCGCCAGCCACTCCCGCAGATCGGCGCACCAATGAGCATCCCGGAACGCGATCCCGGTCTCGTCCAGCAGCGTCAGCCGCGACGCCCGGCTGACGACCAGGTCCACCGCCTCCCCCGCGGCGAGCAGCCCGCGCAGCACCGAAGCCGCATACGGCGTCCCGGACGCGCCGGAGATCCCCACGACCCACGGACGGCGTCGGCCGGAGTCCTGCTTGCTGGTGTTGTTGTGCGGCGGCTCCACGCATCGAGCCTATCCGGCGGAACCACAGACCCCGTCACGGCCGTTGTTACCTGTGCGCCCCTCGCGCTCGGACCCGCCGGGGCCGACCGGGGAGGCCGCCCGCGGGGCTACCCGCCGGGGGAGGAGAGGGAGGGCCGGGGATGACCGCACGAGCCAAGCCCGCGATCTGCCTGATGCTGGGCTGGGTCGCGCTGCTGTGGGTGCTGGAGGGCGTCGACTTCGTCACCGGGGGCGCGCTGGACACCTTCGGCATACAGCCGCGCGAGCCCGCCGAGCTGGTCGACGTGGTGCCCGCCGCCTTCCTGCACTTCGGCTTCGGCCATCTGGCGGCCAACACCCTGCCGTTGCTGCTGCTCGGCTTCATCGCCGCACTGCGCAGCGGGGTCCGGCGCCTCCTCGCCGTCGTCGCGCTGATCATCCTGGCCAGCGGACTGGGCGTCTGGCTCACGGCCGCCCCGTACAGCAACACCGCGGGCGCCTCCGGTGTGGTCTTCGGCCTCTTCGGCTACCTCCTGGTGCGCGGCTTCATCGAGCGCAAGCCGCTCGACATCGGCATCGGCCTGGTGGTCGGCGCGGTGTACGGCTCGATCCTGTGGGGTGCGCTGCCGACCGACAGCGGCATCAGCTGGCAGGGCCATCTCTTCGGCCTGATAGGCGGCGTGGTGGCGGCCTTCGCCTTCCGGGAGCGCCCCCGCGGCGCCACCGCCGCGACCGCTGTCCGACCCGTCCCGTAGCCTCGGAACGAACGGGAGCCGCCGAGGCGTGACGCGACACCACGCACCGCGGGCGAAGCACGCAGCACACACGGGGTGAGCAGACCATGTCCGACTACCACCAGCCGGGTTACGGACCGCACAGCGGCGGCCCCCAGCAGCCCTACGGGTCTCCCGGGTGGCCGAACGGCGCCACACCCGGCGGCGGTTACGGCTACCCCTCCGATCCCGGTTACCAGCAGCCCGGACCCGGTTACCAACAGCCCGGCCCCGCGTACCAGCACGCCCCCGGATACGGCCCGACTCCCGGGTACGGCACCCAGCCCCCGCCCAGCCCCTCCACGAGCCCCGCCATGTGGTCCCATCTGGGCGCGCTGCTGACCGTCACGGCCGGCTCCATGGTGTGCTGCGGCCTCGGCGCGTTCGTCGGCTGGATCCTCCCGATGTCCATCCGCGCCAACGAGCGCCACAAGCACGACCCGTACGTCCGCCACCACGCCACCCAGGCGGTGAACTTCGGTATCACCCAGGCCGTCATGGCGGCCCTCGGCGCGGTCCTCTACTTCGCCAGCGCCTTCATCTTCGCGGCGGCCGCCGACGAGACCCAGCGCAACAGCTCCGGACTCGCCGTCCCGCTGCTGACCGTCCTCGGCATGATGGCCGCCTACAGCATCTCCGGCATGGTCTGCGCCATCATCGCCACCGTGAAGGCCACCCGCGGCGAACTGTGGACCTACCCCCGCCTGATCGCCTGGCCGGTCAGCAAGGGCTGACGCCGGCGGTGGCGCCGCGGGCGCCCTCCCAGCCCGCCAGGAACCGATTACTCTCCGTAATCGTTGCCGGATATAAGGAGGCGCACAGGCACACCAGGCAGCGGCGCCGGACCGACCAGCAGCACGCCGGCCCGACGCCGCGTCAGACCGCCCGACGCCCCGTCAGACCGCCCGACGCCGCGTCAGACCGACAGCCCGCGTACGACCAGATCCAGCAGCGCGCAGACGAAGAGCGCGATGCCGATGAAGCTGTTGACCTGGAAGAAGGCCCGGTTCAACCGCGAGGTGTCGTGCGGGCGGACGATCGCGTGCTCGTAGCAGAAGGCCGCGACGACGATCACCATCCCGAGCCAGAAGAAGACACCGGCGCCGATGACGAGGGCGTACCAGACCAGCAGCGCGGTCGTCACGACGTGGCACCAGCGCGCGCCCCACAGCGCGCCCGGCACACCGAAGCGGGCCGGCACGGACAGCACGCCGTTGGCGCGGTCCGCCTCGACGTCCTGGCAGGCGTAGATCAGGTCGAAGCCGCCGATCCAGATGCCGACCGCGAGGCCGAGGATCACCGCCGCCCAGGACCACTCGCCGGTGATCGCGATCCACGCGCCGACCGGCGCCATCGCCTGGGCCAGGCCGAGGATCGCATGCGGGAAGTTCGTGAACCGCTTGCCGTACGGATAGACCACCATCGGGACCACGGCGACCGGGGCCAGCGCCAGGCACAGCGGGTTGAGCAGGGCCGCCGCGCCCAGGAAGACGACGACGGCGACCAGCGCGCCGGTCCAGGCGGACTTGACCGAGACCGCGCCGGTGACGAGTTCGCGTCCGGCCGTGCGCGGGTTACGGGCGTCGATCTCGCGGTCGATGATGCGGTTGACGGCCATCGCGAAGGTGCGCAGACCTACCATCGCGAGGGTCACCAGCAGCAGCGGGACCCAGTGGATCCGCTTGTCGAGCTGGTACATCGCGGTGAACGCCGCGATGTAGGCGAAGGGGAGCGCGAAGACCGAGTGCTCGATGACGACCAGGCGCAGGAACGCCCTGGTCCTGCCCGGCTGCGGTACCGCGGCGGCGGAGGCGCTCACAGGCCGTACTCCTTCCAGCGGCGGTCGACCAGGGCCGCCGTGCGGGGGTCGGACTCGACCATGTCCGGCCAGCCGCCGTCTCTGACGTAGCCCTCCTCGGGCCACTTCTTCGTGGCGTCGATACCCGCCTTGCCGCCCCAGAACTGCTGGTAGGAGGCGTGGTCGAGGTGGTCGACGGGGCCTTCGACGACGGTCAGGTCGCGGGCGTAGTCCGTGTTGCCCAGGGCGCGCCAGGAGACCTCGTGGAGGTCGTGGACGTCGCAGTCCGCGTCCACGACCACGATCAGCTTGGTCAGCGACATCATGTGCGCGCCCCAGATGGCGTGCATGACCTTCTGTGCGTGCTTGGGGTACTTCTTGTCGATCGAGACGATCGCGCAGTTGTGGAAGCCGCCGGACTCCGGGAGGTGGTAGTCCACGATGTCCGGCACGATGATCTTGAGGAGGGGGAGGAAGAACCGCTCCGTCGCGCGGCCGAGCGGGCCGTCCTCGGTCGGCGGGCGGCCGACCACGATCGACTGGAGCAGCGGCCGCTTGCGCATCGTCACGCAGTCGATGGTCAGCGCCGGGAACGGCTCCTGCGGCGTGTAGAAGCCGGTGTGGTCGCCGAACGGGCCCTCCGGGAGCATCTCGCCGGGCTCCAGCCAGCCCTCGATCACGACCTCGGCGTGGGCCGGCACCTGCAGCGGGACGGTCTTGCAGTCGACCATCTCGATCCGCTTGCCCTGGAGGAAGCCGGCGAAGAGGTACTCGTCGATGTCGCCGGGCAGTGGGGCGGTGGAGGCGTAGGTGACGGCAGGCGGGCAGCCGAAGGCGATGGCGACGGGCAGCTTCTCGCCGCGCTTGGCCGCGACCTGGTAGTGGTTGCGGCTGTCCTTGTGGATCTGCCAGTGCATGCCGATGGTGCGCTTGTCGTGGCGCTGGAGCCGGTAGAGGCCGAGGTTGCGTACGCCGGTCTCCGGGTGCTTGGTGTGCGTCAGCCCCAGGTTGAAGAAGGAGCCGCCGTCCTTGGGCCAGGTGAACAGGGCGGGGAGCTGGTCGAGGTCGACCTCGTCGCCGGTGAGCACGACCTCCTGCACCGGGGCGCTCTCGCTCCTGACCTTCTTCGGCGGCACGTGCGTCATGCCGGCGAGCTTGCCGAACGCCTCGCGTACGCCGACGAAGCCGTGCGGCAGCTCCGGCTTGAGCAGGCCGCCGATCTTGCCGCTGATGTCCTCGTACGCCTTCAGGCCCAGCGCCTTCAGCAGCCGGCGGTCGGTGCCGTAGACGTTCATGGCGAGCGGCATGGCCGAGCCCTTGACGTTCTCGAAGAGCAGCGCCGGGCCACCGGACTTCTGCACCCGGTCCACGATCTCGCCGACTTCCAGATTCGGGTCGACCTCGGCCTTGATGCGCTTGAGATCGCCTTCGCGCTCAAGTGCGCGCAGGAACGAGCGGAGATCGTCATAAGCCATGCGTTCCAGTATCGGGTACGCACTACCCTGGGCGGGTCACCGGGCCCCGCCGAGGGTCCGCCTTCGCTCGCAGGGGGCTCGTTCCGCAATGCTCAGGTATCTGCCGTTCCTACTGGTGCTGGCGCTGTGGATCTACGCGTTCATCGACTGCCTCAACACCCCCGAGTCACAGGTGCGCGGCCTGCCCAAGGTGGTCTGGGTGCTCATCATCCTGCTCTTCGGCGAGGTGCTGATCGGGCCGATCGCGTGGCTGGTGGCGGGCAAGCAGCGGCAGCCGGTGGGGGGCGGCGGCAGCACGCCCTCCGAATGGCACCGCAACCACCGCTCGACGTTCGTCGCGCCGGACGACAACCCCGAGTTCCTCAGGTCCCTCAAGGACGAGAACAAGAAGGACGAGGCCCTGCTCAAGGACTGGGAGGCCGATCTGCGCCGCCGCGAGGAGGAGCTGCGGCGCAAGAGCGGCGAGGCGGCGGACGGCCCCGAGGACACCCCGCCGGCCAAGGGCTAGGTGTACTCAGTCATGACCTTGGTGACAGTCGGCTGATCGGGGGCTGTCCTGCGAGCGCGGTGTGTCGGCGTCGAGTGTTGTAGAAGTTCAG